>CAXNDX010000043.1:0-9424 GCA_964201585.1 Candidatus Woesearchaeota archaeon | reverse complement strand
ATTTCCAGAAGTGAGAGCTCCGGCACAGAAGCATTTACCTTTTAAAGAAAAATTAAAGTGGTCGCTTATTATTTTAGTATTATTTTTTGTGATGGGGCATATTCCTCTTTATGGGTTGGGGGAGAATGCGTTACAGCAATTTGAATTTTTATCAATTATTTTAGGAGCATCATTTGGGTCGATTATTAGTTTAGGGATTGGGCCGTTAGTGACAGCGTCTATCGTGTTACAGTTGTTAAATGGAACAGGGATAATTAAATTTGATTTAACGTCGCCTGATGGTAAGCGACGGTTTCAGGGGTTACAGAAGTTATTAGGGTTATTTTTTGTTATTTTTGAAGCGGGTGTGTATGTATTTATGGGGGGACTTGCACCAAATCCAGCGTTTGCGGGGACACCGGCGTTTTTTGAGTTTCAATTACTGTTGATATTTCAGTTATTTTTAGGCGGAGTACTTATCATGTTTATGGATGAGGTGATTAGCAAGTGGGGGTTTGGGTCGGGGATTAGTTTATTTATTGCGGCAGGAGTTGCACAAGAGATTTTTATCAGAGCGTTTAATTTTTTACCTTCACCTACAAATCCAGATATTGCGGCGGGAGCGATTCCGGCGTTGTTTCAGTCGCTTTCGATTGGAGATGTGACGACGGCGGCGTTGATGTTTGCGGCGGTTGTGGCGACGTTAGTTGTATTTGCAATTTGTGTATTTGGGCAGGCGATGAAAGTGGAGATTCCGTTATCGTTTGGCAAAGTACGTGGGTATAGTATGCGTTGGCCGTTGAACTTTTTTTATACGTCAAATATTCCAGTTATTTTAGTTGCGGCGTTGATGGCGAATATTCAGTTATTTGCGCGATTACTAGAAAAATGGGGACATCCGTTACTGGGGACGTTTTCAGGTAGCAGTCCGGCGAGTGGGGTTGTATATTGGTTAAATGCACCAAATTTAGTTGAGAGTTTTATTCAAGGGAGTTTTACGTGGGCGCAGATGGGACAGGCAGTATTTTACACGTTATTTATGGTTGGTGGAGCGATTGTGTTTAGTATTTTTTGGGTGCAGACGTCAGGGATGGATGCGCATAGTCAAGCGAAGCAGATTTTAAATTCTGGATTACAGATTCCAGGTTTTCGACGAGACGAGCGGGTGCTTGAGAAGATTTTAGAACGATACATTTGGCCGTTGACGATTGTAGGAGGGGCGGCGATCGGGTTACTTGCGTCGATTGCGGATTTATCTGGGGCGTTATCTCGAGGAACGGGGATTTTACTTGCGGTGATGATTGTGTATAAGTTATATGAAGAAATTGCAAAGCAGCATATGATGGATATGAATCCGGCTGTGAAGAAGTTTATGGAGTAGGATTGTTATTTTAGATTGTTGTTATTTTTGATATGATTTATTTTTTGTCTTGATATAGCTTACCCACTGGTCACTGGTCAGGTGCGGATAGAGTTTATATAGGAGTTCTTAGATTAAGATTTTATGGATTCAGAAAAGGCGTTAGTAGTTTTTGAAGGAAAGAATATCCGTCGTACTTGGTTTAATGATGAATGGTGGTTCTCTGTAGTAGATATAATTGAAGTATTAACACAAACAGATAGAGCGAGAAAGTATTGGTCTGACTTAAAAGTGAAGCTTACGGAAGAAGGTTTTGAGTTGTCCGAAAAAATCGGACAACTGAAATTAATGTCTGTGGATGGCAAATACTATGCAACTGACTGTGCTACTACTAAAAATATGTTTAGAATTATCCAATCTATTCCTTCACTTAAAGTTGAGCCATTAAAGCAATGGTTAGCTCAAGTTGGTTATGATAGAATTCAAGAGATTGAGAATCCAGAATTGGCTCAAGAACGAGCTAAGGAATATTATGAACTGAAAGGATATCCTAAACAGTGGATTGAAAAGCGGTTAAGAGGCGTTGCTATTCGACAGGAATTAACAGATGAGTGGAAAAAGAGAGGAATAGAAGAACAGCGAGAGTATGCAATTTTAACTAATGAAATTTCTCAAGCTACGTTTGGAGTGCCAATCAAAATCCACAAAGAGATTAAAGGAATAGATCCAAAATTTAAAAATCAAAATCTTCGAGATCATATGACTGATTTGGAGCTCATCTTTTCGATGTTGGGTGAACGGCTTGCCACTGAGGCTACCCGAATGAAAGATGTGCGAGATTTTGGAGAGGGTTTGGATGCTGCAAAAGAAGGCGGAACTGTTGCTGGACGAGCAAGAAAAGATGCTGAGAACACTTTTGGAATAAAAGTGGTGTCTTCTGAGAATTATTTGGATTTAACCAAAAAAAAGAAGATAGAACAAAAATGAATTATTTATTCGAATAATTCAAAAAAAATCCTCAAAGAGTTGCCTACGACAGCTGCATAGCATCGGTAGGGGTGGTGCTTGCTGATTTATTATTTTATTGATGAGTGAGTGCGTTTAACATTTCGATTATATCCTTATTTTTTTGATGTATTTTTATATGAGAATATATATCAACTATAGTTTTGATCGAGAAAAATATAATTAATTCTATTCTGTTTATCAATCCATTAGTGGTTAGAAAAAAACTTGCGATTAATACTAGGGGGCTGAGAATACTTAAGCCAATAATTGTTACATGCATGGGAATTATTCTTTTATATGCTGAAAACATTGTTTTCTTTATATCTTGTCTTAGGTCGTTTTTTTTGTGGTATACAAATGAAAAGAAGTGGTGTATAAAAAACACTATTGAGCTTATTATAATCGGGAGTATTTTTTCATTGGAATATGTTTGTAGATTAAATAGGCTATTTACAAATACGTTTGACGCTAAAAAGATTGCATAGATGAAATGAAAAAAACCATAGTGGACGACAAAAAAGAAGGATAGAGGAATACTACTTTGTTCTTTTTTTAAGATTATTTTGATAGTTATAAAAAACCCAATGATAATACTTTGCACCCAATATGACCATAAGATGGTTTGCAGATCCCATTGCTGTATCACTGCAAAAAGTATTACTAATACATTTGAAATAAGTAGGGTTATGGTTGAATAATCTAATGTATTATTTTTTTGTTTCACTGATTTATGTACATTCATGAGTAGATTATTTTAGTTTTTAGGTGTTTATTTATATTCTACATCTGTTGTTTGAACTGAAATTGTTGCGGCAATATTTGAGATGTCTTCTTTTGTTTTGGGAAAGATATCTTGTATCATTCCTCTTGATACGGCGCTATTTATAAAGGGGAGAGAAGCACAGATGATGTGTAGAGTTTTTTCTCCCAGATTCATTCTTTCGTCTTGTAATACAGAGGGTAAAGTGGCAATTTCTATTGCGTCTCCAGTTCCGGGAAGATATGCTAAAATGCCGCTTGCTTCTCCTATTTTTTCGTGGAAACGAGTATTTTTGTTATCAAATATTTGTGAGTAGCCTTTTTCGCGTAAGGCTTGGAAAGAGGTAATATATCCAATTCTATATCCTGATTTGTCAATAAAACTTGCTTGTTCATTCCAGTATTTTTGTCGTTCTAGAATTTCATATTCTTTTTCTAACTGTTTAATTTCTAGTTTAAGGTTATTGGTTTCTATTTCTTCTTGTGTTCTTTCTTCAATAATTTTTTCTAGTTGAGTGTATAATTTGAGTTGCCATAGTTCTATTTCTGTTTGGTCTTGTTTTACGTATTCTAACAGTGTGCCAGCACCATGAGATTGGATATACGTGTAGGCGTTTTGTTTCATTCTATCTATCTCTTTGGAGATTTTAATTACTTTTAGCCATATTTCTAGATCATTTTCATCTTTAATTGTTTTGAATTGGTCTTTATTTTTTGAAACCATATACACGATTTCAGGATGGTCAATAATGAAATTGAATAATTCGGCATTGTTATTCTTTATTTTTTCGAGTTTTGATTTCACTTCTTCTAGGGTTAATTCTATCTCCTCTGTTGAACAAGAGCCTTGCTGGCCTAGCGGTTGGCTGCAGCTGTGATATGTTTTTCCTCCTTCATATTTAATTGTCGGACAGCTGAGTTCGATTTCTTGAGGTTCGTCTATTGTATTTTTGCAGACGTATGTTACTAAGATTGTCCTATCTTTACATTTGGGATAGTAAAATTTTGCGTCGTATCTTGCGGTTTCTTCTGTGATTTGTTTACATTCTTTTTTTTCAGTGGGTGTAGTTTTTTTTGTTTTTTCACCAGTACAGGAAGGAGTTGGGACGGCGGTTATACAGGAGTCAAATGCAAAGCCGCAGTCATCATTACATTTAAAAAATCCGGCTTCGTTTCCTTGGTTGGTGGACGGGAAATTTTTAAGACAAGTATTAAGACAGATGGCGTGTTCGTCTCCACAAGCATGTCCTCCCGTAAATTTGGAACTAAGGATACAATTTCTGAACCATTCTACGGTTCCAATGTAACATTCTTTGTCAGAGGTGTCAAATTCTTCACATCCTTTAATGAGACTACAAAAATTTTCTTCACATCCAGGGTCATCCCCTAATTCTTCTTCCATTATCTCTTCTTGGGCTAAAACTAGATTTCCGGTTAAGATTAATACATTTAAAACTATAACGAGATAAAATGTGTTTTTCATTTACTTTCCTCTGTTGTCATATCTTTTACTTTGGCCTGTTTTGGAATTGTAAATTCTGTTTTTGAGAAGAGAGGAGTACGATCCAGGCGTTGAATTTTTTGGGTTGTTGATTGGTAGAATGAGTCGGATTTGGCGGTGTTTGGTATAACGTATCCTATATTTGAAGAGCTTTCTAAGGGAAGGCCGGTCTGTTTGTCAAAGCAGATTGCGGAGCTGAATTCTTCTATAAAATTTAATTTAATCTCTTCATCTGTTTTAGAAAATTCAGGGAAGAGTTGGAGTATTTTGGTTGCGGTCTGCGGAGTTAATTTTGAGAAGTCAAATTTGTATTCAAGATTCGTACATTCTAATTCTTTGCTGCCGAGGTTGATGATTTTAGAGGATGTTTTAATATTTAAGATGTGATTTTCGATTAACTGGGTGAGGATCTCACGTGGGGTGTCTAATTTTTTTGGTTTATTTATTTGCAGGCAATTTATGTCTTCTATGCTTTTTCCATAATAACAATTAACGAATTCAAATTCGGTTTCAATTGTTTCTTGCAGAAGGACAATTTCTTTGACGTATACTTCTGTTTTTTTGTTTGGACCGTCTTTAGAGGTTATGGTTGTGAATACTTGAGAAAAAGAGTTCCCTTTGCTCGTTGTTTCTATTTTCGTGGTATATTCTGCCACATAATTTAGATTCTCTGCTTTTTGTTGTGCGATGTCCATGACGTCGAGAGGATTTTGTGAGGAACTACAGGCAGAAATTAAAATTATGCTTATCACTAAAAGTATTATTTTATTCTTTTTAATCATTACATCCTCCTTTTTTGCTTAGAGGTATGTTTCAAACGAGATTTATATATTTTTGGGATGCTTTGGAGAAGTTTGAATAATCATCTTTTTATATCTGTTAAATGCACTACTCTCTTTGCATTCTTACAAAATAAAAAAAAATCCTCAAAGAGCTGCCTACTATATCTGCATAGCATCGGTAGGGGTGGTGCTTGCATACACGTTTGGAGAGGTGTTTGGTAGGGCTCTTTGAGTGGGAGTGTATAGGGGTTGTTGAGGTGAGATATATTGTAGTGATGGCGTGGCGCGGGGATGGGTGTATTGTTTATAGACGCCAACGATGTGATGTTGTGGGTTTACAAAAGGCCCTGAGTGATTTGGGTTGTGTTCGAAATAAAATTCGCGGGTGAGGCCGTCTTTGCCAAATTCGGCGAGTTTGCCCATGCCTAATGAGCCGTACGGGGTGCGTTTAATAATAATGGCGCGAACGCCTTGGTCGGTTGGTCGGTTGAGGGCGTAGGCGGTTAACACGGCGTTGGCGGTTTTTGTGCCAAGGTCTTGTAGAGGTATGCTGCCATCCGGCGATGCGAAATCGTCCGGGAGGCAGCGTTGCAAAATGTGATCTAGGTCTTCGTTTGCGTGGTTGCTTAATTCGCCTTTCACGCGAGTGAGTTTAGCATCTTTGGTGTTATAAAGATAGGCGACGTCAGGGTCTTTTTTATGGGTTGTCTCTTGTGCTGTGAGTGTTTGAAAAAATTGGGGTTGGGTTGGGACGTAGGTTGTTTCTCTTATTGCGCTGCCACGAACGATACGTGAGGATGCTTTTTCTAGGATTTCTTGGCCGTCGTAGATGAGGTAGAGGCCTTTATAGTATGGGTTTTCACCTTGTTCTAGGGAGGTTCCGTCTTTATCGAGAATTTGGCCGTCTTTAAAATGAGGAAGAGATTGATTGAGGTTGGATACGTGATAGCGCATGAGTGTTTCAAAGAGATTATCATGGGTTACTTGTGTCATGTGGTTTTTGAAGGTGATGTTCTATTTATATGTTTTGAAGATATATTTTTTATTTAATTGTATAAATATGGGAAGATTTATTAATTAATTCAAACTTATGTGTTTTATTCGGGAAAAGGTTGAATTTGAGAAAATGAGTGGAGGTTTATTGATGAGATCAGCAGATAGGGAATTGGTGTATTTGTATGCCGAGAATGCACGATTTAAGATCAATGAGGTGGCGGGTTTATTACAGAAGAGTTCGCAGCGGTTGAAGTATTCTTTAAGTGTGTTAGAGGAGAGTGGGACGGTATTTAATGCGCATGCGATTGTTGATTATTCTTATTTTGGGGTGTTGTTATTTCGGGTATATTTTAAAGGTGGATATATTGGTGAGCAGGATAAAGTTAAGATTATCAAGACGTTAAAAGAGAATCCATATGTGATGGCGATGTATGAGTTAAGTGGAGAATTTGATTTTGCACTTGAGATTGGGGCGCCGAATGCGTCGAGGTTCAATAAAGAGTTGAAGAATATTGCGCAGGTGATTCCGACGTTAAATACGTATAAAATTTTGTTGAATGTGGTGACGCATGTGTATCCGAGACGATATTTATTGCCGGAAGGATCACGAGTGTTACTTGGCGAGCAAGAGCGGATTGTGGGGGGGGATAGGGCGGTTACGCAATTTAGTGAGCAAGAGATGAAAGTGATTGGGGCGGTGGTTTTACATCCGATGGCGAGGTTGAAAACTTTGGCGTCGTTAACGGAGATGAATATTCGAACAGTGAAGCATATTTTTTTAGATTTGCAGAAGAAGCGGGTGATTAAAGGATTTAAAGCGTTGTTGAATACGCATGGGTTAGGTATTGAGAAGTTTCGGGTGTTTTTACGTCTGCATAATTTGAGTAAAGAGAGGGAGGAGGGACTGTTGAAGCATCTTTTGCAGACGAAAGAAGTGGTGCAGATGAATAAGACGGTAGGGGATTGGGATATGGAGATTGATATTGAGGCGTTTGATAAGATGCGGGTGCGGGCGATCATTGTGGAGTTGCGTGAGCAGTTTAAAGACTTGATTGCAGATTTTAATTTGATTGAGTTTTATCAGTATTTTAAGAAGTGTTATTTGCCGGGGTATGTGTTTGAAAGTGGGAAAGAAGGAGATGGTTTAAAATCAGTTTAAATTCAAAAGTGTAACACTTACTGTGTCATTTTTTCAATTAATTGTTACAGTTACTGTATCAATTCGAAAAGTTTATATATCAGAACATTTTTTTGTCCATAATGGATCGAGAACAGTTATATTATGTACTTTTTGAACAGCAAAAAGAGTTTCATGAAAAAAAACAGCTGGTCCCACGAGAACAAACAGAGTCTATTTTATCTCTTTTTCGTCTTAAGCTACCAATAATCATAACAGGTGTTCGTCGGGCAGGTAAATCAACGTTATTGAAAATTTTGAAAAAGGAATTGAACTTACGTGATACACAATGTCTTTATCTTAATTTTAATGATGAACGGTTAATCTCTTTTTCGTCTGATGATTTCCAGAAAGTGATTGATTTTATGCATGAACTGAATTATCAAAATCATTGTTATTTGTTTATAGATGAGATTCAAGAAGTGGAGCATTGGGAAAAATGGGTAGATCGAATCAAAGAGAAATACCCACTAGTTGTTACGGGCTCTAATTCCAAGCTCTTAAGTAAAGAGATTTCTACGGTTTTAACTGGTAGGAGTGTTAACGTAAGCTTATATCCTTTTAGTTTTAGAGAAGTTCTGGCGTTTAAGAACGTGTGTTTTGATGCTACTTCATTGGATCTAAAGATACAGTCCCAAGTGCGCAAAGAGTTTGCTACATTTATCAATACAGGGGGGATACCAAAATTTGTGGTTGATGGTGACTCTAGAATATTATCCGAGCTTTATGAGAATATTTTGTATAGGGATGTGATTAAGAGATTTAAGCCGCATTTAGAAAAACCTATCAAAGAAGTTTCGTTATATTTTTTATCTACTGTGGCAAAAAGATGCAGTTTTCGAAATATCTCTGTGGCTACAGAAATTAAGAATATTGCTACGGTTAAGTCGATTGCTGATACTTTTGAAAAAGCGTTTTTATTTTTTTTCATTCCTAAATTTGATTTTTCTCTACAAAAACAATTACAAAATCCGCGAAAAGGATATTGTGTAGATAATGGATTTGTAACTCAGGTGGGATTTCGTTTCTCTGAAGATCGAGGGAGACTGCTGGAAAATGCGGTATTTATAGAATTGAAGAGAACAAAGAAAGAAATTTATTACTTTTCTGGCAAAGGTGAATGTGATTTTGTGTTACGGGTGGGAAGTCAGATTACAGACGCGATTCAAGTGACGTGGGAATTGAATGAGAATAATCGAGAGAGAGAAATAGGGGGCTTACTTGAAGCAATGGAGAATTGCAAGTTGAAAAAAGGGCTTATTCTTACGTTTGATCAACAAGAAGAGATAATTCTTCCACATAAAAAGATACAAGTAATTCCTGTTTGGAAATGGCTGTTTTTGAATTTGAACAAATGAGTGCGTTTAACTTTTTTGGGAGTGTGTTTCACATCTTTTTGATTGCGTTTAACATTATTTTGATTGTGTTTAACATTTTTTGGATGTTATTTTATATTTTTATCCCCCCCTCTCTCTCTCTCTCTCTCTCTCTCTCTGTAAAATCTTGCTTAAAAAGCGAAATGTTTATATATCTTTGAACTATTCTTAAGGGATATTATAATTTTAAAAAATGAGGTGTGTTGATATGAAATATAAATTGATGTTGGTTTTGTTGAAAAGTGATTCTTGAAAAGAAGAATATAAAAATCATTTTTATCTTCTTTTCCATATTAAAGAGAATCACTTTCAAATACAACTCTTTTTTCTGTGAATGTACACTTCTGGAGGCCAACCAGCTCCCAAATCTACGCTTCAGAGCACTAAATATCGCTTCAATTTTGTTGCGTTTGAGATATTCACCATAGTCAAATACCACTCTCATTTCAAGTCTATATTCTCCCTTACAATTTTCAAGTGGTTTGA
>CAXNDX010000042.1:0-9470 GCA_964201585.1 Candidatus Woesearchaeota archaeon | reverse complement strand
GCTTAGCGAAAATTTCTTTGACTTCTTTTAAGAATCGGTCTTGTTCGAATTTTTGTTTATATACTTCTTCAATAAAGCCTTTTACTTCGAGTTCCATTTCTCCTTTATTGACTTTCATTTTACGGCCTTCTTTGACGACTTCGGCGCCAGATAATCCTAAACAATGGTAGTCGAAATCTAAGTAGTAGGTTAGAAATGCGGCTTGAGGGGCTTTTTTGAGCATACGCCAACGGATCCAGATTTCTTTTGAGCCGTCTTGACCTAGACGTTCGCCGTAGAATGTTTCCCAGTGGTCTTTTCCTGATTGTTTGTCTTCGGTGTCCATCCAGTCGTGTTCGAGAAGCCATTCTTGCATTGCAGTATAAAATTCTTTGAAGTCGAAGATGTCTTTGTATTTTACTTTGTACGGGGGAAAGCCAGGAATGGTGTTACTTACTTTTGTTTTAGGCATATTGATAGAGAAAGAAAGTAGCTATATAAATGTTTTTGGATTGTGGGAGGGATTAGTGAGGTTTTTAAGGTTTAATTTCTTTGTTGTAAAAGAGGTAGAAAATCCAGGTGGCGCCAAGGCCCATGTCGAGGATGGCGAGTTTAAGAGAGTGCTGGATGCTGTCATAGGAGTTGTGAAGAAAAGAAGGAGTTGCGGGGTTAGATGGTCCGATGTAATAAGGGGAAATAAGAGCGAGGTTAGGCCAGAAGAGAGGAACGCCGTTTGAGGTGGCCATGTCGAGTATGAGATGCATGAGGATACCGGTTGCGAGGGCGAGTGAAAAATGTTTGGCGTGTTGATGGTAATTTTTGAAGATATATTTGATGGAAATGTAGATTATTAACGGAGCGATGAGAAGGAAGAAAATACTGTGGGTGAATGTGCGATGGGATTCGAGGCCAAGAGTCCAATCAAGCATGAAATCGGCATCGGGGAGAATGCCGCCTAGTAATAGAAAGAGCCAGGTGTAATTGTGGAGTTTTGTTTTGGTTAGTTTTTCGTAGATTTTTCCAGGTATCCAGGCGCCAATTAAATGGCCGAAGGCGAAGGTCATGTTTTTGGGAGTTGAATGAGGGGTTTATATAGATAATGGATTTTTGTTTTTGGAAGTTGATTGACTATTCTTTGAACATAAATTTAAATATTCTTGTTTTTTCTATTGTTCTATGTTTGAATTAATGGATTTAGTTACTGTGGGCGCGTTACTCTTTTTGTTGTTGTTGATGGTGCTGCCTAAAAAAGTGCATTATGCAATGAGTGGGGTTATTCTTATTGTGTTAGGAGTTTTACCATTTTTGGTTGTAGGAGGAATTGAAGTAATTGATGTTTCTGAATATCCCATTACGCGGTTTGTGTTATATTTTATAATTGTAATCGCAGGAAAAGATTTATTTAAAGAGGGTTTTGAAGAGGATTCAAAAAATATTTTAAAATATCCAAGTATGATTTTAGGGATAGGGCTTATTGTCTTTTCATCGATTCCGACGTTGTATAAATTTCAGGTTATTCCATGGACATTGCCAATATATGATCCGTTGATTGATAGTATTTTGTATATTGTTAGCGGAATTTTTTTATTGATTGGGATATTTACGTTGTTGAAAGATTGAGGGGTGTTTAGGAATATCTTTTTTTGTTCTGTTATGAATTTCTAAAATCGAGAAGTAGTTTTATAAATAGTGTATTAATTTTGTTTAACTATGTTAATTGGCAATCTCACTTACCAACCTCACTTACGTTCGGAGGTTCCTTTTGGTAACGTTCGGAGCCTACAAGCAGGTGGAGCATCATGCTTATAGGCGTAGTCGGCAAACCTAATGTGGGGAAAAGTACGTTTTTTAAGGCTGCTACGCTTGCGGATGCGGAGATTGCGAATTATCCGTTTGCGACGATTAAACCAAATACTGGAGTGGGATTTGTTAAAATTGATTGTGCGGATAAGGAGTTTAACAAGCAGTGTATTCCACGTATGGGGTATTGTATGCAGGGTATGCGATTCGTGCCGGTGCAGATGATTGATGTGGCAGGATTAGTTCCAGGGGCGCATGAAGGAAAGGGGATGGGGAATCAGTTTTTAGATGATTTACGGCAGGCTGATGTGTTAGTACATGTGATTGATGCGGCGGGGACGACGAATGAGAAAGGGGAAACAGTGGAAGCTGGTTCGTATGATCCGATTGCGGATGTGAAATTCTTAGAAGTAGAATTAGATATGTGGTATCTTGGTATATTGAATAAAGGATGGGAGAAGTTTGCGCGAACGGTTGCGCAGGAAAAAAAACAAATTCATATTGCTTTAGCGACGCAATTGTCGGGGTTAGGGGTTAGCGAAGCGATGATTGAGAGCGTGTTGGATGAGTTGAAGTTGGATAAAGAGAGGCCGCAGGCGTGGAGTGGTGAAGAGTTGATGAAGATTGCGCGAGCGTTACGGCGCAAGACAAAGCCAATGATTATTGCGTGTAACAAAGTTGATTTAGTTGCTGGGCGAGGAAATGTGGAGCGGTTGCGAAAAGCTTTTCCGGATTATATATTTGTGGCATGTTCGGCGGATAGTGAGTTGGCGTTGCGCGAGGCGGGGAAAGCAGGGTTAATTTCATATTTACCAGGAACAAGTACGTTTGAGTTGACGGAAATTGGAAAAGCAAAGTTGAATGAACGACAATTGAAAGCGTTAGAGTTTATTCGCACGAATGTATTGCAGGTGTTTGGAAGTACGGGTGTGCAGCAGGTGTTAGATACGGCGGTGTTTGAGTTGCTTGGATATATGGCAATTTTTCCAGGAGGAGTGGCTAAATTAGAGGATAAAGATGGGCGATGTATGCCGGATTGTTTTTTATTGCAGGCGGGTTCGACGGCGTTAGATTTTGCGTATAAATTGCATACGGATTTAGGGAAGAATTTTATTTGTGCGAAAGATGTGCGAACGAAACGAACGGTGGGTAAAGAGCATTTATTGAAGCATCGGGATGTAGTTGAAATCGTATCGGGGCGATAGATTTCAAATCCTCGCTTCTGATGAAGCTGCGGTGTTGAGATTGTGAGTGGGAGATAAAGTAAGGTTTTGAAATTGTGTGTTGTTTGTGGCTTCTGAACAATAGAAATTATTAAAAAGTGTTTCTGGTTGGATTTTTTTGATTCATTTTGACTCAATGAGGTTATTATATGGGGTTATTTACGCGTTTATTTCGGCGGGCAGGGAAAGCGAATAAAGATGTGGCGCAGGTAGCTTTTGCAAATTTAGAGGAGTGGGTGCAGGGGCAGTTTAGGGAGGTGGTTACGCAAAAACAGTTATCTTCTGAATGTGAGTTGTTTTTAGGAAAGTTACGAGAGTGGAAAGAAATTGTGGAACCACAAGTTATTATGTATGAAGAGCGATGTGCGTTATTTTTGAAAGGGTCGCAATTAGAAGGGACGGTACATATATTAGGAATGATGAAGAGGTTATTGATGATTCCGGCAGAGGAGATGGATGTGCGTAAAATGAGAAAGTTTTTACGGGTGTTTAGTACGTATGCTGAGATGGTATTACGAAAAGTTGAGGAGAGTGAGTTTGGGAATAATCCTCGTTTTTTACAGCAGGAGGGGGAAGGAGAAAAAGAGGATGCACATGTTTTGTTAGAGGAATTGACTCGATTGCATATCATTTTACGAGAGTTTGAGCAGGTGATGAGTGAGAGCGGAATGCAGACATTGGAATTATTGTTTGAAAAAATAGAATTATTGCGTGAAGTGAAAGAGCAGGAGAATAAACTTGCGACAAAGTTTCAAGAGAAAAATGAACGATTAAAGTTTGCAGTACAGAAGAAAAAAGAGAAAGAGCAGGAAGTTGAGCAGTTAAAATTAGATCCAAGTTATGATGTGCTGCGAGAGGTGTATGAGCAGCGTACGCAGTTAGTTGATGAACAAGAGAAAATTCAAGATGAAGTGTTTTTGTATTTTGGAAAGATTAAAACTGTTTTGCAATTATATGCGCAACATCAAAGGGGAAATGAATTAGTGGAGCGTTATGTTGCGGATCCGCTACAAGGATTTTTAGATGATTCCGGTTTAGCGATTAGTCATGTGTTAGATCATCTGAAAATGGGGTTGATGACGGGAAAGTTTTCATTTCCAGCGGAAGAGGTAAATGTATTTATGGGGTATGGGGATAAATTGCAGTTATCTTATTTACATGGTTTGCAGTCAAATTTATTACGGGTGAAACGAGAATTAGATGTGGTTGAGGGGTCAATGCGAAATCGGTATTTTTTGTTTAAAATCCAAGATGGGGAATATAGGGTTGAGCATTTTGTGAAGCAGATTGAGAGATTACAGGAGGAGTCAGCGCAGATGCAGGAGGAGTTACAGCAACAGCAGTTGCATTTTGAGCGTGAGAAGCATGTGTTTGAGCAGACGGTGAAAGTGACGTTGAGAAAAGAGATTTTGATTGTGGTTTGAGTTAATAATTTGGTGGGAATTTTTTTTTGTTTTCGTTTAACGCGAGGATTCCAGGTAATATTTTTCCGGAGAGAAATTCTAATGAGGCGCCGCCACCGGTGGAAACGTGAGTTAATTTATGGTGCAGGTGGAATTTGTGCATGGCAGCAGCGGTTTCACCACCACCGACAATTGTGATTGCAGTTAACGTTGAGATAAAACGTCCGATATCTTTTGTGGCTTGGGCGAATTTATTCCATTCGTAATAGCCAAGCGGGCCGTTCCAGATGATAGTATGGGCTTTGCGGAGGTGGTGTTTGAATAGAGCGATGGTTTTTGGGCCAAGATCGAGAGCGATTTCAGTTGTTTGGATTTGGTTGTAGTTGCGAATAGATGTTTTGGTGTTGGGGGACATTTTAGTTGTGGTGATAAAATCTATTGGTAAAATTATTTTTTTGGCGTGTGGGGAATTTAATATGGATTTGGCAATGTGAACTGATTTGGTATCGGTTTTAGATTGGCCTACTGAGATGTTTTTTGCTTTGAGGAAGGCGAAAGAGAGAGCGCCGCCGATTAAGATGTAATCTGCTTTTTGGAGAGCTTGTTGGATGAGGTCGATTTTATCAAGTTTTGCGCCGCCGAGGATCCAAATTACAGGAGGTTGTGGGTGGAGTGCTTTACTTAATTGAATTATTTCTGTTTCTAATTGAAATCCGGCGTAGGAGGGGAGGTATTTTGTGATTGCGTGAACGGAGGCGTGAGCGCGATGTGAAACGGCGAAGGCGTCGTTGATGTAGATGTCAGCGAGGGAGGCTAATGATTGGGCGAAGAGAGGGTCGTTTTGTTCTTCTTCGTGGTAGAAGCGGAGGTTTTCAAGTAAAAAGATTTTTGAAGAGGATTTTTGGATGGTGGTTTTGATGTCGCTGCCGATGCAATCGTGGAGGTGGGTGATTTTATATTTTGGGAGGAGGGATTGGAGGGGTTTGAGAAGATGTTTTGTTGAGAATTCAGGGTTGAATTTTCCAGCTGGTCGGCCAAGATGGGTGGCAAGAATTATTTTATTGTTGTGTTTTAAGAGGTGATTGATTGTTTGTAGGGAGGATTTTATTTTGGTTAGGTCTTGTGGGGTGTTGTTTTTGAAGGGGAGGTTGTAATCTACGCGAAGGAAGATGGTTTTGTTTGTTATATTTATTTGGGAAATACTTTTCATTGAGTGAGAGGTAGATGTTTATTGTTTATATTGTTTGTGTTAAATGCACTTTGTAGGTGTTAAATGTACTCATTATTTTATTCAAGGGGTGTTTACTCTTTTTAAGTGAGACTAAATATTTATATATGGATTTTGTTTTCTAGAACTTAGTTCAGGTTTATAGATTATAAAAAAAATAGAAAAGGTGGTTTAAAATGAAAAAAAGTAATTTATTTGTGTTAATGTCTTTTGTGTTGGTTTTATTTGGTGCTTTAGTGGTACAGGGGGGTTTATTTGGGAATACAATTATGGTTTTATCTCCTAATTCTTCCTCTACTTCTCTTCTTAGAATGAATTTATCAAATACTATTGTATTAAATGCAAGTATTATGAATTCTACTTTTGGTAGTGCGGTTAATGGTACACATGGTCAAAATGTGCTTAATATGACGTTCTTCTGGTATCTTAAAGGAAATCCTTCTCCAGTATTTAATGTTAGTATAACCAATACTTCTGCTAATCAAAGTGCAGTTTTTACAAATAGTTCATTTAGTGTTAATGTATTAGCGGATGGGGTTTATACTTTGAATGTAACAGCATATAATCTATCACATCTTGCAACTGGATTAGGTTTTGGAAGTAATGTTAGTGGGTATAGTTTCTTAGTTGATACAACTCCTCCAAATGTTACCAATATTTATGTTGGAAATATTACTAATGGTGCAAATTTGAGTGCGGATTTGAGTGCAGTTACTGCTAATTATTTATTCAATTTGTCTTTACAAGTAAACGATTCGGTCTATATTCAAAGAATTAGTGTGAATGTAACTAATAGTAGTGGTTTAGCGTTTCAAAGTTATGTTTTTCGTGGAATAACCAACGCAACGTATGATCCTTCTTTTGCAGGGGATACAGCAGGTATTGGGGGGAATAGTAGTATTTATGTCTTAAATGGTACGTTTGCTCCTTCGGTCGGGGTTAATGCTTATACTCCTGCAGCAATTAATGTATCAGCTTTAGCAGAGGGAATATATACTATTTATGTTGATGTAAATGATACACATGGTAATAGGAATGTAACTTCGTTTACTTTTACGGTTGATAGGACGAAGCCGAGTGTTTCGGTGAGTTGTACTAATAATCCGGCTGTAGGTCAAGTAGTAACGTGTACATGTACTAAATCAGATGCAACTTCAGGGTTAGAATCAGGATCTGGGTTTTCAGGAGGGGTTTCTTCAGAAGCAACAACTGCTTCAAGTGTTGGGACTTATACTTCAGGAGTATGTACTGCAATAGATTATGCGGGTAATAGGCAAACAGCAACAGGAAGTTGGACAGTAGTTGCTGCGGCGCAAACAGGCGGTAGTGGTCCAGGTGGTTCACCTAATGGTGTTGTTGTGAAAGCAGCAGGGCAATTTAACAAGAAAGTGTGGACATCTGTTAATAAAGGGGAGACAGTTAGTCTTGATATTGCTGATGCAGAAGTAGCAGTGTCAAAAGTTAGTTTTACGGCAGGGCAAAATGCGTACGGAGCGACATTACAAGTGCAAAAAGTAAGTGTGCTACCAAAAGATGTTCCGGCGTTAGATAAAAATGTCTATAAATATGTTTCTATTAGTCAAATAAATTTGGCTAAAGCTATCGAAGGAGAAGTTGATGTTTCGTTTAAAGTCGGTGTGGATTGGCTTGCTGAGAAAGGTTTAACAAAAGAGAATGTGGCGTTACATCGTTTTGTGGATGGTGCGTGGGTGACGTTACCAACTACGTTTAGTGAAGAAGATGGTGGGTATATAACGTATACTGCGCAAACGCCAGGATTTAGTTATTTTGCGATTGCAGAGGGGAAAGCGGCACCGGCTCCGGTAGTTGAGAAGAAAGCGGATGCAGCAATTGGTAAAGAATCAGCTACCGAAACTAAAGATGTTTCAGCGGCGACGAGTTCAGCTTCAGCAACAACTGAAAGTCAATCTGGGGCTACAGGCGCTACACAAGTGATGGGTTCTTCATCGACAGGTGTGTGGGTTGCTGTTGTACTTGTTGGTGTTGTACTTATTGGTGTAGTGTGGTGGTTGATGACGCGTAAGAAAGAGAGTGCAGTTGCGAAGAAGAAATAGTTTTTTATTATTTTATTTGTTTTATATTGATTGGTAGATAGTAAAGTCGTTTGTGCTTTAACTCCGACTTAGTGTGAAAGAAGCGTTTATACTAAAAATGAGTGAGATAGATGAAACAAATAAAATTTACTGATAAAGTTATGTTTAGTGTATTTTTAGTGTTATTTTTAAGTATTCTAGGTATGGGTGTATATGGACGTTTCTTTTTATCTGATGATGTTTCTTATATCTCATCAAACTCTGGAGGTTCTTTATTAACGGGGGCAGCGGTTACTGATTTGCAACAGATTGGTGTATTAAGTAGTGTTTCTTCGCATGTAGTCGAGTGTTGGTCATTCAAGACGCAAACATTGTGTGAGAATAATGCATCGCTGGGATGTAAGTAGAATTCAGCTCGTGGTTGTGAGCGATGGGACTGTTTTAATGCTGATGGTACAAATCAAACATTTTGTGAAACAACGTTAAAGACGTCTTTTAATCAATCGTGTGTGTGGAGTGCAGGAAGTTCTTTGTGTGATCCTATCGGGGGGGATTTTTTTGGTAGCGGGTGTGATGATTTTAATGGAAATGCAGATGGGTGTTATAATACGTTTTTTTGTGTGTGGAATTCTAGTTCTAGTTTGTGTAACACTCCTTTTGGAGGTTTCGGGTCGCAGACGGGTGCAAATAATAATCCGGGGTGTGGGGTGATTACAGATATTAAAATTTGTTCTGGAATTTCTGGATGTACGCCAAGTGGATCTACAGCGTGTTCGGGAAATGCGGCAGGTCTTTCGTGTAGTCTTTTAAATAAATCAATGTGTCCGGATTTTACACTTTTATCTACTTGTTGTGGGTGGAATGGAACAAACTGTACGACGTCGTTTGATAAAGGGTGTTATACTAATGTACCAGCTTTACCAATTGGTGCAACTTTTTGTGAGGATTTTAAAGCGTTTACAAATCAGACGTTATGTGAATTGATTGCAACGACACCTTATTACATGCCTTGTGTGTGGGATAATAAAACAAATAATTGTCATTTTAATAGTCAGGGTTTTAGCGGTATGGGGGGAGGAACAGGGGCGAAGTTTGATGAAATAAGTACAGAGACAAGTTGTAGTGCGATGGGCGGGGCTTGGAAGACGCAACAATATACAGATTTTTCAGGTTCAACAAAGACAGATACATGGTGTGAATTTAAATTTGGGTTTGATAATGGTGGGGGAGGAAATTGTGATTCGGCGTGTTGGTCATGTGAAATGGCGGTAAGTTCTAGTAAGGGGAATACTTCCTCTCAAGCGCAGTCGTTATGTCAAAATTCGCCGTTAGGGTATTGTGAGTTTCGAACGGATAGTAATGCCCCGAATGGATTAGGGTGGTGTAATCCTAAGATGAGTTTTATTGATGGTGGGGGAAAGAGCTGTGATGATCAATGTGGAGCGTGTGAGTTTTTGTATAGTCCACAGTCACAGTGTCAAAATAGTACAGAAGGGTGTATCTGGTCTGCGGATGTGAATGCACCAAATGGTGTTGGATATTGTTATGGAAATAGTGAGAAGTATTGTGGAAATGATTGTTGGAGTTGTTATACATCTAGTGATTGTGTTGGAGGAAATGGGGGAGCAGGGTCGTGTTCGTGGGATAGTACAATTAATGTGTGTAAGCCTTCCGGATTTACAGGTGAGATTTGTTTTGATGGATCTGATAATGATAATGATGGAAAATTAGATTGTGCGGATGCGGATTGTTCGACGGATAAGTTTTGCGGTGGAGATGATAT
>CAXNDX010000041.1:0-9706 GCA_964201585.1 Candidatus Woesearchaeota archaeon | reverse complement strand
CTCAACATACTCAAAACCCCTCTCACTTTAATTCTCATCCTCTTCAAAAAGAAACAATTCAAAGACCTCTTCCAACCGCTTAACGACTTCTGGCTTTTCCTCATTGAACCAAAATTCACAATCACTCTTATCCTGCTTAATATCATAATATTCATCAGCAGTATCTTTTTCAGCAACCAACTATTAACTCAATTCCTCAACTACCCCTCCGATCTATTCACCGCTCGTTCCTACTCTTTAATTACCGCCGGTTTTTTACACGCCAATCCCTCACATCTTCTGGGCAACATGCTTGCCTTATTTATATTTGGTAGAGTTGTCGAACGAAAACTCGGCTTTCTTAAAACTGCCGTCATTTATTTTGGTGCGATGATTCTTTCTATGATCTTCACTTCTTTAATTCACTCTTTGTTTCTCAACGACAACATTCCTGGCTTAGGTGCATCCGGTGCAATTATGGGTCTGATCGCCGCCGCTATTCTTCTTGATCCTTTCTACCTCACCTATGAAGCAATTATTCCTTTACCGATCATGCTCATTGGCTGGCTTACCCTCTACGCTGACATCACTGGCATCCTCAACCCTCTTGAAGATGGCATTGGTCATTTCGCCCATCTCGGCGGCTTTCTCTCCATTGGATTACTTTTATATCTGCTTGGGATCGATGAACGCGCAAAAATGAAGAAAGGAATTATTATTAATATAGCCTCGTTCATCATAATCGCTGCAAGCTATTTTTTCCTGTTATAAGCTGCTTTCAAAAATCCCCGTAACTCTTATAAAAAATCATCAAAATAACTAACTAATGTTCTGTAAAACCTGCGGCACCCTTCTGCAACTAAAAAAGACCGATTACGGCAAATGGCTCGCCTGCCCTAACGATCATCCTCAACCAGAACTAAACCAAACCTCAACCACCCACACCCAAAAAAACACACAACAAATAAAATCCTTTGAAGTCGCTGATGGCCAAAATATCTTAGCAGTCCACGATCACATTTGCACCAAATGCGGGCATAATAAAGCCGAATTAATCGAAATCTCCGCCGCCTACAGTGACGAAGACAACTGCTATCGTATGAGATGCGGCAAATGCAACCATGTCGATGTCTTAGAAGGAAAATTAAAATAACTAAAAAAGAGGTTCTGGAGAAAAATTGTTGGGAGAATTATAATTCTAATTTATACCATCTCTGGTCGTGGGGCTGACGAAGGAACGCCCCACCTAACAATCACGCCTAAGATATTGGCAACAAAACCTTTATAAATAACCTATCGTCTTTACGAATAATCATGAAAATTCCTAAAGCAATGAAGCGGTATTGTAAATACTGTAAAAAGCATACTGAACAAAAAGTCGCACAAAACAAAAAGAAAGCACCAAGTTCTTTAAGTCACGGTTCAAAATATCGCGCACGGTTACGAGGCCGAGCTCGCGGTGTTGGCAATTTAGGTCGTTATTCTAAACCTGCGGTAACTAAATTCAAACGCGCCGGCGCAAAAAACACAAAAAAAACTGATTTACGCTATACCTGTTCCGTCTGTAAAAAAATGAGTAATCAAGCAGCCGGTATCAGATCAAAACGTGTGGAGTTCGTATAAAATGAGACCATCAATCCCTAAAAGTCGATTTATTAAAGTACGCTGTTCAAAATGCAAAAACGAACAAGTCATCTTTGGCAACGCTGCAACAGTTGTCCCTTGTTTAGTCTGCGGCAAAGAAGTTGCGTATCCTACTGGTGGTAAGTCTCGTATTTCTGCTCGTGTTTTAGAAATATTAGAATAAAAAAATAATTTTTCTCTCTTTTTATTTATTTAATCACTCAATTCTCCCCTAAACATTTATAAATAAACCTCTCTAAAACTCATTCATGTTATACAAACGTCATGGCTTGCCTGAAATAAACGAAATCGTTTTCTGTAAAGTAACTAAATTATTTCCCAACGCCGTCTTCGTAGAACTCTTAGAATATGGTGACTCAGGTATTG
This sequence comes from Candidatus Woesearchaeota archaeon, assembly GCA_964201585.1. Classification (GTDB taxonomy): domain Archaea; phylum Nanobdellota; class Nanobdellia; order Woesearchaeales; family GW2011-AR9; genus JACPNA01. The sequence continues at coordinate 7,717 of CAXNDX010000041.1, read as the reverse complement.
TCCACATCTCTGAAATTTCTCCAGGAAGAATCCGCAATTTACGTGAATTCGTTTCAATTGATCGCCAAATAGTTTGTAAAGTATTACGAATTGATCATGTCAATAAACATATCGACCTCTCTTTGCGTCGTGTTAATTCCACCGAACGTCAGCAAAAATTAGAAGAAATCAAACTAGAAAATAACTCCGAAATTCTCCTTCGTAACATCAGTAAAAAAGTACACAAAACATTTGAACAATTATACAACGAAGTCGCCCCAAAAATATTCAAAGAATACCTTTTTCTTCATCTCGCGTTTAAAGATGTTGTTGACGGCAAGCTCAACTTAGAAAAATTTGGCATCGACAAAAAAATCGCTCAAGAGATAACTGCTGCTGTTATCGAAAAATTTAAACCGCAAAAAATTGTCGTCAAAGGCACAATTACCCTTCAAACCTATGCCCCTAACGGCATTGAGAAAATTAAAACAACCCTGCACGAAATCGAAAAAGTGACTCCAACTCTTCGTCTCACCTATCTGGGAGCTGGCCGCTTTAAAATTGAAGTTGAAGATATTGACTATAAACCAGCTGAAAAACATTTTCATAAGATAGAAGAAATCATTGAAAAATTCATTGATAAATTATCTACGGCTACTATTGAACGTGAAAAAGCCGAAGAAGTATAAAAAAAACATGGCCGAACACATTTTTAAATGCTCTTCTTGTAATAGTTATACTCTTGAAACTTCCTGCCCAAAATGCCAGCAGCCAACTATAACTCCTAAACCCCCTAAATACTCTCCTGAAGACAAATATGGCGAATACCGTCGTCAGATCAAACGTGAAGAATTGAAGAAGCAAGGGTTGTATTGAATCAAATAACAATATTTTTAAACTCACCTCTGTTCTCTTTTGCTATGGGTGATAAATATCTTAACTCGTTTGATAACACAAAAATCTATTACAACTACATCCAAAATACGAATCCTTTTACTCTTGTCTTCTTGCATGGTGTCGGTGGAAATTGGACCCTCTGGAAAAAAGAGATAGAATATTTTCAAGAAAAAGGATATTCCACTCTCGCTCTTGATCTGCGTGGCCATGGTGCATCAGAATACCACAACGATTTTGCAAAATATCGTCTCCCTTGCTTTTCTCGTGACATTTATTGCATTCTTAAAACTGAAAACATAAAAAATTTTTCATTAATCGGCCACAGTATTGGCGGCGGCGTTGCCATAAATTATCTTATGCGTTATAAAGCCCTCTATCCGTCCTCTCTTGTATTAGTCGATACCGCAAGCACCTATCCCTTTGAACATAACCATCTATTGAATATGAATTCTTATTTTACTAAATTCCTTCGTTTTATTTCCACTCATCCACCTACGTTAGAAAAACATTTTCCCCATCTTAAAGATATCGACCTCTCCGCTACAGGCATAAAACAACAAATTCATCTCCTCTCTCATCTCTTGCATTTTACCCCTTTATTTAGTCTTGTCAAAGCACTAGACAACCTTGAACAATATGTATTTCATAATCAAAAAAAAATTGACCTAACTTTAAGTTCTCTCAAAATCCCCACTTTAATCATTAGTGGCGAATACGATACCACTATCCCTCTAAAATTTGCGAAACACCTAAAACAACTCAAAAAAGACGCCCAATTAACAATAATTAAAGGTGCGCATCACCGCGCTATCGTGGATAACTATAAAGAAGTAAGCAGTGTCATGAACAAGTTTTTTTCCCGGCAAAAACCCTATATTTTATGACTTGATTTTTTTTTGATTGCACTAGCTATAATCTCTACAATTGTTTGCGCTGCCAATTGCGCCGTTCGTTGTTGAATATCATATCTTGGGCTCATCTCCATAACATCAAAAGAAATTAAATTTAACCCTGCACATTGTTTAACAAACCATAAAAATTCTTGTGGAAACAAACCAAATGAAGCAGGCGTATCCACTCCTGGCGCAAACGCCGGATCAATCACATCTAAATCAATAGAAAGATATAACGGCGTCTTCCCAATTTTACGTTTTATCTCTTTGAAGATTTGTTGTATCCCTCGTTCATAGACCTCAATTGCTGTATATGCTTTTATTTTTTTTGTTTTCAATTGCGTTCGTTCTTCTTGTTCAATCGAACGAATTCCAACCTCTACCACTTTTTTCGAATTAACATGGCTCAGTTTTAAAATATCATACACAACCGATCCATAATACGGCCGAAATGAACCAATCATATCCGGGTGAGCATCTAAATATATCACTGCAACTTCTTTATATTTCTGCTCTAACCCTTTCAATGCTAAAAACGTATTTGAATGATCGCCCCCTAATAAAATTACCCTTTGTCCTTTCCCTAACTTATTCATAAACGTAACTATCTCTTTTTTATTAATATCTCCATAATCACACAAACGTGTCACAAACGTTTCTCGTTCTGGAACAATACAATGCCTCTCCCCTTGACGTATAAAACTAAGCCTCTCTCGTGACGCCTTTCGTATTGCTTTTGGCCCTTCCGAAGTCCCTTGCCTATTTGAAAAATTACCCTCCTCATTAGGTACTCCTACTAGAACCCAATCCGCATCACCTAATTTAACAGTATTATGATAAATAAATTTGTGTGACATAAAATCCCCTCCATTCAATTAACTTTATTTTACTCCTTATCTCTTATCACGTATATATTTAAATTTGATCTATTTCTATTCTATATATTTATGCTTTATTCTTGTATGTGCTCCCATAAACGGGCCTTCCCCATGATGATATAACTCTACTCTTGGTGTAAAAATATCCGGGAATTCCCCAAATGCTTGTTGATATTCTTCACTCACTAAGACCAAATCTCTCAGTAAAGAACGCGTAAACTTAGACTCTAGCTCTTTTGATCTTTTCACCTCTAAGTTTAGCTCTATTTTTACGATAAACTGTTCTCTATCTCTAACTTTTCCGCTAATTCGAAACGTGTGCAGATAACTAAACAACTTTTTATCTTTCATCAATGCAATCTCTACCTGCTGCGGATAAATATTTGTTCCATTAATTGAAATTGTCCCATCACTTCTTCCCGTAACCAATAAGAAAGGTAAATGTAACCGTGTACTCGTACTCTCTTTAATAAATCTCTGTAATTCCGCAGGAGCATATTTTGTGATGATCCCATTCATTTCCAAATAAGAAATCTTTTTTCCTTCATCATGTAAATTATATTTGATTTTTGGAGCTCCTATATTTGGATCCAACGGGGTGATAGTAAACTCCTCAATCACCTTATTCTGTTCTGTAACTCTTGTCGTATTTGCAATATAATGTGCTAAAGGATTATACTGAAAAATCATCGGAAACTTCCCAACTAAAGACAAAGCCTCCTGCATTTTCTTATTTTTCATCAACAATTCTCTAATAAAAATAGAATAAGGCGTTTCAAACGCTATTCCTATATCCACATCCGATGCCCCATAACAAGAGAATATTCTTGCTTTCTTTCCAATGATGTTCTTGATATGCTCTCTCCATCCAATCACAAATCCTTCTCCTCCCACGAGCAAATCTATATCATATTTTTTCCACGGAAATACATTTTTTGTTTTTTCAAACAACCCTCGACAAAAAGGTGGATACCCTGCAATTAAATAATGGTATGTTGGTCCATATTTTCGCAATGTCTCAATAATACTGTCAATGTTTGGGCCAATATTTTTTAACAACCCCTGGTGTTCAAATAATTCGCAAAACTTCAAATCCGTAGCCCAAGGTCCAGGCGACCAGCAGCTGATAATTATCGACTTTTTTGGTAAATTAAAGAGATATTTTGATTCAAAATTAACCTCTAATTGTAACAATTTATCTTCCTCAATTGCTTTCACCCAATCCGTAGGATGCCCTGAACTACCTGAACTCTCCTCTATTACTCCTTGGTTTGGAAGTCTTCCTCCTCTAAAAACCGCTTCCATCTTATTTTTCTTAACATAATTTTCTTTTGTCGTCTCTGGAAGGATTGTATTAAATTCTTTAATAGAATAAATTTCTCCTAAATCTATCTTGTGTTCTTCTAAAAATTTTTGATATGCTGGCACTTCTCGCTCTACTTTATACAACATTGCCAACGCTTTTCGCTCACTTAATAATTCAAGTAAAGCAGGATTGCTATGCGCCAATAAATTTTTCGACATTCCATATGAACGTAACAAAATATTCTCAACATGTTGCAAGAAGACTAAAGGTGTAAATTTAATAATAAGTGAACGTAGCATAAATTGGTCCTAAACCATTTTTTTGTGGTTTATCTATATACTAAAGAACAGATACTTTTAAATATTGATGACCATTATTAAGTAGTTAATGACTCCCTCTCTTATAGAAAAACCCGTTTTAAAAGCGATAGCTCTTCAATTTTTACTTGCTCACGCCGAACAGCCACATCTTCTTCAATCTGCTCGAGAACCAATTTTACGAAAATGGGCGAAAAAAAAGCCTTTTTATGAAGAATTTATTCAAACAGTTCAGCAAAACGTCGGATACGATGAACAAAAACTCATGAATAGTAAAAGTTTCATCCCCGATACTGATTTTAAAGCCATTTTAGACTGTTTTAAACAAGTCAGCGGTCTTTATAACCCTTCTTATTATACTGTTTTAGGACGAATTGTACCCTCGATTGGCGATGCTGTAACGCAGCTTGCCTCAATGGCTGCCGGTCCCGCCGGAGTTATAAGTTTAAGCTCAAGATATAACAACGACTTTAATAATGATCAAGAAATTGTAATTGAACAAATAACAAAGCAACAGGGCCTCGTCGAAGCCACCATTCAACATTACTTCTTACCCCGTCCCTCAAATAATCCCGCCTATTTTGAAAAAGTCACCGCCGCTTTAGGGTATTGGGAAGGTATTCCTTCATTATGGGGATATCCGGTGTTAGGTGAAACAAAATTAAACGAAGTTCAAATTCCTTTAGAACAACTCGTGAAACAGGATTATGCCTATCTTAATCTACTCTTCGAAGAAAAAGAAGGTCAGATTTATGTAAATCAACAACACATCGGAAGACGCCTCAACCTAACAGCAGAACTACCTGAACTAAACACCATTCTTCACCAAGAATTTTTAGAACATAAACTCGAAAAATATTTTCCTATTGAAATCACTGCTGATTTTATAGTCGATAACGAAACCATCTTTCCCAAAAATGTTCGCTACGGCATGCCTTGCAATCGTTATACTGTACGTATTCCCGAAGTCTCATTTGGCCGTAAACTAACTCTTATTTTGGATCGTCTATGGCAATCATTTTTTTCCTCCTCTCAAAAACAGAATCGTATAAATGTACATCGTTCTCTAGCCTCAACTCTCTCTGAAACCATGTATACAGCCCAACATGCTGAAGAAGAACGATTATTGGCAATAGCAGAAGCCGAACACGAACGCGCAAATGCTGCTCAATCCCGCGCCGCCGCCGCCGAAGCAAGATTAACCCTAGAACAGCAAGTAAGTGGCGTCAATCGTGACTTTGGAAAAGTTCGCGCACTGGTCCATGATAATAAGAATAAAGCTTTAGAACTCATCAGTGAAAGTGCAATTACTCTTCAAAATACTCTTCGTCTACACCCAGGATACTATGCAAAATATGCATATATCTTCAATCCAAATCAAGATATACACCAAGGTGTCCAATCTTTATTGCAAGAACCTTCACTTCCTCCAGTTTTACAAGTAGTCGCCGCGTATTTTACAAAAACAAGTGAAATTATTAATGAAATGATTGCCAATGATCGCACAATTATGTCTGGAGGGATAGCTATTGACATAAAACCTCATTCCTATAACTCCCTCATAAAGCCTGTAGTTGAACCTATCAAAAAAATTTATGGCCAGACCAAGATTGAATACCAACCAGATATAGATCTACTTCTAAATGCCGATGCCCGTCTATTAAAAGTAGCACTCACTAATCTAGTCAGTAATGCCGTAGAAGCATCACAAGAGGGCTACGTAAAAATTAATACTAGACAAAGAACAAGAGGAGGACGTGAATTTACATTTATTGAGATAACTCAATCAGGCTATCTCTCCCAAGAACATGCTCAAAAACTTAATAGCGGAATCCCTTTTACCACTAAAAAAGAAGGTAATTCCATCGGAGCCCAAGCCAGTTACACAATCATAAACGATACCCATCGCGGAAGCATAAATTATACCCCAACTCTACTCGATGATCAAAACAACAAGATAGAAGACGCTAAAATAGTTATTTGTATTTAATCATTAGATTCTATAGCTCATCAAAATGTTCCATTGTTTTAAAAATAGACCTCAACTCAGAATAAAAAAAGTAATCCTCTATGCACTATTTAATATACTTCTCTGCCCTTGATAAATTTCATGAATTGCCGCTAAAAGACTAACCGCATACCCTTGTGAATCAACCATTCGCGTAGTTTGATTAACCCCTTTTTCCAATCCATACATCTTAATTTGTTCATCAATAAACGCAATATCCGGCGATACCTGTCGCGGATCCACTTCTGCTTTCATACTTGTTGCAATCAATATCTTCTCAAGACCAGGTAAAATTCCTCTCTGTTTTCCATTTTCTAAGACTTTAAGCACATCTTTTCCCGAATACTTCACTCCCGCTATCTTAAAATTAAGATCCAACACCACTAAATCTCTTGGTGTGATTCCATACGATTGCCATTCGCTAAACTCCATAGCATACTCTATTTGCACTCGCAGCGGCTCATAGCTCTCTTTTTGTAACATCTGCATAGCCTGCTCTGCAAGATTATTGTCATCTTCTACCAGTAAAATTCTATTTGTAGTCATTGTTTATTTCTCACTCTTCATTGATTTAAATACTCAATGGGCATTCCTTGAACCCCTTCATAAATCTGATGAATTTTCTCCGCAAGACTTCGTCCATAGCCCATAATCTGGCCATTTTGTCCTATTGCTTTTTCTAACCCATACACTTTAAATCCATCAAGTAAAGCAATATCTGGAGATACTTGTTTGGGATCAACTTCCGCTTTCATACTTGTTGCAATCAATACTCTCTCAAGTCCGGGCAATCCCCCTCTTTTTTTATCTGCATCTAACACTCGCAGTACATCTTTACCTGAAAATGATAAAGCAATTCGTTGTCGTGTATCTGGATCAACATAATTCTTAAAATTAAGATCAAGTACAACTAAATCTTCTGCTCCAACTCCAAGCTCTCTCCAATATAAATGATCTTTTACTCGTGGTAGCTTTGTTTGGATAAACTCATATCGTCGCCCAAATTCCATTGTTGTCCTAAATTTTCCTCGTCCATCGGAAACTTGTACAGGATATTGATCGTAAATCAATTCTAATTCTTGTTTTGCTTGTTCAATTAAATTTCCTTCATCTTCTACTAACAAAATTCTTCGTGTCATTATTCATTCCTCCAACCCGCATTAAGCGGCATTTCCTCGACACCACCAAAATTATCATATATCTGTGATATTTTTTGCGCTAAACTAATCCCATAACTTGTTATTCTGCCCGTTTTATCTCTCCCTTTTTCCATTCCATACACATCAAATCCCCGTAAACCAACATAAAAGGCCGACGGATTTTCAAAATCAACTTCTAAAGGCAAACTGGTTGCAACTAACACTTTTTCTAATCCTTGCATATTTCCGCTTAATTTTTCTCGTTGAAATAAACTTAAAATATCTCTTCCCGTAAACGGA
>CAXNDX010000040.1:0-10030 GCA_964201585.1 Candidatus Woesearchaeota archaeon | reverse complement strand
AATGCGGTTTCGAAGTTAGAGGGGTTTGGTGAGAAGACGGAAGATTTGCTGATGAAAGGAATTGTGTTTCTGAAAACGAAACCTAGACGTTTTTTGTATGCGCAGGTAGAGCCGTATGTTACGATGATTACGCGAGAGCTTAGGAAAGTTGCGGGAGTTACGAATGTTGAAGTTGCGGGTTCGTTTCGAAGAGGGAAAGAGACGGTGGGTGATTTAGATTTTTTAGTGGTGTCTGAGAGGCCGTTACTTGTTATGGAGAGGTTTGTGCATTTAGCGGATATTTCTGTGGTGTTGGCAAAAGGTATGATGAAGAGTTCAATTCGTTTTTCAAATGGGTTGCAAGTGGATTTACGTGTGGTGCATGAGAAGGAGTTTGGTTCGGCACTGTTATATTTTATTGGGAATAAAGAGCATAATGTGGAGATTCGAAAACTGGCGCTGGCGAGAGGGTTTACGTTAAATGAGTATGGGTTGTTTCGAGTGGGTAAAAATAAGAGTGAAAAGAAGTGGGTTGCGGGGCGAAGCGAGGAAGAGATTTATTCTAGGTTGGGATTGCGATATATGGAGCCGGAGTTGCGTGAGCATCACGGCGAATTACAAGTTTCTTTGCAGAGTAAATTGCCGTTGCTTGTGCAGAACAAAGAGGTGAGAGGGTATTTTCATAACCATAGTACCTGGAGTGATGGAAATGCGTCGTTACTTGCGATGGCGCAGCGGGCAGAGGAGTTGGGGTGGAAGTTTATTTCGTTCAATGATCATTTTGGTCCGGTGGGCATTGCACATCCGTTGAATGAGAAGCGATTGGTTGGGTATTTGAAAGAGATTGAGCAAGTGCGACGAAAAGTTGGTATTCGGGTGTTTAGCGGGGTGGAAATTGATATTTTGAAAGATGGAAAACTGCCGTTGTCTGCTGCGAAATTGCGGAAGTTAGATGTAGTGATTGCGTCGCTGCATTTGTCGCTTGGTGAAGGGGAGAAGGAGATGACGAAACGGGTTTGTTCTGCGCTGGAGCATTATCCAATTACAATTTTTGGGCATCCGACGGCGCGGTTGTTAAATGTGCGTGAGCCGGTGCAGATGAATCTTGATACGGTGTTTTCAGTTGCTTGTCGTCAAGGGGTGTTTTTGGAGATTAATGGTTCGCCGCAGAGAATGGATTTAGCAGGAGAGCAGGTGCGGATGGCGCGTGAGCGAGGGTGTAAGTTTGCGTTGGGGGTCGATGCACATGATGTTCGACATTTGGAGTATGGACGTTTTGCGGTGAATATGGCACGCCGAGGGTGGCTTACGAAGAATGATGTGTTGAATTGTTTTGAGTTGAAGAAGATGGAGAAAGAGTTGTTAAAATAAGAGCAAAGCCTTATAAATAAAACGATGTTTTTAGCATATACTTTAGGGTGAGGAATTATGGGATTATTATTTAAAACGTATAATGGAAAACATCAGATGCATGTCTGTCGAGAGACTTGGGTTGTTAATAGTAAGCAGCAATTGGATGACGTGTTTAAGATGTTTTCTAAGAAGGAAACGCCAAAAGTAGTGGTGCGTCCAGTTGGTGAAAAAATTGAATTAGAATTTGCAGATGTTATCGTTGATTGTGGTGATATTGCTGATGTGAAAGTGAAATTTGGTTTGCTTGCTGATTTGAAGATGAAGTATCAGAAATTGGAGCCCGTGGTTAAAGTAAAGAAGTAATTTTTGAGGGAAGAATGGTTGGGAATAATTCTGTGAAGAAAAAGTATAAAGTGGTGTATGAGCGACAGAATTGTATTGGCGCTGGTTCGTGTATTTCTGTATTTCCGGAGCGGTGGAAGATGAATTCTCGAGATGATAAAGCGGATTTATTAGGCGGTAAAGAAGAAGCAAAAGGGAAGGAAGTATGGATTGTGGAATTTACGCTTGATGAATTTGAAAATTTTAAGTTGTCGGCGGATGTGTGTCCTGTTAATGTGATTCATATTTATGATCAGGAGACGGGAGAGAAGTTGATATAGTTGTTCTGTATAAAAAAGTTTATTTCTGTGGATGTTTTTGTTTTTAATAAAGAATCAAAAGAAATAATTTTTATCTGAAATTAAGAGGAGAAAGAGGTATGCTCAAGATTTACATTTTAAACCAAAACGGTATGATAGGGCTACTTTTTTGAAAAAACAAAGAGGGGTAAATGTATTAAAGAAAAAAAGTAGCCCCGCGCGGACATTCTGATTGACGTTCGATTCTTATTCGTTCGGGCGTCAGTATTCGAACCGCGGTCAAAGCCTCCAAAGGGCTCTATCCTATTGTGGTCATTGTTATTGTGTCCACTAGACGACGGGGCTATTATTATCTGTTGGCTTTTAAGTGGCTTTATAAAATTTTCGTCAAGAAAAATGTCTATCTTACGATTATTTTGTTATGGGGTTTTCGAAACTTATAAAAAGGTGACTTTCTTCATTTGGATTATGGTAATGGGTGCGATATTTCTTGAAGCTGGACAGATTGATCCGTTTGCAGTATTACAGCCGTTGGTGGATAAGTTAGAGCCACTGCTTATTAAGATGGGCTTTATTTTTGGGGGTATTTTTGGGTTATATCTTATTTTACTTGCGGCAAAAGTATATTTTGAACGTCGAAAAGTGGTGATTTTGGAAGATATTCGATTTGATTTAGATCAGTTGAATAAGCATTATGGTCTGCCGTATTCATCGCATAAGAAAGGATGGTGGACGCAATTAGTTGAGAGAGGACAGCATAATTTTGTAATGCGAAGAGCGCATAGTTCTTTTCAGAAGAGTGATAGAATTAAAAAATAAGCATTTCTTTAAATAAAAATATATAATGAAATTCACTAAAAATCGAATATCATGTTGGGAATTTCAAATGTACTAAATTGCTTAAAATGTTTGATTTATATGGAAATTTAGTATAAATCGAATTAAAACTTAAGCTAAAGTAATAACTTTACAAGGGCAAGGGAATTTACTTGAGCCTCTCTCTAAAGCTTCACGTCCAAAACGGGCTTTGTCTTTGTTTACGCGTAGTTCCATTAATACTTGGCCTTCTTTTACACGAGCAGCAGCACTAATGGCTTTCCCATATGATTTCTGCATACCTGTACTCATACGGTCTGCACCTGCTCCGGATGCTAATGGATTTTCGCGAAGAATGTGAAATGGATATATTTTAACTCGGAGATGGTATTCTTTACCTAAAGTTTTTTCAAGCATTCTGTTTGTGGTCATACGTCCGGCTTCAATGGCGTTATGACGTACGTTCATGCTTGCTCTGGTGGTTAACAGTAAAGTTGTGTCGTAGGTTTTTTGTTGTGTTCCCATGTCAAATTTAACAATTTTGATGCTAGGAAAGCCGCCACGAACGTAGTGTTTTTTAGAAAACTTACTAATTCGAGTATAAGGACGTTCTAAATTTTGATATGCGGAAAACTTTCGTATTCGTGCCATAACTTGTTAAAAAAGAGGCCTATTTATAAACATTTCGACAGTGGAGTTAGGATAGGCTTTTTGAGATGTTTTTTGTGAGGGAAGAAGGTTTTTTACAAAGGAGTTGTTGAGTGAGCCAGTTAGCGTAGGGGGGGTTTGGTTCTATTGGTATTTTCGTGATACAGGGAATTGAATAGGTGTGGGCTTTTGTTACTTTTTCTTGGATTGTGGGGTAGGTTTTGGCAGTTGTTTTTAGAAGTAATACCCATTCGTTGCTTTCTTGAAGTTTGTTTTCCCACCAGTATATACTTTGGATGGGAAAGATGTTAGCGCAGGAGATGAGGGATTGATTGAGAAGGGTTTTGGCGATATCTTTTGCTTGTTGTTCAGATGCACAGGTGATGTAGACAAAGATATATTTTGTTTTTTTGTGCATGTTTTTTTTAAGAATGAGTGTTTTGGTTTGATTTGAATTCAGTCATTAATTTGCCGTTGTCCATTTCAATTGAATATGTAATATTGTCTAATTTTTTAGTTTGAATAAATGTGAGGAATTGTTCTTGTTTTTTTTTATTCCAGGTGGCAAATGATTTGGCTGTATCACATAAGTAATGGATGTCGCAGTGGCCTTCACGTAAGTCTATATTATTATGACGAGCAGGATGGAGAGGACAGCCAAGGTGTGGTGATTCTTGGTTTTGTTGGTTTTCGTCTTTTTTTTCTAATTTGATCAGATTGCGGCAGACACCAAAGCGTAAGTCAAAGACGCTTGCACGATCGCGAAAATTGATGTAGTCTTGGGGTGTTTGTGGGTTTGCTTCTTTAAATTCAAATGTGTTTTGATGAATTGCTTCGTTGATCTTTTCTTTTTCAGGGAAATCGTGGCCACAGCAGCCCATACAGCCACCGTTTTGTTGACAGAGGATTGTGAAATGGTTATTTGTGCGTTGATTTGTTGGCTGTTCTTGGTTTTTTTCTGGCATGTCTTTCTCTTATTTTTGGATTACATTTCTTCTGGCGCTTTAATTCCTAATAAATTTAGGCCGTTTTCTAGAACTTGACGGACGCTATCGACTAACGCGAGACGGGCGTTCATGAGTTCGAGGTCTTCATTAATTACAGGATGGGCATGGTAATATTCGTTGAATGATTGGGCGAGGTCAAGAAGGAGGCGGCAGAGGAGGTGAGGTTTTAAATGCGTTGCACTTTCTTCTATTGCAGAGGGAAATTGGAGTAGATATTTGATTATTTTTTTTTCGATAGTTTCGGTTAGTCGTTCGTATTTGATATTTTTTGTGGTTGTTTTTGTTTTTAATTCTGTTATTGGTTGATGAGCTTTACGTAAAATAGCACAGGCGCGGGCGTGAGTGTATTGTATATATGGACCGGTTTCGCCTTCGAAGCTGATTGATTCTTCGGGGTTGAAGACCATGTCACGAATAGGGTCGGTGCGAAGGAGGAAGAATTTGATTGCACCTAACGCGATGAATTCGGCGCGTTGTTGTTTTTCTTTTTCGTCCATATTTGGGTAGCGCAGGGTGACTTCGCTTCTGGCAAGCATGGCGATTTCGTCCATTAAGTCGTCAGCGTCAACAACGGTCCCTTCACGCGATTTCATTCTGCCACTGGGAAGGTTGACGAGGCCGTAGCTGAGGTGATGAAGGGATTTGGCGAATGGTTTTTGCAATAGTTCAAGGATTTTGAAGAGTTGTTTGAAGTGGAGTTGTTGTTCTGAGGCGACGACGTAGATCATTTGGTCAAATTTATAGTCGGTGTGACGTTGTTGGGCCAAATATAAATCTTGAGTGATGTAAATACTTGTGCCGTCGGCGCGCAGGACGATTTTATCTGGAATGCCGTAGGATTCAAGTTTAGCGAGAATGGATTTGTCGTCGTTTTTGATGAAGATGCCTTTTTTGAGGCCTTCTAGAGCGAGATCACGGCCTTGTTCGTAATGATTTGATTCAAAGTATTCTTTTTCAAATGTGATGCCGAAGCGTTTATATGTTTCAGCGAAGCCTCTAAGCACCCAGTTGGTCATTTCTTTCCAGAGTTTATGGGTGTCTTTATCTTTGTCTTCCCAGGCTTGAAGCAGTTGCTGTGCTTCGTCTTTGAGTTCGGGATGTTCTTGTAGGGCTTTGGCAAATAAGACGTAGTAGTCGCCAACGAAGTGATCGCCTTTTTTGTCTGGTTTTTTGTTTTTACCCCATTTTTGGTAGGCGAGCATGGATTGGCAGATGTGGATGCCACGGTCGTTAATGATATTGACGGGATGTACAGTGTTGCCGCAAAACGTGGAGAGGCGGCAGATGGCGTTGCCGAGGGCCATGTTACGCATGTGGCCCAAATGGAGAGGTTTATTGGTGTTGGGTCCGCAATATTCGATAACGATATTTTTTTTATTTTTTGCTGAGCCGTAGGTTTTATTTTCAGTTTGGATTTTTGTGAGGATATTTTTGGCGACGATATTGTAGTTTAGATAGAAATTGAGGTAGGGGCCGTTTATTTGGGTGTGACTGATGTATTCAGGGAGGTGTTTTTGGAGTTGGGTTTGAAGGGTTGTGGCGGCGTCTTTTGGGTTTTTATTTTGAATGGTTGTGAGTTTAAAGCAAGGAAACGCGTAGTCACCCATTTTTGCGTCGGGGGTGGTGGTAAGAAGGAGTTGAATATCTTCTAGTGGAAGTTTTGTTTGGTGTTGGAGTACAGTTGAGAGGTCTTGATGGAGGTCCATTTTTTTGGTTTGGATTAGTTTAGGGATAGTTTATGATGCGAGTTTATAATATTTATCTCATTTTTTCTAATTCTTGTTCAATGTAGTCTAAATTATATTGTTTTTGTGGTTGTGTTGAGATGTTTTTTGGTTGAGATGATTGATTCTTGATAGGTATAGTGTTAGGAATATTATTTGATATATTATTTGTGGAAGGATATCTTGGTTGGGGGGTGTTTTTTTGTTCGTCTCTTTTAGCTGTTTTATTTTGTTGTTCGTATCGTTGTTGTAGTTGTTGTTCTAATTGCTGGCGTTTGAGCTGATATTTTATTTCTTCGAGTTGCTGTCTTTGCTTGAAGAGAAGTTCTTTTTGTTGTTGCTGTGGTGTTTTTTTTAGACCTAGCAGTTGTAGGAATTCTTTGATGTAGTGAATTTTTTCTTGATGTTCTATTTTTTTGAAGGTGAGGTGCTGTTCTCTGTCTTGATTGTGTTGTTGTTCATTTTGCCAGCGGAGGTTATCTTGTTGTGTTTTGATTTGTTGATATTGCTGCTGTTGCTGTTGTTGAATTTGTTGCTGATATTGTTGTTCTTTTCGTGAGATGTTTTGTTGTTTTCTATTTTGGGTGTAGATATTTTCTTGCTGTTCTTTTTGGAGCTGGAGATGGCGTTTTTGGTCACGGTCATGCTGTTGTTCGAGCTCCCATGCTCCTTCTTGTTCTTTTTGTTGTAGTTGCTGTTGTCGTTGTAGTTGTTGGAATCTTATTTTTTCTTGTTCTTGCATTAGTTGTTGTCGTTTTGTTTGTTGTGTAAAGCTGAATTGTTCTTTTCTTTTTTGTTCTTGCAGTTGTATTTGCTGGCGTTGGTTTTCTATCTCTATTTCTTTCTGTTCTTGTTCTTGGAGTATGCGCAGTCTTTCTTGTTCTTGTTGTAGTTGGATCTGCTTTCTTTCTTTTTCTTGTTTAATTCTTTGGTTTTGTCGTGTTGTTTGTAGTTCTTGTTCGTATGCTTTTTCTTGTGGAGTTTTGTAGATGCCTAACGAATGAAGTATGTCTTTGAAGAATTTTGATTTTTGATTTAGGTTTTGATCCTCTAAATATAGATGTTGTTCTTTATCTTTGTCTTTGCGTTTTTCGTTGAGCCATTTTAATGAGATCTCTTTTTCTTGGCGTTCGATTTCTTGCTGCTGGCGTTGTTGTTCTTGCAGGAGCTGCTGTTGTTTTTGTTGCTGTTCGAGCTGTTGCTGGTATTGTTTTTCGGAATAGGTTAATTTTTGTTGTTTTCTATTTTTGGTGTAGGTGTTTTCTTGCTGTTCTTTTTGCAGTTGAAGATGTCGTTTTTGGTCAAGGTCATGTTGTTGTTCTTGCTCCCATGCTAGTTGTATTTGTTCTTTTTCTTGCTGTTCTTGGATTTGCTGAAGCTGCTGCTGTTCTTTGATTCGTTTCATGCGTTCGCGTTCGATTTCTTGTTTTTCTCGTTTTTTTCGTTCGAGGTTCCATTGCTGGCGTTCTTCGTCTATTCTTAATTTTTCTTTTTCAATTAAAAGATTTTCTTTGGCGATGGCCATGCGTTGCTGAGGGGTTTTATGTAATCCAAGTATGTCGAGGAATGATTTATAGAGGAGAATGCGCTGGCGCCAGCGCAGGGTATTTTGAGTATTTTTTCTTGCTTTTTCTTCTAATTTGAATAGTTTTTCTTCTTCTTTGAGACGTTTTTGTTCACGCTGTTCTATTCGTCTTATTCTTTCTTGTTCTTGTTGCTGTTGTTCTTGCTCTTGGCTTATTTTTTCTTGTTGTTTTTGTATCCAGAGGCGCTGCTGTGATTCTTGTTTTTGCATGAATTGTTCGTGGTCTACAAATTCTTGGTTTAATTTTTTGCGATAGAGGTTGTTGTATTGTTCTTGACGTTGATTGCGTTGAACAAGTTCTTTTTCTTCTTT
The DNA here is from genome assembly GCA_964201585.1 of Candidatus Woesearchaeota archaeon. GTDB lineage: Archaea > Nanobdellota > Nanobdellia > Woesearchaeales > GW2011-AR9 > JACPNA01. The sequence continues at coordinate 1,965 of CAXNDX010000040.1, read as the reverse complement.
AGTTATCTGTTCGCGCCATTTGTTTTCGTCTTCTTTTTCGATGTAGACGTCGCCTTTGCTGACGGCGATGGCTTGGCGGTTCTGGAGGTGATTTTTGATGTCTTTTTTTGTGGGGTTACCTGTCAGTTCGATGTTGCCTTTGTTGATGTTAATGGTGACGTTTTTGTTTTGGCCGCGTTTGCGGAATAAGAGTGCTATTAAAATTAGTAAAATTAAAACACAGATTAAAATAAAAATGATGATCCATTTCAATGAGTAGATGATTTTTGTTTCTAGTTTAGATGGTGTTTGCAGTTGTGCTTGTTGTACTTTTTGGCCGATTGTTTCTTCGCATTTTTTGGTTGTAGGAAACGAATTAGGTTGGCCACATGCATAAATGTCAGCACAAGTTCTTGTTTGTGTATCACCTTTGTCACATGTTTCAGGAAGCCAAGAGGTACATTGCCATTGAGATTGACATGTGCATGATTGTTCTTGGATTGTGTCTGTGACTTTACATGCCGAGGTTACGCGGATACAGTTGCGAGATTGTTTTCCTGATGAATCGCATTGTGATGGTGTCCAGTCACCACATTTAGTTTGGTCTACACAACTTCCAGACTCTGGGATGATAGTTTCTTCTTTGATTATTTTCTCAATAATGGTTGTACCTCCTCCACCTCCCCCGCCGCCTCCACCTCCTCCGGAACTTGATGAAGATGAGCTGCTTGAACTACTTGAAGAACTGCTGCTTGATGAAGAACTACTTGAAGAACTTACTGCTCCGATTTCAACTGCACCAGAATGATTTAATCCGGTAATACGATAGGCATAACTTACATCTGTACATGTATAACTTTCGTTTGATCCTGGACAAGGAAGAATATATTCGTATGAGCCGGTACAGGAGGAACTGATTTCAGAAATGCTTTCTATTTCAGCGTCTTTAATACAGGTGCGGTTGGAGTAGAGGATTTTTTCTAAATAGAATGTTTTTGTGGCACTGGGAGTTAGGTTTAAACCATATACAATCAAACTGGCGTTGGCTGATCCTGGTGCTTGTTTTGTGAGAATAATGTTTGCTAAGTGAAGAGTCATATTTCTTGCGGCGTCGTAGGTAAATTCAAGTAATGAGTGGGAAGTATTTGTGATGTTAAATGTAATATTTCCACTATATTGTTGACCTATGTTTTCTGAGCCATCTATCTTTACTTGTATTTGAGGGATATTATGAAGAAAGATGTTGCTTCTATTTCCAATCACTGGGTCAATTGAATCGGCGATTCCGTCTGCATCTGCGTCTGTTTCACTTGTATCGATGATCCAGTCGCCATCAGAGTCAAGGCTAATATTCATAATTAGGAATGATATGTTTACGTTTCCAGAGGTGTCAAGCCCATATACTGTTAGGTTTTGTATCCCAAAATGAGTGATGTTGATATAACTTTCACTGCCGGTACAAGAAGTACAGATTGTTTTGTTTGATTGGTTATTTAGGCTGTAGAGGATACTTCCGGTTTCACTTAATGTTGTGTTGAGTTTGAAATGTAATTTGGTGTGGTTTTGAATTGTGTTTGAGTTAATGGTCATGTTTGGAGGGGTTGTGTCTCTTTCACTTACAACTGTTAGGGTGATGTTGTTTGAGTAACTTAGGTTTACAGAGTCGTTTGCGACAAAGACAACGTAGACTGTGCCAAACCAATTGTGTCGAGGTTTAAATGTGACTCTTCCTCTATTTGTGTTGTTGGGGAGGTTGTTGATACTCACATTTATGACACCCCCAATACTGTCGTTTTCGTAGTCGGTTATGACATAAGTGTAATTTAATTGGTCAACATCTGGGTCGGAGAAGTACGTATCTAAATCAAATGCGATCAACCAAACGTTTTCTTCCCAGGTTTCATTCTGAATGATTCCGGAGAATGCGGGAACAGAGTTATTGATGTCAAATATATAGGTGGTTGTTTCGTTTAACGGGCAGTCATT
>CAXNDX010000039.1:0-10429 GCA_964201585.1 Candidatus Woesearchaeota archaeon | reverse complement strand
TACGCCTCCATGAAACTGGAGAAATAATCTCTCCAGACCAAATTGATACAATCCTCCAAAGAACAAATCAAACTAAAAATACCAAACAGATAAATCCAACCACAATTGAACAAATTCTTGAGCGTCATCAATCATTATTTGACCAATCTCATGCTCAATATAACATGCACAATGCCGCAATATCAATCGCTCAAAGAATACGAACAACTGTACACAATCCCTCAGAAATGACTGCTTTTCTTACATCTTATCTTAGAACGCACGGCAAAGTAAAAGATGAAAATGCAGTAGAAAGAACTGCCCAAGCTATCAAAGGAAGTCTTGTAAAAGAACAAGTATATCAACCTGCCAACCAACAACAAACAAATATCGTCCCAACCGCCACCATTCACAATGACGGCTCAATTGTTCTTGACATCGGAACAGAAATCGTAGCCCGAGCTTTACGTGATAATATTCAAACCATTCCCGTAGAAATTATCGGTCGTATGTCAAAATGGCGCGAAATCGTCACCAATTTATCTCAAGTCTACTCCGGGAAAAAATTATACCAACCCATCAACCATCCTGAATTTAACGACTGGGAAATCGCCAGAGGAAATGAACGAATAGATCTTATTAATCCGCACTTTCCCACATTACAGGGAAAACGTGTATTAGATGTAGGCTGCTGCCTCGGTCATTTTTCCCGTTGGGCATATAATAAAAACGCCGAAGTCGTAGGAATTGAAGGCTTTAAAACATTTTATGAAACGGCAAAAATGCTTAACCATTTAGAAAACACTGACGTTCGCTACGATCGCTCCGGCGTTGTCGAATGGTTGCACAAAGACAAAAGTCAATTTGATCTCATTGTCTGCTTAAGTATTATCCATAACATTGCTCAACAAGGTCATCCAGAACAAGCAAAATGGGCTTTACAAGAATTAAGCCAAAGATCGCCAAGAATGATCTTCGACATTGGTGAAGAAGGAGAGAAAGGCGACCAAGTCTCAAAATTAGGATTGGGATTGACAAAATCAAACCTTCCTGAATTCATCAGACAAAACAGCATGTACACAACTATACAAAAAATCGGAACAGAAACGACTTACTGTCACAGAGATATCTATATCCTTTCCAGATAAAGTTAAAAAGTATTCGAGACCTTTCGAAAAATAACAAAAAAAATAAAATAGAAAAATGATGGAACAATCAATCATCGAACAATTGGAACGTATCTACGATCTTACCATAGTTGATACTCCTGTACAACTAGGTGGTTTAAGTAATAAAAATTATGCCATAACGACGGATAAAGGAAAAAAAGTAGTTAAAAAATATATTAATAATGATATTTATAGGATTGAAATAGAGCATGCCGTTCTTCAGCATTTAGAACAAAAAGAATTTCCCTATTTCGCAAAACCTTTAGTTAAAAAAGATAAAAGCCATATTGAAGATCAGAATATAGCTACTTTAGTAAATATCGAAGGCGACTATTATGCCCTTTTTGAGTTCAAAGAAGGACGGCCATATCAAAACACTTTTGAAGAAACTCTCGACGCCGGTAGAAAACTTGGCCTGCTTCATCAAGCTCTTACTGACTTTGATATAGAAGAAAAATATGGAAAACACACTAAAAAAGTAGAAATTCTGGATAAATGGCTATTAGAGATTGAAAGTTATGATAATTTAAATGATACAGAGATAAATAGAGCTATAGAACCTACTCTTGATATAATTCGCACATTGAAAATGAAAGAAACAAGTGATGAAAATATGGTCTCACACCATTTTCATGCTGATTATCATCTTGAAAACATAATATACAACGACAAAGGAAACGTAAACGCCATCATTGACTTCGAAGCTTCGCATAAGAGCGGACAACGTGTTATCGATCTTGCATTTGGCGCATACAATTTTAGTGTAGGACCTACAACTGATTTAATTAGAGAAATGGACCTTCCAAAATATCTTACATTCATTAAAGGGTATCATGAAACTAACCCTCTCTCGCCAACCGAAATTGAAAAACTGGTAGACGCTTTGATCTGCCATCGTGCTGAATACCTCAGCTTTTATATTGAAGAAGCTAAGAAAGAAAAAGTAGTTCCTCAAGAATTGAAAACAAAAATATTAGAAACTGCGTCACATATCGCTTTCCTCGGCCGAGAAAATGAATATATTACATTCAGAACAAAAAAAGAAACTTCTCTTTAAAAACGAACAACCAAAAATAATATAAAGATGAAAAATTTAACTGATCTTGTGACAGATGTACCATTAACTTCCGTTGTTATTCTTTCATATAATCGTATGTCTGATCTTCAAAATAACCTGCGCAGCTTATACGCCAACACCTATCTTCCATTTGAAGTCATTATCTTTGACAACGCTTCTGATCGTGAAACAATCAATTATTTAAAATCCGTTGATGGCATCATGCGCGAAGACCACAATGGTCATATTAAAGTGATTTATAGTGATAAAAATATCGGCTGTTCTGGAGGAAGAAGAGAAGTAGTAAAATATGCCTCTGGTGATTATATCTATAGCATTGATAACGATATGACTTATACTCCTAACTGGCTTAACGCTCTTATTTCCAGAATAGAACAAGACCGTCATATCGGCGCCGTTTGTAGCAAAATAATCTATCCTAACAACAAAATTCAATTAAATGGTGGTCTTTTATTTCTTGAAGATAATTATTTTGGCTCATTTGTGGAAATCGACGCCGGAAAACATGAAGATAGCCCTCTACTAACTGGTGAAATGGACTGTGATTGGCTTCCTGGCGGTGCCACATTATATCGTCGAGAAGCTTTAAGACACGCTTCTTACATGCCCGAATATCTTAACGGCTTTGAAGATTACGATTACTCATTTCAGATAATAGACGCTGGCTATCGTGTGGTCAACTGCCCAAATTCGTGGGTATATCATCATCATATCGGTTTTGACGAAGAAAAACAAAAAAAAGAAACCGCCTATCTTAAAGACCGTTGGAATGCTGAACGCACATGGAAATCAATGGTCTATTTTCTCGAACGCACTGGTATCAACATGATCAAAACCGGAGGATATTACAAATGGATTGAACGTGACGGCACAAAACCATTCTTACAATGGGGCGAGATTAATGGAAGAAAATTCTCTTATCCCGACCTCTTTCCCGGCATCCCTTTCTGCAATTTAAACAACGTTCAAATTAAACATCAATTTGATGCTATCGTTACCAAAAACAAAGAAATGCGTAGATAGAATAACCAATTAAATTCTAAAGAGAACTTTGCATAATTCAATTTTTGGATAAAAAATGCAAAGTTATCTCTCGAGAAGTTTGAGTAAAAAGATAATTACTCAAACTTCTCTAAATTTAAAAAACATACCTCAAAAATTAAGGCGACCCAACCCTACCTCTTGTTCCACTTCCTCGTAACGGTACACCACTTGGCCCCCCGCTCGGTCCCGCACCCCCTCCAGGCACACCGCCCGCTCCACTTGGCCCCGCTCCGCCACTTCCTCCTCTTGCTCCTGTAACAGATGGCACTGCCCTACTATCCGCATCAATAAATTGATCAATTGCCTGAATCAGAGCCGCAATTTCTCGTTCAATCTCCTGTAAATCACGTCGTATCTGTGAAATTGTAGCATGCCAACTTGAATCAGTATGATTGCGTGGAATATGTCCAATAACATCGCTATGCACTCTATTCCTCAACCCTTCAACTGCAGCCGTTAATTGCTGTAAATAATCCCTCTGCTCCCCTCGCGCATGATGCCATGCCGTCCTCATCACTCGCCGTGCTGAATTTAAATTATGATGTACTTGCTCCGCATGATCTCGTCCTCGTCGTAACGCCGTCGCTGACTGCACTTCAAACTCTTCACGCCCTTTATCACAATGCTGCATTGCCCGAATTAAAAACCCTTTCGCCGGCTCAAGTAAATGCTTTCGCTTTGACACACCCTCTTCCACTTTCTTACGTTCACGATGATCAGTAACCGCCGTACCTATTCTTCCTCGTAATTCATCGCCAGCCGCCTCTCTCGCCGATTTATCCTCATCACTCTCATAAAATAGAAATCGAAACCCAAAATAAACCGCCATCGCTCCCGCAGCAAACATCCCATAACTAATAAAATCAAGTACAGTTACTGCAACCTCTGGGCTAACCATTTACATCATCCTCCCAACATGATACTTCATCACCATTAAAATCCACAGTAATAATATGCTCAATAAAAATTGTAAAAAAATAACCCCTCTCCCTGGCGTTCCAATCATTCCTGGTAATCTAAAAATCAAAAATCCAATTCCTACAATTGGTCCACCGATTAAAAGCAACGACACAATCGTCCCCCATCCTGCCCCCGTAGCAAGCAACACCTGCGCCGGAATAAAAATCGCCGTAATCGTCGCCATCACAAACGCGACCACCATCGCTTGCCCTCGATTCAAAAACCCAATCGCCGTCCCCGTCCTGCCGCCAAACTGTGTAATCACTGCAAAAAAGATTGTAAACACAAAAATCCAAATTAAAAGACGTGTAAACGCAACGACAATAGAACCATCAGACAATCCTAAAAAACTTAAATTACCTGCTGATAAAAACTTAAACCACACATTTTGCAACATCGACTCCTCAGCTGCCGCAAACGGCACACTTAACAACGCTGCAATACTCATCAACCACTTTTTCTCCATGTACTGAAGAATAATTTAAAGACTTATAAACCTTTTGGTATACGACAAATAACCAAAAAAAGACAACAAAATCAATTAAAAAAAGAATAAGATAAAAATAAAACAAAACTATTTGACCATCCACTTATCTTTAATCTGCTGTGCTAAACTCGCCGTAGCCGTAACTGCACTCTTTTCTCCTGCCTCTGCAATCGACAACTCTGCAAGAATCACTCTCAACTTACCTTCAATCTTGCTCAATGCTGACATTGCTTTTGGATCTGTAGAGATATCAACAACCAAATTTACATTTGCATCATTTTTATAATGCGCTTTATATAACGCGTCATCAACAGTTTTATGTAAATCTTTCACATCATCAAACGCTCGTAACGCTTTATTCACCGCTTGATTTACAACAATATATTTATTCAAAATAACCTGCTCCTGCGCCTCAATTGGTGTACGATCACCATCTGCAACTTTATTAGAAATCATCTCTTTAACTAATCGTCGCATTTCCGCAACTTCTTTACGCTCTGCTCGCTTCCACTCATGATCAACATTCTTCACTATCTCCATTGCATCATCTACACTCTTAAATGCAATTCGAAACGTTTTGAAATGATTTGCACTATTACACTTCTTGGTTAGTAAAAACTCATTAACCGCTATTTGATTGTAGCTTTCAACTTTTTCTTTTGCTCCTTTCAACGCTTCCACTTCTTTCTGCTCAACAGCTAAATCATTTAACAACCGTGTTTCCTCAATTCGTGCATGTCGTAATTCTTTTCCTTTCTCTGTAAACGCACCTAACCCTGTCTTCTGTGTAAAACGATCAAACAAACCTCCCGCTGCATTAGGGTGATACGCACTTCCCCCACCCCACGTCATTATCCAACCAAAAATCGCAAAAACAAGTCCTGCCCACGCCGCTCCCGTAACCCACGTCAATGCTTGCACAACATCACCAGTAACAGTCCCCGAAGGTAAACGTCCAATATGTCCTTGCATTTGATATAACACCCATATCCCAACAATCATAACAACAATTCGCACTTTAGGAAAATCTTTCAACCAAAAAAATGAACTCAGCAATCCCAACACCGGAACACCCAATAACGCCACCGAAATAAGAGTCCCATAACTAGCCCCAATTGCAAGTAAAACTCCGCCCGGAATAAAAACCGCCGAAATCAACGCAAACACAGCCGCAATCGTAATACTCACACCTTTACCAAGCTTCAACATCTCTGCTCCCGCAAAAATTATCGCAAACAATAATATCAATATTAAGAATCTAACCAACCCCTCCATCGGATTTATAGTAGTAGGACTATAACCTAACATTGTCATCACTGGCTCTAACGTCACAACTTTCTTAATCGTATCCCATGGCTCTGCTGCTTGAACCATCGGCAACGCCATAGCACCCATTAATAAACCTAATAAAACTAACCACCTAACTTTTTTCATCATAATAACCCACCTCAATTATATTAATAGCTCTAGAGAAGAATTAAACCTATTTAAACCTTTCTCTTCTCCTCTCCTCGAAAAAAAACTTAAAAATCACATCCCATAGAGAAAACTTTATAAATAACCCGCTTCAAAGCTACCCTATGACCACAATTTTACGAGCAAATCCGCAGAAACTGATTAAATGCGCCGCCGACGAATTAAAGAAACAGAAACTTGTTTCACCAACAAATTGGAGTAAATTCGTCAAAACCGGCCATCACAAAGACCGCTTACCAGAAAATCCTGACTGGTGGTACGTTCGCGCAGCATCTATTTTACGCCAAATTTCAAAACTCGGTCCAGTTGGTACAGAAAAACTTCGCACCAAATACGGTGGAAAGAAAAATCGTGGTCACAAACCAGAACACGTCTATAAAGCATCTGGCTCCATCATTCGTAAAATTCTTCAGCAACTAGATAAATCACAATTAACAAAGCAAACCCAAAAAGACGCTCATAAAGGTCGCATTTTAACCCCAAAAGGTATCTCGTTATTGGACAAAATTGCTGTGAACATCGTCAAAGAAGACCGCGCAAAACAAAAAACAGAATAAGTAAAAAGAAAAAATAAAGAAAAACACAAATATAATACATATGGCAACCAACAAACATCCTTCTCGCAAAAAACGCTTAATCAAGTTAGGCGGACAAACAAAATGGGCTCCATTTTGGACCGTCTTTAAAATCAACGGCAAAGGTAAACGCCGCCATCCGTCAAGACACACCGTTGTCAAACGAAACTGGCGTAGAATTAAAACCAAAGCATAAATAATATTTATTACATTTTATTATTAAAAAATTATAAATAAAACAGAACAAGAAACAATCAAAAACATATACCATGGCAAAAAAAGAATCAACACCAGCAATTGAACGCACCTATAACGTCCCATTACGTAAAGAATACCGCAAAGCACCTAATTGGAAACGCACCCCAAAAGCCGTTGTTGCATTGAAAGAATTCTTAGTCCGCCACATGAAATCAGAAGACGTCAGAATCGGTAACGACGTCAACAGATTAATCTGGAAACACGGCATCCAAAACCCTCCTCATCACGTTAAAATAACCGCAAAGAAAGACGACAAAGGTGTAGTTATGGTAAGCCTCTTTGGTGAACCAAAAAAAGCCACAACAGAAGAAAACAAAGCTAAAAAAGAAACCAAAAAAACCGCTGCAGCACCAAAAGTTGCACCAGTTAAAAAAGCTGAAGCACCGAAAGTAGAAGTATAACTTATTTATTTTTAAATTCAATCATGTTCTCAAATATTCTCATTCATCAACAAACACTTTAAAAATAATTCTCATTTTCACACCATAATCCATGACCTCCCAACTCTTCATCAAAAAACCCGCCCAAGGAACTTTCGGCAAACCTCCATCAGAACGTACCATCCTCGAACGCCTCAACTACAGCATCATCAACATCGACAAACCATCTGGTCCAACTTCTCATCAAATCTCTGACTACGTACAAAAAATCTTCAAACTCGACAAAGCCGGCCACTCCGGCACATTAGATCCGCAAGTTACTGGTGTCCAACCCATCGGCATCGGCAAAGCCACAAGAATCACCCAATTTCTCCTCACCGCACCAAAAGAATATGTCTGCTTAATGCATTTGCATAAAGAAATCACCCTAGAAATCCTCCAAGAAACCATTCCAAAATTTCTCGGTAAGATCCGTCAAAAACCACCTATTAAAAGCGCCGTAAAACGTGTCGAACGCACTCGCGAAATCTATGAATTCGAACTACTTGAAATCAAAGGAAAAGACATCCTCTTCCGCATCAAATGTGAAGCGGGCACATATATCCGAAAAATTTGTCATGACCTCGGCCAAACCCTTGGTTGTGGTGCCCATATGGCCGAACTCCGCAGAACCCAAGCCGGTCCATTCAAAGAAACAGACAACCTCATCACCCTCACCGACCTCCAAGACGCATATTATTATTACACCAAAGAACAAAACGACAAATACCTCAACTACGCCCTACAACCAATCGAAAACGCCATTACTCACCTGCAAAAATGCTGGGTACTAGACACAACCATCGAAAGCCTCACTCACGGTCGTGACGTCGGTATTCCAGGTATAAGCAAATTAGAAAACTTCAAAAAAAATGAAACTATTGCTGTCCTCACGCTCAAAGGCGAACTCATCGCCATCGGCATCTCATTAATGTCCGCCGTCGAAATAAACACCAAAGACAAAGGCATCGCCATCAACATCCAGAAAGTTTTTATGGACGAAATATTCACACCAAAGACGACAACAACATAAAAAAAATACTTATCTCAACCAATTTCTACAAAGCAACATTTATATTCTATCTTACTCTTCTTAACTATTGAATGGACTTAATTGAATTATTTAGTACATATTATTCTTCACTCGGCATAGCCCTAGCTGCCCTAGTCCTCATTACCTATCTTCTCTATAAATATCCACAATGGCGCACCCAAGCCGCCGAAAATCGCTCCATCGCCGCCGCCGGTGGCAGTTATCCTAAAATACAACAAAAACTCGAACAAACAAGAAAAACATCACAAACAGAAGAAGCGCAAGAACAAGCCATCCAAAAACAAGCAGTACAACAAACTAACAAAAATGACAAAAACGCAAAAAAAGTGATCGCCAAAACCGAACAAGGCGCACAAGCCGAAGAAGAAGTCGAACAAGCTACCACCGAACTCGAAGAAACAACCGCCGCCCTCACTGCCAACCTTCAATCATCAACCGACCAAATCAACCAAATCGTCACCGAAAAATTGGCTATGCAAGAAGTTGAAAAAAAAGAAACCGCTTCCATTACCGCTCTCGACCAAAAACTCCGCTTCCTTAACAACCACACTAAGATCGACCAAACAACCGTCCAATATCTAAAAAAATATTTCGCCGACGTCAACGCTCAATTCAAAACCGACATCGGAACCGAAAAAGAAAACCTCAAACATCATCGCACATTCATCGACAAATTGCGCCAACGCATAGCTGATTTGAATATTATTGAAACCCGCCTCAAAACAGAACTGAAAAATATTAAAACCAAAGAAAAACGCGAACAAAAAAACTTCCAAGATGATTTAAGCGCTCTCAAAAGTCATCTCAGCAAAAAATCATGGCAACTCAGAATAGAAAAATGGAAAGGCCGTAACGGCAACCCTCAAATCATCACCCAACTCGAACGTGAAATCACTCTACTACAAAAAAACGACGCTGAACTAGAAAAAGTCATAAGTCAACTCAACAAAACATATAGTATGATTAGTCTCGAACTCACCCAACTTCAACAAATTCTCCAAGACCTCATCAACTATACCAAAAAAGAAACTGACTACGCTAAAAAAATAGATCGCCGCGAAAAAGACATCAACAACCGTCTAAAAACCATGCAAGAACATCAGGAAAAACTTCAAAAAACAATAAAAGAATTAGATTCAGCAGATAAAATTTATCCTGTCACCCTTGCTTTTTCTACACAAATCAAAGAATACTTCCTCTTCTACATCTTCTTTCTCAAAGAAGACATCACTTTCGAACAAAAACTTCGTGAAGTAGTACAACAAAATATTTTCATTGAAAAAAAACTAGAAACATTTGAAAAACTTCTCTCTAGTCTCAAAGACACCGAAGAATCAATAGAAAGCGGCATTCAATCCATAATTAACATCATTTCAACCATCATGACCGACAACGTCCGCAGCTCCCTGCAAGCCCAACGTAAAATAATCCAAGAAGCAACCGCAAAAATAGACTACGAAAAGAAAATCCAAACCGAACTCACCGCTCTCAATCAAGCCATTGAAAAAAAGAGCGCAGACGAACTCACCCTAATTGACATCCTCCTCAAACAAGAACAAGAAAACATCGCATCAACTCAAGCTCTCTATGAAGAAAACGCTACACACCTTGCAACCTCTATGGCGAGCATGATGGATCGTAAAATCGCCATTGACGAAAACTATATGCAGCAAGCAAAAAAATATGGCGACCAATTAGAAAAACGTAACGACATCGCCGCTGCCGCATATAAAAATGCCCTAGCATCATAAAACGTGAAAAAAATAACACCACAAAATATTTCTCAAAACTTATCAAGTACACCACTCACTTCATTTCAATAACCATTCCCTCTTGCCCCGGATTTACAACTTTCGTCGCCCCAATCATATCTGTTGCCCCAAACGTCTCATGTAAATGTCCACAAATCACAAGCTTAGGCTTCGCCCGT
>CAXNDX010000038.1:0-10598 GCA_964201585.1 Candidatus Woesearchaeota archaeon | reverse complement strand
TCGGTTCTAAATGAGGTGAAATTGATCATGCCCGTACTGGAATTGATGTTAAACACACTCACGTTGTCATAATAGGTTAACGTTTGGTAATCAGTGCCGTTGATGTGTAAGCTGTAGGGGGTGTTAAAGTGGCCACGTTGGGTTGCAATTGTGGGTAGACTGGGAGGGTTGTTATTACAAATTGAGGCTTGACCTTGGGTAGTATCTATCGCTTTGCCGGTTAGTGTAATCATGGTGATTGTATTAATAATACTAAATAGGAGAATGATGATTGCTACAAGATATAATTTTATTTTTTGGTCTACCATTCTTTGTTTTCTCTCTCTGTATTTTCTGTTTGTCTACTCTCTTTTTTCGTTGTTTGATTCTGTTGATTTTCCGAACTGATGATTTTTTCTTTTTCTAGGAAATTAGTTCTTGTTATTAATTCTTCGAATTCGTCTTTGCCTTTTTTTTGTCCGGCGCGGTAGATGATGAATAGTAAACTTGCGAGAATTGCTCCGCTGATTGCGTACCACATTTCTTTTGAGATGAAAGGTTTGTTTGCGGGAAGTTGTTCCATGATTGCGTTTCCGGTTGGGCTAGTTGGGTTCGCGGCGATTTCTGTTGAGGATTTTATTTCTTCAGGAGGTGTTTCTGTAGAGGAGAGGAGTTCACTGGTGTATGTTTTTGTCTGCATGTGATAGGTGTCCCAAAAGTTGACGACCATGTCAAATGAATAGGTTCCGGGGTTTTTAGTTCGGGCATCGAAATAATCGTTGATGCGTTTACTTGTCTTGGCGTCTAGATTAATAGATTTTGTGCGGAATTGGTCAATTTGAGTGTTTTCTTTTTTGACGATGATGTCGACAAAGACATTTTCTATTTCTTTATTCCATTTGTTTAAGAGGTCGAGGGAGTATTTATTTATTTCATGAGCAGTGAAGTATTTATCAAAATAGGTGATGTCAATTTCTGGTTTGCCGATGGTTAATTTTTTGGTCATTTCTATTTGCTGGTCATCGTAGGTTGTTATTGCTTCCACTTCAAATTCTCCAGGAGTGAATACAGACTGAGGGATAGTTGCTTCTAGTAGTTTATTTTCTTTTGTCTTTAAACTTGTTTGTTCTGTTTCAATTGTCTCTATTTTTTCTTTGTTATTTTGAAGGATATTATTGATGTAAAATTTGGTTTTTATGTTGTTGATGTCTTTTTTGCCAAGGTTATTTACTTCGGATACCAAACGAATATTATTGCCACTTTGATGAAAATTGAGTTTTGGTTCGATATATTTGTCAGGGTAGCCGTTTTGGATTGTGATTTTATGTTTTAATGATATTTTTGCGCCAACATCTCCAGAATCATTATCTGTTTCATCAGGGATTTTTTTTTCTTCAATTAAGAGATGGGCAGTGGCGCCGCCAGGGGGTATTTCAGAGGGAAGGTTTATTTCAAAATCGATAGGAAAGGCATCGATGTCTTCGCGTAATACTAATTCTTTTGTGGAGAGGGTAATGTATTGACCAAATTCTCCTCCGGCGCCGATGGAAATAAGTCTGTTTTGATGGTCGTTATTGACGATCCAGATTGTTCCTTTGTAACTTGTTATTTCTTCACTGTTGATGGTTGTTTTGGCAGGGCGGATGCCAAGGGCGGTTACAAGTTGAGCAGTTAGCACTAAGAGGAGCAGGAAGAAGATGAGTTTGGTTCTATTTCTTTTTTTGATTGTTGTTTTCATCTTTGTTTATTTTTCTTTTATCTTATTTTTTGATTTATTCGTTGCTTGTTATGGTGAAGGTGATGGTTGATGATTTTAAACCGGCGGGTTCGTCATAAGGAAGGGAGAGGTTGAGGTTGACTAAAAAGTCGTTTTTGAAATCTATCCAGCTGAGGTTGACAAGATGGAATTGGGTGGTTTTGAGGGTCATGTTTGTCCAACTTATTGAGGAGAGGGCAAGACTAAACGCATTTGATTCGTTTTCTTGGACGCGGAATTGATAATTACTGGTGTTCATATTTACGCTTGCGAATAGAGCGGAGGCGTTAAGCGTAATATTCATGTAGATGTTGCCAGTGTTTTCAGCGCGGAAGGGAAGGATGTTATCGGTTGTGCTTGTGGCACTACTTATATTAGCTCCGCGTTCTTGGATGTTGAATTCTACTTTATTATTGGTAAAGCTAAGCTGGAGTAATGATTGGACGGTGAAGTTGGAGAGGTTGCTATTAGAGGAGGGACCGTCTACAGTTGCGCCATTTGACCAATCGCCGTAGCCGGTGCTATCATTTGCGCGGACGCGCCAGAAGTATTTTGTGTCAACGTTGAGTGTGGTTGCGGCAAAATAAGTGGTGTTGGCGTTGGCGGTAGTTGGGGTAATGGTAGTGATGTTAATTTCAGGGTTGTTAAAGATGGCGTTGTCGTCTACTTGGATGTGATAGGAGAAGATGTCGCCGTCGGTGTCGGTTGAGTTTTGCCAGATGAATATAGGTGTGCGGTTGGTTGTAGTGCTGAGGTTGCGATAGTCAATTTGGAGATAGGGAGGGGGGCTTGGGCGGGTGTTTGAAACTGCTACTGCAACAGATAGATTTCCAGAGAAACTTCCTAGCGAGGTTGTGTTAAAGATGAGTTTTCCTCCGGAGGGGACAAGAGTGTAGGATAAGATGGAACACGAGCTAGTTGCGTTACAGTCGAATCCAGCGTGTTTTATTTGGGTATCATTGAGGGTGAAGTTATGGACTTTAGCAATTTGGCCAATATTTGCAAGGTCAAGGCCGCGCAGGGTAATATTTGCAGAGCTATTTATTCTTTGTGTCGGGGTGAAGGCGGAGGTGTTGATGGCGAGGGTGTTATTGTTGATGTAGATGGTTTCGCCTAAAGAGAGGGAGCCTTTGACGGAGAGGGTCATTGTGCGTAAAAATCCGCCTGTGCCGTTGTTTTGCCAGGCGATTTCTCCCCAGGTGTTGTTGTATATCAGATAATTGTAATAGGTTGTATCTGCACCCATCCCTATAGTGTCGGTGATTTCATTTCCTCCTTGGGGAGCGGTGATGTTATTATTGACAAATACGTTATTTGCGGTGATACCTAATAAAGCTAGAGCACCGTTAAATGCACTCGCGCTATTACTTTCAATGGTGTTATTATCAAATAGGCTATTATTTACGGTGTCTAAATCTACGGCGTCGTTGGAATCTCCTTTTGCTTTGATGATATTTGAGCGGATGAGGAGGTCATTACTTTCGAATATGTTTAAAGGAACTGAGCTAAAATCCATGCTTCCTGCTGCGGTTGTGATCAATGTATTTTCTAGGATAGTTGTTCCTTTGATGAGGGTATTAAGTGAGAGGGCGTTTGTGTTTACGGAGGTGACATTAATTTTGTTGTTACGAATAGTTGCGTTTCCGGTTGTGTAGAGAATTCCTTTTGCTCCTGCGGCAGTTGTGTTTATTATGTTATATTCGATTATTGTGTTGTATGATTGTTGTATATCTATTCCTGAGCCGTTTGCGGTGTAGGAGCCGTTTTGATTAATTATGTTTGAACTGATGTTGGTGTTGTTGTTGTTCCATATAAATATAGCACTAACATCGGAATGGCTATATATCGTATTGTTCCAAAAAGTGTTGTTGAAAAAGCCACCAAAGGATTTAATGGCTTGGCTGTCAGTTACTCCTTTTATATTTTGGTTAAATATACAATTTTTGATTGTGATGTTACCTGAACCGGGATCGGGTGCTTGGATGTCAATGGCGTCGCTGTTACTTGTGCCGTAGAAAATGGTATATCCGTTGCAGTCGATTGTGGTATGGGAGGTTGTAACATTAAAGCAGTTTCCACTTTGTGGGCCGAGGTTTTCTTTTAAGATGAGTGTTCCTGAAGCTAGGCCACATTGAGGGCCGCGTTTGGTTGCGGAGTAATTAAAGTTGTCAAAGGTGAGATTGATACTTCCAGTGGGGTTGCGAAAGCCGGCAAAACTGATTGCGCCTTCCAATCTGATGCCATATTCTTCGCCCATGTTCCTGGTGGGATACGAGATAGAGGAGCCGTCAAAGTCGCAGGTTATTATTTGTGTTGTGTTATCGTATGATGCGCGTAGTGTGCCTGCACCTTTGGTTACTGATGTTTCGTTTGGCGGTATGCCGAACCCTTCGAGGAGTTGTAAGTTATATTGGCCTGCAGAATTTAGGGCAACTTCACATTTGAAATATTTAGTTGAATCTGATTGGTTGATAAATATTAGACTTGCGGCTAGTTGACTATTTCCAATTAATGTTGAGGAGGTGTCGCTGAGATTTATGGTGACGCTGACGTTGAATACGTTTAATGAGAGGTTTTTGAGTGTGGTAATGCTGGCGTTGCCAGGGGTGTTACTTACAGTGCCGTTGATTATGATGGCGTGATTGGCGTTATTTACAAGAGGGGAGTGCATGATGTTTAGATTATTTGTGCCGTTGTAATATTTGGTGTTATCGATTGTATCGTCAAATCTGTCTATAAATGAAGTGAGGTCGTCGTTTACGCCTTCGCTTTTGATGGCGAGTTGAGGATAGGCTATTCCTGTTACTGCGCCGGTTATTGCGTTTTGTGTTGGATTTGCGTCGATCGAAATATTTGCGGTAAGATATATTCCACTGAAAATAAAGATGAGTGTTATACAGATTCCAATTACAGAGTATATTTTTTTTGAATTTTGGTGGTTGAGTGCGTTTAACGTGTCGAGTTGGTGCTGTGTTTTTATTTTTGTAAATGAATAAGAGGTTGGAGAAGATGTTGAGTGATTAGAGTTGTTTGAATTGGGGTTTGGATTAGCAGGGGTGTTTAATGATAGTTTTTGTCGTACAAGTTGCTCGATGGTTATTTTTTTCTTCATGGTTTATTATTCATTGTATATTATTCCTTGTTTATAATTCGTCTTCGTCTTCTTCGACTTGATGTTGTTGTTTTGGGAGAGGTGAGTGGTTCATGTTTTGTTGTCCTGGCGCAATCCACCAGATCCAGGTGCCTTTGCCCGAACCGATGGCTTTGCCTTTAATTTTGCCGTCGCCGCGCAGTTGGTTTAGACGATACAGAATTTTTATGCGGGTTTCGTTTTTTAGAAAAAGTTCAATTTCTTTTGTTTCGAGAGGTTCTTTTACGTCGATGAGGCGTTTTAAGATGTTCTGGGTGAGGGTATCGGTTGTACGGATCACTTTTTGTTGTTTATTTTTTTGGTGTTTTTAAATCTATCGGTGAATTTATTGGTATATTTATCGATAGATAAAATCAAATTTGTGTTTTCTGGAAAAATATTTTCTTTTTTTTAATTTTGTCGAGGTAGAAACTGTATTTTCTTGGCTGGTTTTTTTATTTTTTTTGAGGGGGGGGTAGTTAGATTAGTACTTTCAAGTGGTACGATATCTTTTTATATCCTGGCGGAATAACTAGAACTAAAATCTAGATTAAGAGCACAACTAAAAAAGAGGAGGATTGAAATGGTTAAGAAAAAGAATAAAAGTAAGGGTTCTCGGATGCCTAAAGTTGTTGCTAGTGCTCCTACATCAAGGGGTGGCGATATATCCAACAGAACAGTGATGATTGTGTTGGTGGTTGTTATCTTGGTGAGTGTGGTGAGCATGGTGACATATGTGCAGGCATTAGAGAATGCGAAGCCGAAAGTGCTTGTGAATGGCGGGATGTCTCAAGGTGAGGTAAAACTTACGTTATTGCCGGCGCCAGGACCAGAGGTTGAACAAGTTGTAGCTGAACAACCTACAACAAGTCAAATGGGTGGAAAAGTGGCGTTGACACTTGTTCCAGCGAAATAAAAATAGAAATTTAAAGATATAATAAAATAAATAAAAAAATGGTGGTAAAAAATGGCAGTTTATTCAAATAGGACGATAGTGGCACTGCTTGCAGTAGCGCTTGTAATAACGGTGATAGGTACAGTTGTGAGTGTGAGTAAATTAAATGAGTTAGGTGGGACATATAATCAGTTGACATATTTAACTGGTGCGGCTGTCGATAGTTCAACGGGACAGACGAACATAACGATATCATCGACGACGGCGATGGCGTTGTACAATGGGACGATGAATTTTGGGTCGGGAAGGGTTAATTCTAGTTGTAATATTTGTGGGATGGATAGTAATAATACTATTATGAATTATTATGTTAATGGAAGTATAACGCCCTCAGCTGTTGGTACAGGATGTTGTATCGGTTTCAATGCAGTGATTGCAGGGTTTTTGATTGAAAATACAGGGAACGTGAATGTATCTGTAGGGTATACTTGTGCAGGAAATTGTACTTTTACGAATTTTCTTGGGGGAGGTTTTGGTCCAGCCGGTTCGACGTTGAATCCACTTTCGTTTGAAGTGAATTCACAGTTTGTGCGTAAACAATTAGGTGAGGTTAGTGATACTGATATGTTTCAATCGTGTGTGGGTGGTGGAACATCGTTTCAAGGGTATCAATCAAATAATTGGAATATTACGAATAGAACTGCAGGTGCTGATTCTTCAGGTGGTTTTCCTGAGGGAGCAAATGTTAGGTTAAGCACAACTGGTCATTGGTTGTGTGGGAATTATACGAGTAGTTTCTTGCTGCCTGATGGTCCTAGAGATGCAGCGGTGCTTGATATTAATATCAGTATTGCGGATAACGCACCAACGACGGGGGTACGAAGTTCGTTTACGTTAACGTTTAATGCGACGTCGCAGTAAATGTTTCTTTTTTTCTTTTTTTTCTTTTTTAATAATTAGTTGTTAGGTGAATAATTATGAATAAAAAAATACTAATTTTATTGTTTCTTGTGTCTGTATTTTTGGGGTATAGTTTCTCTGTTTCTGCTTTAGCATTGAGTGGGAAGCATATAGGACAGGTGGTGTATAAGCCAGGAACTACGTTTACTAATTCATATGAGGTGTATGGATCAGATAAAAATGTGGTTGTGCAAGTGGATAGTGGGGGTGTTTTTAAGCATTTTAGGACTACGCCACTTGTGAATGGGAAGTTTGAGGTGGTGCTTGATTTTCCAGCTGATGAATATATTGCTCCGGGAGAATATGTTATTGGGCTTAGTGTGCGTGAAGAGTCTCCTAAAAATGAAGATGGGGAGGACATAGGGGGGATAGGGGCATTGGTGGCGGTTTCTAAGAAGTTATATGTTATTGTGTATGCATATGAGAAAGATGTTCAAGCGGGGTTAGATATCCCCAATATAAATCAGGGAAGTAAGACCAATGTTAATTTAGGTGTAAACAGTGTGAGTTATAAAAATATTGATATGGTCAAAGCGGACATAATTTTATATGATGATGCAACTAAAACTGAGATTATGCGAAAAATGACAAAAGAGAAGAAGTTGAAGAGTTTGCAAAGTGTTACATTTAAAGAGACGTTTGATACGGAAAAGCTTGAGGCGAAACAATATTTTGTGAGGAGCTTGGTTACTTATGACGGGATTACGGAGGAAGTGAATAAGACGTTTTTAATTGGGAATATGGATTTAGTGTTAAAAGATTATAGTCGAGAATTAGCGCAAGGGTATAGTGATTTTTCGGTTACCGTCGCTAACAATTGGGGGAATGAGTTGAAGAATATCAAAGCGAAGTTATTTTTGGATGGAGATGAATTGTTAGAGATGCCAACGATTTCACTTGGAGCATGGCAAGAAGGGCAATTAAAAGGAATTGTGAAAGTGGATTTGAAACCAGATTTATATACTGGTGAATTACAATTGTTTTTTGAAGGAGAGTCAAAGAAAGTACCAATTGAAATTAGAGTAGTGAAATCTACCGCAGTGGCGACAGCGCCTACAGAGCAACAGCCATTATCAGCTGAAGAGTCAAATAGTTGGATTTTTATTAGTGTGGCAATTTTAATTGTCGTGATAGGCATTGTAATTTATTTAAAAAAACGTCGAGGTGAATCTGCAGATGAGTTCTAGTACAAATCAAAAAGTAATTGTTGGGCTTTCGCTCGTGTTTATTGTGTTAGGGATTAGTTTTACGGTTTACAATTGGCCGGAATGTTCGGAGACGATGGTTATTCCAATGGATGGCTTTGTACATAATATTCCTGGTAATATGGGGTATTGGGGGATGAATACGGATAAAGATCATTTGGCATTCGGGGGAACGTCACTTGGAAATACACTTAAGCGATCGATGATGGTCCAACATAAGCAAAAAGCGATGGTTGATATTCGGTTGTCAGGAAACATTGCACCGTTTGTGAGAGCGGAGCCGGCGCAGTTTGAAATTGAGGATGGGGTGGAACAGGATGTTGCTTTTTATTTTTCACCAGAGTTTGGAATGCCTGATGGAGAGTATACAGGGAATGTAGTGTATTGTTTTAAAGATGAGTGAAATAGATAATTTTTAAAGAGCGTACACAATGGCAGATTATTCGAATAGGGTGATTGTGGCGTTACTTGCAGTAGCGCTTGTAGTAACGGTTGTTAGTGTAAGTAAATTGAATGGGTTAGGCGGGACATATTCGTATTTAACGGGTGCGGCGGTTGATAGTTCACAGACAGGGCAGACAAATATTACGATTACAGCGACGACGTCGATGACGCTTGGAGTGCAGAGTATTAATTTTGGTTCGGGACGGGTGAATGCAAGTTGTAATTTTTGTTCTATGGATTCGGAAGCTAGATTTTTAAGTGGGTATTCTAATGGAAGTAATACGGGGGGGTATAATCATTGGCCTGCCGGAAATTATGGTGATCGAAACTGTTGTGTTGGTTTTAATTTAGTTGAGAATGGTTTTTTAATGGAAAATACAGGAAATGTTAATCTTTCTGTTGGTTATACTTGTACTGGTAATTGTACACGTGAATCTTTTATAGGGGGAAGTGTTCCTTCGGGAGGAATCGGAGGTGGTAGTGGTTTAGAAATTAGAATCTCTGCCAATAGTTTACGGAATATTGAAAATGAAGGAGAGAGTGGTGGTCAAAATGATACTTCTACGTCTTGTGTAGGTGGGGGAAGTTATTATCGTGATAGTGGGTGGAATATCACCAATAGTAGTGCATATCAGTCAGGGATGACAAATGGGGTGCATTATGCGGGAGCTTCCAATAGTGCAGCGGATAACAGCTATATTGCTTTGAGTTCTCGTGGTCATTGGTTATGTGGAAATTATACCCATAGTCCGTTAATGCCGGATAATAATAAGGATGCAGGGGTTCTTGATATTAATGTTACGATTAATAATGATGCTCCAGGTACTGGTGTGCGAAGTTCGTTTACGTTGACGTTTAATGCGACGTCGCAGTAGAGCTCAGAAAAAATTATTTTTTTAGTTGGGGCATTTTCCAAAGTCAAATCCACTAACCCATGTTCCTTGTTTTTGGAGGGTTTTCATTGCTTGACAGGCAGTTGGATTGTATATAATTGGGTTATCTCCAAGAAATACTTTTTGAAGTTTAGGTAAGTTGCCTAAAGGAGTTACATTTGTAACACTATTATACTCTAAATCTAATTCTTGTAAACTTGTTACAGAAGCAAGCGGGGCAATATCACTTAGTTTGTTATTGTCAGACAAATCTAAGTCTTGTAGTTTATATAATCCAGTAAGTCGATCCAAGCTTGCTATTTTGTTTACAGGGAGATATAGTGTTTTTAGTTCTTGCAAATACTGGAGAGGATCGAGGGAGTTAATTTCATTATTAGTTAGATTTAGTTTTTGCAATCCAATAAAACATTCAAGACCGGTTAAATCTTTTATTTTTGCGGTTGTTAATGATAGTTTGGTTATGCTTTTTGCAGTTTCGGCGTCAATTCCTTTATTTAGGGGTAGAGATAACTCTTTATAGAGTGCGGTTGCTAAGTTTGTATCTGAGATATATATTTTTCCTTCTATTATTTTACATGTATTAGGAGATAAAGTTTCAGTTTTGGTGATGTTATCGAATAAATCATATTCTTGGCTATCTTGTGTTGTTGCATCTTTCGGAAGAAAAAGATCAGTGGATGTTGGTGAATCTATTTCTAGTGTAGAAGTGGTGTCTTTTATGGAAACTGTTTCGTTTTGTTGTTGCGGAAGAAGATC
Source organism: Candidatus Woesearchaeota archaeon (assembly GCA_964201585.1). GTDB lineage: Archaea > Nanobdellota > Nanobdellia > Woesearchaeales > GW2011-AR9 > JACPNA01. The sequence goes on along the minus strand of CAXNDX010000038.1, from coordinate 580 downwards.
ATAGATGGAGAGGTCTTTTTTTGTATTTTGGACATCTGTTGTCATATCAAGAGGAGTTGAGGATGGTTGAGGTGTATGTTCAGTACTGCAATTGTATGTGCTTAAAGAGGTTGTTAGAAGAAAACCGATAATTGAGTATTTTTTTCTGTAGGTCATTACATTACATTCTATAAATAACTATTTATAAACCTGTTGATGTTAGGGTATATAAATAGATATATAAATTAGTTTGTTTTGATTAGGCTATGTTTTTCAAAAAATTGGTGGTGTCTTATTCACAACATAAGTTGTTATGTCATAAAACTCTGTTATTTCTTTTTTTATCTTATGTTTTTGTTCCAGGAATTATTTATGTAGGGGTAAAAGATCTCACCGTTTCATTCTCCTCTCATTTTTTTAGTCTGCCGGCGTTTACATTGATTTTGGTTATTTTTTTTATTATCTATAATCGGGATGTTTTATCATTATCTTATACGAAAACACAGCTGTGGTTGAGAGTGTTGTTTAGTCTTTTTAGTCTTTCTTTTTTTCTTTTTTATTATCTCATACGGTATGAAAAGTTAATACTGTTTAGCAATAT
>CAXNDX010000037.1:0-11252 GCA_964201585.1 Candidatus Woesearchaeota archaeon | reverse complement strand
AAATAGGGTTTATCTTGTGAAAATGCAGATGTTATTTTTTGCAGTTGGTATGATTTTAAGAGAATTAATATTATTGCTAATAAGATAATTGTTAAACTGATATATTTATGTTCCAAGATGAGAATAAGATTTATTGTGGATATGTTTTTTACGATGATACTAGCTAGTATGGTTGTTAAAATTAAAAATAATATAATTCGTATTATTTTAAAATAGGATCTTATTTTTTCTTGTAATATTATTTTTAACATTTGGTTTATTTCTGATTTTAAGTAAGGTTTATATAATTTGTTAGTTGCAGTGTGATTTATGAATCTGAAAAAAGGGTGGTTAATCACAGCGGTCATTGCATTATTTTTATTATTTATCTCTACACATAATTTCTATGTTATGAATATGATGAAGTTTTTTGTGGATAATTTTGCGACAGGGAGAAGTGATTTTAAGGTTGTGTTGTTTTTAATCTTTTTAGCGTTGATGTCTTTCATTCTTTTTATTATAATCAATTTTCCTATTTTTCCAAGCAGGAGTGTACAAAATTATTTAAAACGTGTTCGTTATTTACCTTTATTTTTATTTTTATTTTTATTGTTGGGATATATTGTGGGAATTGGTTCTTATATTTATTATCTTGAGAAGTTTGACTTAGATTACAATGGTTATTATTGGTCTGTATATGATGGGAAAATTAGTTCAACGGAGTTTCATCATATCCATACTTCTAAAGCGGTGTTAACAAGGTTTAGTGAGTTGTTTCAGATGCCGATGCATCAGACGTATGATGAGGGATTATTTTATAGAATTGTTCTGCCAGATGGTTTTATTATCTTTTTTCTGGTGATGCTTCCTATTTTATTTATGTTAGTAGTTGTTTGTTTGTTGAAATTGAATGAACAATTAGAGGGAAATAGATATAAATCGTTTTATCTTACTTTATTTATTATCAGTTCTTTGTCTTCTCTTAAAAATGTGGTTGATGGAGGTTTGTTTAATGCGGAAGCGTTATTTTGGTTTTCTGTGTTTTCAATGATGTTATTTTGGATGTATTTTTGTAAATCTTTTGTTTTGGTATCTTTTTTAAAAAGGGTATCGATAGTAACAGGGGGGGCTTATTTATTAGTCACTCCTATTTATGTGTTGTATTGGGAGCGGTTTAGTTATTTATTTGGTAGATATATCTTATTTTTGTCATTTGTGTTTTGGTTATTTTTCATGTTTAAGTATATTGAGGCGAAAGACTTTTTAAAATGGGTAATTTCTTTTTTAGGTTATATTTTAATTGTCTTTTTAGTCGCGTTAGCTTTTCCTAATTCGTTTGTTCATTATGTACTTGATGCGGATTTAGAGATGAGGGTAGAAGTTGAAAAAGGAAGTGATGCGTATCTTTATGTTCCAGATGGTATTAATCTAGAATTGTGTGATGATGTGTTGTACTCACAAGCGGATTTTTCTTTATGTCATTTTGTAGTGCCAGAAAATACTACTGTTTTACATCTGTTGAATAAAAATTCGATGTTACCTGTTAATTATAATCCTTTGTTAATAGATAAATTATCTTGTAAAGCTAATGCTACTCATTTTGATTATGGTCTATTTATTGTTATTAACGGGACGGTTCCAAATACTATTGATACAGACATTATGAGTGTAAATTTTACTAAAATTAATGATAAAGAGTTAACTAATGGTGACTATCCTCTTTATGATTATAAAGTATCTTATTTTGGTTGTACTCCTAGTTTTTATGAGGTGATGTATCGTACTTTTAATGCGTATGGGATTCAAGCGTTTATCCTTGTCTAGTTTTTACTATTTTATAATTATAACAAACATTTATATATATTTGTAATTTATATATCCGAAAGTAAAAAAGGGAGGTGTAAGTTATAATGAATCGAAAAAAATTGAGTCTTTTTTTAGGGGTAATCTTATTAATTCTGTCATTTAGTGTTGTTGCTGATCGTTCAGGTCGTGAAGTTAGTACTCTAGCTCCAGTATCTACAGAGAAAATTTTTACGCCTATTCAAAAAATTGAGCCAGTGTCTAGTAGTTGGTTGTATGTAAATAAAGATGGAAAAGTAACTACAAAGCATAATTTTTGTACGAAAAGAGTTTCATCAAATAATAATGTTGCTTCTTGGGGTCCTACAGTAGTTGCATATTTTGCGAATGGTAAATATGGTACGACTTGGAAATATTGTGATGTAGCTAAAGATGGTACCGTTGTGACTACGGGATGTGGTACTGCAAAGTGGAATTATGTAGATGGATCTGGAATAATAATTAATTCTAATCCTTTGATTGGTTGTACTACAATGAATAATAAAGGAGAATTAGGTAAGGAAAAGCCTTGGTGTTATGTTACTGGTGCTTATGTTTATGCTGATAAATATGGTACTAAAAGAACCTTGTGTTCGAAGAAAGGCTTCCACTTGCCAAAGAGGTAATTTGACTCTACTTAGTTAATTTAAATAGGAGGTTGGTTTATGGTAAAAAAAAAAAATCCAGAAAGTGGATTTTATAATAAAAAAGTGATATATGGTGTCCTCGCTGTAGTTGTTCTTGTTATTGCAGTTTTTGGGGTTTGGAAGTTGTTACAAGGAAAATCAGCAGTAGCAGGTCAGGCGACAGCAGCTGAATATACTGGAATGACGGCGGCGTTTAGTAATTTTATGTTTGCTGTTCAGGAAGGTGATAAAGATGATGCATCTAAATATAATGAGAAATTTGATAAAATTTATGATGGAACTGGAGAACATACCTCACAAGATGTAAAAGATTCGTATTATGATACAGATAAATTTATGAATTATGCAGTTGCTGCTATGCATTCTTCTGATGGTACTTATAAAGGTTATACAGCTGAGTTTTGGCTACAGGCTGCAGAAAAATCTTTTATCGGACTTAAGAAGGATATGCATAATGAATCTGATTAATTTTTTTTTATATTATCCGCGCAGAGTACGGCAGGTCTGGAGCTATAATTTCTTTAAAGCGTAAGACCTGCTGGTGAATGCGCTCAAAAACTCCGCAGAGTTTTTCAAGAGTAGAGTGTTCTAAGACTCATAGGTTATTGCTTTTCAAAGAAAGCAGTATGCGTACCACGCACAAATACCATTTGGACACTATCAGTATAGCGTTAATGGTCTGAGACAACCTGTCGAAGCGATACGATACGCATACTCAAATTGATTCTTATTAGCTTTAGCTATAAAATAGTTTCTAAAAAAAAGGTGATTCTTATGACAAGACAAAAAGATACAAGAAATAATTGGGTAACAATGATGTTCGTTTGTAAATATAGATTTAATTGCCTGTGCAAGCAGTCAATAATGAACGACTGCGAAGCAGCGTTCAGAGAATTTGAAGGCTGTGACTTCAAATTTGGACCAATAGGATTCGGTGGAAATCACGTCCATTTCCGTGTGGGTGTACCAAAGAGATATTCTATAGAGATAGCAGAGGGTATGCTCAAGTCTCGTTCATCATTGAGGATTTTTGAAAAACATCCAAACTTCCACAAGCGGTATCCGCTTGGAAGTTTCTGGTCGGGATATGAGCATCACGAGTCAACGGGAAGAAAAGATATCAAAGCGGCCGATGCGTATATCAAAAGTCAAGAAAAACATCATACAGTGCAAGTAATTCGTGATGTCCAGAAGAGTATCTTTTCTTTCGCCGCCGATGAAGATACTGCTACTCCCGCAGGAGTCGCAGAGTAAGGAGGCGGAAGGGGTTTATAAAGGGTCGCAACCCCTTATTTCATTTTAAAGTGTCAAGGCTCTGTAGAAAGTCTCTAAAATCCTAGCCCCTAAATTATAAGCTATCATTCTCATGTAGATTTCTGCTCGTTGTGTACGAGCAGTTAAACCACATAAATGGTTTCCAAAGAGTCTTTTTAATGCAGAGAATAGACACTCCACTAAATTTCTCTGCCAATATTGAGCATAATCAAAACAATCTTTCAGTTGCTTTCTTAACTGACCATTCGCCCAATTTTTCTTCACAGGGATGATACTGTATATCCCTTGATTTCGTAAACTACGATGTAGTTTTTCTGAATCATACAACTTATCCATGAGGATAAGTTCAATCTCCTGAGAAGATTGGTCAATAAGATATTGAACATCAGGCACTTCACCATGCTTTCTTGCATGGTGTCTCAGAGATACAAATTTACGACGTAGAACATCAACCATGACATTAACATAAATTGGTACAGAAGTAATCTCTTTCCTATCAATTCGTTTGAGATAATGAGCACTAGGATTACTTCTTTGTAGACTTGTTCCATCAATAGCAGCAACATCTATTGAATGTTCAATTGTAGAAGAAAGAAGTTCTTGCCACACACTCAGCGGAACTCTTGCTCTACACTTTTGAAGTGTAGTCCAATGCAGCTCAATACCGTAAAATTCATGTAAGAAATGAGCTGCACGTCTATAACTTAGCCTAAATACTTCTTTGACCAGAAGGCCTAAAGCTAATTGCCAGAATGTAAATGTCTTTGGTCCAAAGTGATGAAACCACTTTGGAAGTTGGGCACGCTTAATCAAACGCTTAAGTTTATTAATGAGTCTTTTTTCTTTTTTCATGGTGGAACTAAGCCTTCCACCCTGCCCCTCCTCAGGGTAAAACCTGAAGAGGGGTTGCTTTACTTAAGACTTTCTACAGAGCCAAGTGTCAACAAACATTTATATACTCTCTTTATTTCACTGGTTTAGTTAATTCAAAAAGAGGTGTTGATAAATGAAAGTAAAAATGTTAAGTTTAATTTCAGTTTTAGTTGTTTTAATTTTGGCGATTGGTGTTATTGGTGTTTCAACTCCAGATCGAGGAGTTGTTGCTTCTGTTGAGAAAACTGTCGGGGAAACTTTTACACCGATTCAAAAAGCTGAGCCAGTTGTAAATAATTGGGTGTATGTAAATAAAGCTGGTAAAGCAACAACAAGTCATAAGTATTGTGCAAAGAGAATTTCTAAAGATAAAAATGATGCTTCTTGGGCGCCTACAGTGGGTGGATATTTTGCAAATGGAAAGTATGGTACGGGATGGAAATCTTGTGATGTGGCTAGAGATGGTACGGTTCTTACTACTGGTTGTACTTCGGGAAAATGGAATTATGTTGATGGAAGAGGTAATGTAATTAATAAAGAGCCAATTGAAGGATGTACTACAATGGATGATAAAGGGGTTTTGAATAAAGAAAAAGCATGGTGTGCAACAAAAGTAGCGTATGTGTATGGAGATAAGTATGGTACGAAGAAAACACTTTGTTCAAAGAATGGTTTTGCTGTGAAAGAACCAGTAACGACTGCTGTGGTAGCACGAAGATAAAGTTTTAAGGAGGTTAAATTTATGATACAACAAAAAATTTTAAGTTGGTTTACACAACAAAAGAATACAACAAAGTTAGCTTCAGTATTGCTAATATTTATATTGACGGCTGGTATTTTGGTATCTTGTACGTCTTATACGCCAGGGAAATCGATTGTGGGAAAAGCGGCACACGATGGAGAAGCAGATGATACTGATGGTGATGGAATTCCAGATAAGGATGATGGGGATATTGATGGGGATGGAAAATCTAACGGAAAAGATGGAGATGCTGATGGTGATGGAATTCGTAATGAAGATGATCCAAGTCCACATGGTCCTGATTCACATTGTGATGGAAGTGGAAAATGTGGCTTTTATGGTGATGAGTCGCAATAATTTTTTTCTTTAATTTATTTTTACTTTAATATATTTTCTTGATTAGGTCCATAATAATTGGTTTACCAATAGGTCCGCAGGTGTTTTCTTGGAGAATATAAGGGACTTGACCTTTGCACTGAGTTTCTGTATCTTTTTGGTTTTTTTCTTGAAATGGGATTTTTTCTTCGAATAAGTAATCTGCTATTTCATGGCAGGGTTTGCACCAGTCTTCTCCGTAAAAGATGAATTCACCTGTGTTTTGATCAATTGGTTCTTTTGTTTTATATTCTGCTTTTGGTTGTTTCCAAGGTTTGGCGAGCCATGTTGTATTTCTTTTTTCTAAATCTGTGATTATTGGTGTTGTTAGGTATGTTGCAAGATAATATACTTGGTTGAGCTTTTCTTTTTGGTTTACTTCTGTTTTAATGTTCTGGAGTATATTTACGTTGTATGTGCACGTTGTAGGGGTTTGACAGGTTGCTTCTAAAATAGATTGAAATTCTTTGATTATTCGGTCTTCTTTGACTACTTTTTTTTGTAAGGGGTCATAATGTTGGTGTTCTAACAGGTCATATTTGAGTAGTAGGTCTATGCTTGGTTTGTCTTTTGGTATGATTGCATTGTTTTTGGAGTCAAAATATGTCTCATCTAGCTGAATTCTGATATTTCCTAATTCATACGTGTTTTTGTTATTTGATAAAAAATGAGTATTTTTATATTGTACTATTGGAAGGTTCCAGATCTGTTTAACGATTTCTTGGTATTTTGATTGATAATCTCTCTTTGGGTTATATCCTTTGATGATTTTTTGTTTTTCTTTAGGTGAAGTCGTTATTTCGAGTTTATCTATTAATTGTTCCAAGAAGCTTGTTTCTTTCTGTTCTGAGGTTCTACTTACTTTTTGTTGTTGGGCGTGTGCTGAAGAAAAAGGGGTTAGGGGAGTGCTTTGTAATGTGAGTATTGAAGCTACGTATAATGCTATTTTGTTCATATAGGGGTAGAAGTAGCTTTTATATATAAACTTTGTGGTTATTTTACTATCGTTTAGTGGTTACCTTGTTGTTTTTTGTGGTATTTATCTTAAAACTGTTATCATTAGAACAATTAAAATTAAGAAAAAAAAGATATAATAAACAATAAAACAAAAAAAATAAAACAAGTTCTTACGCTTGTAATCCGCGTCCTCTCTTTCCAGCGGATGTTTTGCCGTAAAAGACGCGATGAGGGTTGTTGCGTTTGCCTATCCAGTTGATGTGCGGATCTGCTTTAATAACAGGATGGTCTGGATCAACTAAGATGATTTCGTACCAGTAGTGTCTGCCGTCTTGGGCTACCCAATAGGAGTTTAACACAACTAAGTTTGGAAATTCTTTCTGGGCTCGTTCTTCGGCGATTTGCTGATAGTTTTTGCGCAAGTTCATTCTGGTGCCAGAACGTTTTGGTCTTCGTCCAGATTTGATTTGTGGTCTAATATGTTGGCCACGAACAACGCGTTGGCGGACGATAATATAGCCTTGTTTTGCTTTAAAGCCTAATGATCGAGCACGGTCAATTCGTGTTGGGTGATCAATTTTTACTAAAGAATCCTCTTTACGCCAAGCGATTAAGCGTTCACGCCATAGGTCGTTATTTGTGGTGGATGGTTTTTTCCACGCGTCACGTACGTATTGGTACATTCCCATTGTTTTTTGCCTCCATTCTTGGATACTTTCTATTTTTTTGATTTATTCTCAGATTCAGGGGAGCAACCCTACATTTCGGAGATATAGTGTATATTTGAGGGTTGGTTTAAAAAGCTTTTGTGTGATATTTTAAATGTTTTTATCACTCTATCAAGATAAGAAGAGTTTATATATGTTGGTTGTCTCTTTCTCTTTATTGAGGTGATTTATTTTATGACACAAATACCTAAAGGGACGTTATATGATATTCGGTTTGTGGGGTTGAGTGGTATTGTACTTACGGAGCATCAGGAAAAAGCGATGCATATGGTTTTAGAGAAAGAAGCATCTAAGTTACAGGAGAAGATTCAAGAGCCGTTCTTATTAATAGTACATTTGAAAGAAATTGGAAAAGATAGTAAGAAGAAGGAGTATTCAGTTACAATTAAGTTGGAATATCCTGGGACGATGTTATCTACGACTCATGAAGATTGGGATTTAGAGACGGCGGTGCATAAGTGTTTCAATTTTAATGTTGTGAAGAAGAAAGAAAAAATGGCAAGTGATTTACGACGAAAACAAAGAGAATAAATTTGTTTATTTTTTTAATTAGTATGTTTTTTTTATGATTGCTGTACTTTTTGTTTGAATTTGATGGCGTTGTCAATGGAATTGAAGCGGTATAATCTGCCGTTGATGCGCAGTTCGATGATGTCGCGGGCTTTTAATGGTTCACCGGTGAGGGCGTCTTTGCCTAATTGGCCGGTTTTTGTTGCGCCTTGCATGAAGCCTTGTTCCCAGGGTTCGATTTCGTCGTCTTCTTCAAGCAGTTCTTGGCCGGGTTCTTCGTAGATGTCTTCATCTTTTTTACCTTGTTTCATGTCGTCTTCGATTTGTTCTTCGGTTTCGTCTGGTAAGATACCTTGTTCTTCAGAAGGTTCAAATTTTTCGGTTGCAGGACGGATGACAAAATTTGATGAAGGATTTAGAACTTGTTTGAATGGGAGTTTTGGAAGTGATTTTTGAGGAGATTTTGATGTTTTTTTTATTGGTTTAAATGTTTTCTTTGCTATTTTTTTTGTTATTTTCGGTGTAATATTTTTTCTAGCATTTGGTTTTGTATTTTTGTAGTGTACTTTTTTTTTCACTATTATTTTTTTTGAAGCTTTTACTTTTGTTTTATTTTTCACGCTCTTTTTTGTGGTTTTTGACGCCATAAAGATAGGATTCTTTTAGTATTTAAAAGGATTACGGTTTTGTGGTTAAAGCTAAAGAGGAGTTGATTTGATTGTAGGGATATATTTATATAGCTTTAAAAGATGCTTCTATTGTATGAAAGAAGATCCGTTTCCACCAATTACGCTGCGTTATAATGGGTTGTTTGATTTTGATGGGTTATATGCTGCGGTGATAGATTGGGCGAAGAATTATGGGTATATGTGGCATGAGAAGGCGTATAAGCATAAAGTACCTTCACCTAAAGGTGCAGAGCAGGAGTGGGATTGGGAGATGGTGTCAACGGTAAATGAGTATACTAAATATAAAATTGCTATTTCTATTCATTCCTGGGATCTCAATGAAGTGGAGGTTGAGGATGCGGGAAAGAAGAAAACGTTGATGAATGGGCGAATTTATATGGTGATTGTGAGTAGTGTGGAGTTTGATTGGCAAAAAAAGTTTGAAAGCAGTCGGTTTGCACTTTGGTTAGGGGAGACGTTATTTAAAAAATTGTGGTTTAAAGATCTTGATTTTTATGTGTATGATACATTATATTATAGGGTTTGGAATTTGCATGCGTTGTTGAAGCGATATTTTGATATGCAGTCAAAGAAGAATGCATATAAAAATTATATCCCTGAACATTGAGGTTTTTTTATTTTGTTATTATATTTTTTGTAAGATCAATTATTGAGGAGTTTGAATAATCATCTTTTTGTCAATTTCTATTGAATTGAGGGGTGTAGATTTTTAAGAAAAATTAGGATTTATTTTTTCTCAGGTGTTGTTGTGGTTGGTAGAATGGTTGCAACAGTGGTAAGATTAGTTTGAATTATAACAGGGGTTGTTGGGGTTTGAGGGGGAGTGGTTGTTAATTCATGGGGGTTTAACATTTCTGATGTTAATTTAAATGCATCTACAGCGTTTTGATAGAATATTCTTTCACGGTGTTCTTTTGGGATGATGCTGCGCATGGCTTCAAGATAACCACGCATGGGAGCGAGAGGCCAGTCGGATCCGTAGATGACGCGTTCAAAGTTGCAGTATTCTAATGCGGATTGGATGCGAAATAGGGTTGTTTTAATAGCTTCGGGGTCGATTTTACCTTCGATGATGCCTGACATGTCGGCGTAGACATTTTTGTTTTTGCGAATGACCATGGCAGTGTCCATTAACCAGGGTTCGCCCATGTGTGCGAGAATGAATGTGACGTTGTCCCAGCGCATGGCGATTTCATCGACGTTTAAAGGATGAGCATATTTAACTTTAGCTTTTTCTGAATAGCATTCGCCGGTGTGAAAGACGATGGGGAGATTATATTTATCAGCTAATTGGTAATAAGGGATATAGACATCATCGTGAGGGTAGAAAGGGTAGTAGCCTAGATAAATTTTCATTCCTCGAATTTCTTTACTTTTAATTTTATCTTCATAATTTTTAAGGGTGCGTTTGGTTGATTTATAGGGATTTACAGCTAACATAGTTAAGATGTTTGGCAGGCTGCAGATTTTTGTTTTTAATGGTTGAAATGCTTTATCTAAATTATCTTCATGAGATTCCAATGCCATGGCTATAGAATATACGATATCGTTTTTTTTCATTTCATCATCTAGGCCTTGTTCAGAGAAGTCTACACCGCTGCGCTGTGCTGCGGCTTTGAGTAGTTCGTCGTCAAAGTTGGTGTGGATGTGGGCGTCGATTATTTTTTCCATGGTTAAATGTAGAATTGGTTACTTGTTATTGGTTTCTGTGTTGGATTAGCAATGGTTGTTTCTAGGTAGTCTTTATTTATTTGATGGCGGTCAGAGGTTAGATCAAGGCGCATTAAGTATTCATCGTGATCTTCTTGTCCTGGTTCTGTTAATTTTACGGTGCGAAGTAGTTGATAGCCTTCTTTGGCGTGAATGTTGCGAGCGTTGTCGCTAAATGATTGTAAATATATTTTGCGTATACCTTGTTCGTAGGCGGCAAGTTCTTGCATGGTGCGAATAACTTTGTAGATGCCTTGGCCTTGGAGTTTTGGATCAGTAATTTTAAGTTCGAGCCATAATGCATTTTGGTCGTTATGTTCGGGGGGAGTTTCATTTGGTTTCCAGGGCATATAATTGAGAATTTTAGGGAATTGTTGAGCGGTATAGGCTAATGAGAATGAGAGGAGTGGGGAATAGCCTCCTGGTTCTCGGTTTTTTTGGGTTGGTTTTTGTGCTTGTGCAATTACATAATTTAAATTTCCAGGTTCTGTTAGAATAGCTTGTATTCCTGCTAAAGGGTATTCTAATCCATCGATTAAACGTGTTAAATCTTGGATGCCTGCAGCATCTGTTATTGAAGCTGGCCGTAATGTGCCCGAAGTTTTTTCATTTAGTTTAGAATTAGCTAATGATAAATAATCATCAAGGGATAATGTTATGTTCATTTTCGTATTTTACGTCTCAACTCCTTTTGTATTTAAATTTGGTTTATATACTGTTTTGGGTATGGAATGGGCACTACTATATAAACTTTTTGGTCTTGAAGGTATATAAAGCTTTTGGGGGTATTTTTTTTAGCGTTGGAAAATGTTTTTTTCATTTTTTTTCATAAAAATCTTATATTTTATGTTTTCCGTCGAAGTTTCGTTATTTTTATTTTTTTGGTTTGTTTTTTTGATATTTTTTGTGTTTTTAGCGAGGGGGA
>CAXNDX010000036.1:0-11273 GCA_964201585.1 Candidatus Woesearchaeota archaeon | reverse complement strand
AATAGAACCAGTTTCATCTTTGACAACTTTTTCTTCATTACCATTCACAAAAACGACAATTTCTTTTACTTCCAGCATTGAAAGCACTTTGGTATTAATATCAAATGTCTTATCTACTGTTGCCGATTTCACACGTAACTTTGCTACAGATGAAATAATTCCTTCATCAATATTTGTTGGCACTTTCAAATTTAAAATAACATCTTTGCCTGCCGCACCAACCAAAGTCGTAAACGTATTTACTTTATCACTATTAAGCGTAGCTGTATATCCTGAATTTGCCGTAATTTCAAACGTGACATTCTCATCAACTGTATTTGAATTCTTAAATGTCAATGTCTTCGCATCAACATCTAGTACTTTAGCTCCATCTCGTAACTTATCATAATTAACATCAAGCGTGATAGAAGTACTGCCATCTGACAGTGTAATATCTGCATAAACGACAGGTAGCACTAGAAATGCCAGTAAGAATCCTAATAATATGTTTCGTGTAATGGTATCAACTCCTTAAAGTTTTTATTCTAAAGTAGTTACTTTATATTTAAATCTTTTGGTCGAAAGGTCTATTTTGGCTTTTTTGGGGTTTAGTCTAGACCTATCATTTTTTCGAGTTCTCCACAACAGATATCTTTAAAAAAGCAATGAAATACCTATTTATATATGGCTTTAGAAGACCTCTTTGCGCAAACAGTGGAAGAATGGAAAACACACTGCTACAATAAATCTTTTTCTTCTAATACTAATGATTACCTCAATTGCGATGCCTACCGCAGCATAGTATTAATGGGACCTCTGATCCTCCCTTTAATTTACCAAGAACTAAAAAAAGAACCTCCCTCCTCCGAATATTTCACCCAAGAAATCAACAAATTTAAACTCAAACACTTCGACACAATAGATATCACCCTAGGGAATGAAGAATTTGATAGATTAGAACAAGACCCTGAATATAAACAATTTTCACACAATTATGATCGGGATACTACTGGAACTCCTGATTTTCTGTGGAGCTATGTAGTTAAAAAGATTGTTCCCGAATTTGAGTTATCCCAAGGAAATAAAGAGAGCGATGCCGCGATAAAAGATATGGGTTGTGGTTTTGTAGGTATGGACACTCAAAAAATGGTACAAGAAACCATTCTTTGGCTTGAGCAAAACATGCATCAATACGTTCAAAAATAACAACCCTCATATTTTTAAATAAACAAGTAATTCTAGATTAACACATGAAATACATCATCGAACATCTCGAAGAAAAACTCTATCCCTGGTGCCTCCTAGAATACACCCATATCTCAAATATCGTCGGCAAAAACAACCTCATCTTCACCAACATCTCTCAGCCCACCGCAAGAAAAAAACTCCTCCCGCTAGGCACTATTCACACAGAAAGCATACGTAACCTCCCAATCCAACGCGCCTGCATCCTTGACCCCTTCGCTCCAAAACCCCTCACTTCCCAAGACGCTACCGAATTTGACTATATAATATTAGGTGGCATCCTAGGTGATCACCCTATGAAAGCCCGAACCAAGAAAGAACTTAGCAAATTCTGCAAAACCGTTCCTACCCGTCATTTAGGAAAACAACAATTCCCCACTGATAACGCCGTCTACGTTGCCAAAGAAATACTTGAACACCATAAAACCCTCAACGACCTCAACTACCTAGATACGCTCGAAATTGACATCCAACCAGGCGAATCCATAATCTTACCTTTTCGCTACGTTCTTATCAACAACCAACCTCTCCTCGCTCCTGGCTTTAAAGAATTTCTAAAGAAACAAAAAATGTTTTGATATTGTTAAGTGATTAGTACTTAATAGTAACAAAAAACGAAAAGTTTATAACTCGGCTCAACTTTTTGTATAATTATAATGCAACCAAAAGTAGTTACCTCTGATATTGAGCAATTTCAAGTAGCATATAATGTAGTAAAGAGCAATATGCTCCATTCGAATCAGTTAATAGACCAATATTTTCTAGATGAATCTGTCTCATTTGCAAACAGTTTTCATCCAGCTGATGGCTTAATTTATTTTATGAATGGAGAAGAACCAGCATTAGCAATTACATCTCAAGAGTATAATCCTATCTTTAATAATATAGATTGGTATTTGAAAAGACAAGAAACTCCCGGGATTTCCTACTTCCCTGTAAGTCATTTAGCATTAGAAGAAATTTTAAAACAACCAAGTACACTAACCATAGATTTAACAAAAATACGTCTTCCCCATTGCAATTCAAACTCAAAAAGCCACGTGTATAAAAACTGGGTAAATATACACGTCCTCGATAAAAAATACACACTATGTTCAGACAATCAGCATCAAAATTATTTATCTAGAACTGAAATAGAACAAAATAAAGAAAGATTAAGACTCAATGAAGAAGAAAAAAAATATGTTACTCGTCTGTTAGGCAATAATGGATTAAAAGTGTTATCTAAAATTAACGACGATGTTAGATTTTATTTTCTATCTCCCCAAGAGATCAAAGAATATTATGCCAAAAACGGACCGTTTAGTGTATTATCCCTATTTAATTTTAACCCATTTCTTAAATTTTACGCTGATGGAACCGGTAATTGTAGTTCAAGAATCTTGCTCCCTGGTATTCTCGACCAAACCATAGCTGTTCCTTCAGGTGTAACTATTGATGATCTTAATCAAAAAGAAATAAAAAGAAAGCAACGAGAAGAATATCGGAGCAGAAATTATCCTTCCTCTCGACCAGTTATTGAAAGCGGTGACAAGCCAAAATATGAAGATATTGTTCAACTCTTTCTTCCCTACGTCAAAGAAAAAGACCACTCCACATTAACTACAAAATTAAGACAGTTATGTTCTCAAAAAAGTATGTAAAAAAAATAAGTTCCGCACAACAGAACCCCCCAAAAAAAAATTAAATAAAAATCACTACCTCTTCCCACCAGCATAAAAGAACTTCTCAATCGACACATCGCCCACATTATAATTTCCTGATCTTGGATGCGGACCTGTCGGCGTATTTGCATTCCCATTCGCAACCACATGGTCAGGAATCGGTTTTTCCGGTGACGCTGATTGGATACCCACCACTCGCTGTCCTGAACCACTCCCCTGATTTACTGAACTTGTTCCCATACTATTCGCCGAACTCATCGCGCTAGCTCGTACAGACGACATCTGCGATCTCAAATTCACAATCTCTTTATCCATTGCTTCTACTTTCTCCTGGAACGCTTTCAATTGTGTGATAATATATTTCGTATTTTTCTCAAGAATATCCTTCACTTTCTCAGTCGACAAATCTCCTTCTCCTGCAGTTGTATTCCCTGAAGAACTCGACGTATACGACGTATCTCCTCGACGTGCCTCTGACTGCACTCCTGACAACGTCTCTCGCATTGATTTAAACCCTTCCGGATCGCGGCTATGATACACTTGCTCTGCTTGACGCACCGCATCCTCTCGATCACTCGCTAAGCCCCGCCGCATCAAATCCACTGCTAATGTATTAATTTTCTGAATTTGTTCCACATCCATATTTTACACCTTCTTTTCTATTTTTTATACGATTATGATCCGAGAAAAGCTCCCCTACTGCCTCTCACTTCTCTTTTTAAAAGCTGAAGAATAATTTACTTATAATATTTTCTATTCTGCTAGATATAGAACGCACTCTTCTTATTCATCCACACACAAACGGCACTTTAAAAGGCAATACATTAACCATCCCTAACTTAATCAACACTAACCCTGCAATGACCCCAAAAAGCAAACCGATAAGAAAATATTTCGCTTCAATAAACTCCAATTGGCCCTTTCTATCTTTCATAAACCCTCTTATGTACGGCTTTAACAGACAAATGGTATCTTAAACGGAATAATTCCTTTTGTACCCAAAGCCACAAGAACTATTCCTAGCGCTAAACCAATAAAGAAACCTATAATAAAATAATGAAACTCAATTTGAATCAACTGCCCTCTTTTTTCCATATCATAATCATTTTTTCAACCTTTATAAATCTTTCTTTTTTCATTTCCCATTCAAAGAAACATTTTTAAAGGGACCGCTTTCTTAAAATACCAAGGACCTGTGGTCTAGCGGTTATGATGCTGCCCTTACAAGGCGGATGTCCCCGGTTCAAATATCTACTGTATTAAACAGTACGAAAGAAAGTCCGGGCAGGTCCATTTTTATTCTAACATTTTTTAACACAAACAATCACACAATAAACTTATCTCCAAATAATTATTAAAAAAATAAAACAAAAAAAACAAATTATCTACTTATGCTTCTTCCCATCATGATGCTCTTTTTTCTCCTCGACCTTCTCTTCTTTAGCTTCTTCCTCAGCTAGATGATGCTCCTTCTTCTCATGCTCCTCTTTCGCTAACGCCGTCTCCTTCCCGACTTCTTTCTTCGTCGCAATCTTCTCTTTGACTTTTTCGGTTACTTTCTCTCCTGCTTTCTTGAAATGGTCAAATGCAAACTTCATTCCTGTTCCAATTGCGGCAAGTCCAGTAATAATCGCAGCCACAACTCCAATATTCTCCCCTAACCACTGTAAAAAACTCTTCTCCTCTTTTTTCGCTTTGGTTAAACTTGTATTAGTATCCTCAATTGTTGACATCACTAACTCCAATCCCACTTTTGCATCTGCCAATTTTCCCGTTAACAACTGCTGCTGCACCTGCTCTAAACGTGCTTTATTATCTTTAATCCCATCAAATTGCTCTGATACCAAAAATCCCTGCGCTTTCTTTGCATAATACAAATCTTCTTGCGCAACCACTTTAACTTTTAATCCATTTAACGTCGCCTGCAACTCTTCTTTGTTATATACTGCACTTTTAGTTAACGTGAAATTAAGTGGAAATGTTTTATCCAACACTTTCACTTTCGCCTCAACGTTGTCACTATTTGCCACATTTACTTTCACCACAATTGAATCTTGCTCCCCTGCTTTCAATTGACTAACTGATGAAGAAGTAAGGTGTGTAATCCCATTTCCGACCACTTTCGCAGAAATATCTTTAACCATTTGTTTCCCTTCATTCACAACAATAAATGTTACTTGATTCTCTCCAACATTCAACGTGGTCGGAAAATACGAATCTAACTTTAAATGTGAATCAAAATTACTCACTGTAATCGGTATCACTTTCGTTAACGAATTTCCTGTCGCATCCGTAACGACAAACGTCGCATTATATTCTCCCACGTCCTCATATGTAAACCCTGGATTTTGTTTAGTACTATCAATAGAATCATCACTATTAAAATCCCAGCTATATTTTAATGGCGCTTTTCCTGATGCTGCCACTGTAAATTGCACTTGTAATGGCGCCGTTCCCGAAAGTGGATTTGCAATCACCGTTGCCGTCATCAACGACTTAACAACAATATCTGTACTATTTGTATATATTTTTCCATCTTGCGCTGTAAATGTAACACTCGCTTTGTATGTACCTTCAGTGGTATATGTATACTTTGGCTTTTGCTCAGTACTATCTACTTTTCCATCATCATTCAAATCCCAAGAATAACTTACAGGTACTGCTGTCGTTGCCACATCAAATGATGCTGCTAAAGGTACTTCTCCAACCGCAGGCACCGCTTTAACAACAACTGAAATGGACTTTACATTTTCAACTTGCGAAGTCTTCTCTGCAGGTTCTGCTGCAGGCTGCGTTTTTGTTTCATTTCCAACCGAAGTCGTCGCATTCCCTGTAATTTCGTCTGCAAATACAACTGAAAAAAAAAGCAGACCTACTAATAATATAACCACACTTTTTAATTTATTTTCCATAAATAAGTTACCAAAACCACCTCTTTTTAAACTTTTCCCGAATGATTTAAGAACACACTTTATTTTCCAAGTACATGCAAGAACAAATATTCGACATATTGCTCAATCAAGAAGAACTCAGCTGGAAAACAATTCTTGTTGATCTTGTCCACAAAGAACAGATGGACCCTTGGGATATTAATATTACTCTGCTCACGCAGCGTTATATCGAAGTCATTAAAGCCATGAAAGAAAATAACCTTCGTATTTCAGGCAAAATCCTTCTCGCCGCAGCTTTTCTGCTTAAAATGAAATCTGACCATTTCATTGAAAACGACTGCAGCAAATTTGACACTCTTATTCACGATACCGAAGAAGCAATCGAAGAAGAACTACTCAGCTCTCTTGAAGAACATCCCACCAAAAAAGCACGTGATAAGTTCACGTTAATCCCCAGAAATCCTCAACCTCGCAATCGTAAAGTTTCTATCACTGACTTAGTCGAAGCCTTGCAGCATGCATTAGCCACAAAAAAGAAAGTCCTTGCCCGCCTCCGCCCCGTTAAATTCATCATGCCTCAACGAAAAATGGATATTATGGATGCTATTCGCGAAGTCTATCATAAAGTCATGTACTATAGCGCCAAAGACCCCACACAAAAAGTCAGCTTCACCCAACTCCTCCCCCCTCAACCCGCGCGCCATGATAAAGTATTTACCTTTGTTCCTCTCCTGCAGCTCGAGAATCACGAAAAAATAGAGTTAGAACAAGAAAAACCATTTGCTGAGATATATATCTCAATAATTAAATCTTCGACGAAACAATCCCAAACAAGTATTGATAAATTTACCCCCTAACTATAGTGAGTGACGTAAATTTTTATACAAATGTCACTTACAATACACAAGATAAAGAAACTACTTTATTTGTGCACCTGTGAAGTCGTTGCTTCACTGTGTATCCCGAAGGACATAACTATTTTGGTATAAGTATTTATGTCCTTCGTTATAATTGTCACGCCTCTCCTCTACTGCAATTACATTTATAACCTCATTATAACTTTAGACAAACTCCTCCATAAGCTTTTTAAATAAGCCCTCAAACATTAAAAATCGTGAAAAACGTGGTTTCTGAGACAATTAAGAATAATGAGCATAACACCACCAAAAATACATCTCCCATGAAAACAACCAAACAAATTAAAATTCCCACAAAGATCGTTGACCAAGTCATTGGTCAAGATGAAGCCGTTAATATTATTCGTAAAGCCGCCCAGCAGCGTCGTCACGTCTTATTGATTGGCGAACCTGGAACTGGAAAAAGTATGTTAGGTTTAGCACTCGCTGAACTTCTCCCTAACTCCGAATTAAAAGACATCTTAGCCTATCAAAACGCCAACGATGAGAACAATCCTATCATAAAAGAACTGCCTGCCGGCAAAGGTCGCGAAGAAGTAAAAAAACAAACGTTAGACACAACCCAAATTGTCAAAAATAATAATATTCTCTTATTTGTCGTCGCCATTCTCACATTTATCGCTCCCTGGTGGGCAAGATACTATTACAAATCTGACATCATGTTTACTGCATTTTTCCTAGGTGGCATGATGTTTCTTGCTTCATTTTCGATTATGCTTAGTATGGGTCCGCGTATGTTTAAATCGCAAGGATTTTCCGTCCCTAAAGTAATCGTTGACAACTTCAATAAAAAACAAGCACCATTTTTTGACGCCACCGGCGCTCATGCTGGCGCATTATTAGGTGACGTCTTACACGACCCATTTCAATCTGGCGGCCTAGGTACACCTGCAAATCAACGTGTTGTCGCAGGAATGATCCATAAAGCCCATCTTGGCGTCTTATTTATAGACGAAATCGCCACTCTCCACCCTCGCACCCAGCACGAATTACTCACTGGCCTGCAAGAAAAAAAGTTTCCAATTACTGGTCAATCTGAACGTTCCGCAGGTGCGATGGTTCGAACTGAACCCGTCCCCTGTGACTTTGTCTTAGTCGCTGCCGGTAATTTAGATACCCTCAAAAATATGCATCCTGCATTACGATCCAGAATTCGTGGCTATGGTTATGAGATCCATATGAACGAAACCATGCTCGACACTCCTGAAAATAGAGGTAAGATTGCTCGCTTTATCGCTCAAGAAGTACAAAAAGAAAACGGCAAAATCCCTCACTTTGATGAAGACGGTCTTAAAGCCATAATCGACCAAGCTCGACGTAGAGCCAATCGTAAAGGCCATTTAACCTTGCATCTTCGTGGTCTTGGCGGTCTTGTCAGAGCCGCAGGCGATTTAGCCAAAGAAGAAAACGCCGAACTAGCCACACGTAAACACGTCCAAGATGCGTTAAAACTCGCTCGTCCCTTAGAACAGCAGATCGCCGACAAATACGTCGAACGAAAGAAAGAATACGAAGTTATCATCACAACCGGCGAACGTATCGGTCGCGTCAATGGCCTCGCCGTTATCGGTGGCGGCGACATCTTAGCCTCTGGTATTTTATTGCCAATCGAATCCGAAGTCACGGTAGGCGGTAAAAAGCACCAAATTATCGCCACAGGTAAATTGGGTGAAATTGCCAAAGAAGCTATCACGAATGTCTCTGCTATCATCATGCGCTACTTTGGCGAAGACATCAAAGAAACCCGTGACATCTTCGTCCAATTCCTACAGACCTATGAAGGCGTCGAAGGCGACTCCGCATCTATCGCCGTCGCTATCGCCATTATTTCCGCACTCAAAGAAATACCTGTGCGTCAAGATATTGCCATGACTGGTTCTTTGTCTGTACGCGGTGAAGTCTTGCCCGTTGGTGGCGTCTCTGCAAAAGTTGAAGCTGCAATTGATATTGGCATAAAAACCATTATCATCCCTAAATCTAATTTACAAGACATCGTCATTGAAAAAGCAAAACTTGAAAAAGTGAAAATAATCCCTGTAACAAGTTTAGAAGAAGTCATGGAACACGCTTTAGTTTGGACCGGAAATGAAACTCTTAAAAAGAAAATACTCTCTCCAAAAGCAAAAGCTTTAAAAACCACTGCTTAATTGGATAAAATATGGCAAGAACAACATCTCGATCATTACGAAAAGTCTCCGGTGGAAGATATCATTTCTCCCGTGGAAAAAAGAGCTACGAATTAGCTGGCTTCCCTGCAAATACCAAATTAGCAGATACCAAAAAAGCCCAACACAAACGTGGCCGTGGCGGCGCTGTGCGTGAAGCTCTTCTTACAATTAAACAAATGAACGTTGCTGACAAACAAGGCAAATCACAAAAAACAGAAATTATGAACGTAGTCGAGAATCCTGCCAACGCTAACTTGGTTAGACGAAACGTTATTACCAAAGGCTGTGTTGTCGAAACAAAATTAGGCCGTGCTCGTGTCACCTCAAGACCAGGTCAAGAAGGTGTTGTTAACGGCGTGTTAGTTTAGATTTTTAGAGTTCTATTTTTTCTATTTTATCTCTTTGCAATATTCCACATCACTTTAAAATATTCTCGAAATGAATCAGCCGTTTCTTTATTATTAATTAAAATCGTGATTGGTTCTTTATTTAAAATCGCAATCACTACATAATTCTTGTAGACATTTATCGCTGCCGGCGTCGTATTTGCCACATATCTCGCCTGCACAAACAACGATTTTTCCTGCGAGCGAAATACTCCTCGTGAAGCTTCCGTAAAAATGATTCTCGCACGCACTTTTTTCTTCAATCGCTCGTGATGCAATCTGCTAAAAAATATCTGCATTTGTTCCGTATTTTCGCCCGCTCCCGCCCCAAACGCATAATATGGTTCTTTTGGATCAAAAGATTTAATGAGAATATTAAACGCATTTTGCATCCCTCGTACTCCCAAAAATATTTCAGCTACATTTTTGGTCCCGGAAAGCGATTGTTCTAATAATAATTGTGGCAGCAGTTTTGCAATGGACAATTTTTCTTGTTTGATTTCTGATTCTTTTTCATCCAAATAATGAAGAATCGTATGCGGATCAGCCGCACTAAAATATTTAGTTGATTGTTTTGTAATATAACTTACAAACCCTTTATTCTTCAACCGCTCCAAAATATCATAAATTTTAGACCGTGTCACTTTCGCCTCATCCACAATGGGCCCCGCCGTCGTCTGCCCCAATTTTAATAGCGCCAAATAAACCGCAATCTCCGACTTCGTCAGTCCTATCCGCTCCAGTGGTTTTACATCCATTTTTCTGTTCAAAGTAAGCTTTATTTATAAATTATTCCATCTGCACCCTCTCTAGGGGGGCACAATTTATATAAGTAACCTTGTTTCTCTTTATTTTATTGTTGGTGGTTTTAGTTGTTTGGAGAAAATATGACTAATGCAAAACCAAATTATCCTTTATTAGAATCGTGGCAAATGCCCCCGCGAGATCAAATGATTTTATTTGATGAAAATAAACTAACTCCCCTCAGACGCGCGGAGTTGAATAATTTACGTAAAGAAGACGTACGTTATTCAATTGCAATTGCAGATACGCCAGAGAATCGCCAGAATTTTGAGATATTTACATTATATTATCAACAAGTTGCTTATAAAGAGGGATGGCAATTCAAACCGGAGAATTGGCAAGTAGAGTATGTCCCTCCAAATGACCCTCGATTTCCCAACGATGGAAAAGAAAGACGTATGTACGGATTTAAGAAAATAAAAAGCAATGCTCCAAATGAAATTGAATATGATGGAAACATATTTCCTCTTTCTCAAAGAAAGAGATTAGGATTCAAATTGAACACAGAAACTCAAGATGCCGAAATGATGCACCCGCAAGACACCGATGATTTAAGTACAAAAGTGATTAGACTCTTTAATAAATCGTAATCTTTTTTTACCCTCTATAAGCTTTCCCAACCAACGTCTCAATCGTCCCAAACCGCAATAAATAATCCTGCAATACATTCACCTGAAACAATATTGCAACCAACACTAAAACAATTCCTAAAAACCCTAATCCTATCCCAAGCAACGCCATCCATTTTCCTGCCACTTTTTCTCGCTGCACATGCATCAACCCACCAATACCCACAATAATTGCAAGCGCACTAAACAATGGCAGCACCAACCCAAATACCCCTAGAATAAACGACACAAAACACCATTCGGAATGATGTGCTGCACTTCCACTTTTGTGCGGCACCCCTCTCGACACCGGTGGTAGAGGAATATGGTGAGTTGAATGTGAATGAGCATCAGGCATAGAAAGAAGGTAAGAAATGAATCTATTTAAACATTACTCATTGTAACTTCTTTTATTTGTTATCCCCAACCACTCCACTGGACACCCCTTCAAACCCCAAATTTTAAGCAATACAAGCCATAAAACCTCAATTTTCAAAGCCACTGGTCACTGGACAACTGCGGACAGGGTTTATATACCTCCCAGAACAGTACTATAAACATCACAAATGAAGTGAGTAGCCATGCTTACTTCACCTTGTTGATTTTGAAAC
>CAXNDX010000035.1:0-12095 GCA_964201585.1 Candidatus Woesearchaeota archaeon | reverse complement strand
TCGGCTCAACAAACGCCCCAATGATTGGTCCAAAAAAAACCACTCCTGTATTTTTCACTTCCACTTTATGTGCTCGCGCCACAATCCCGTGAGAAAATTCATGCACAACTGCAATCACAAAAATCGCAACTAACCAATGCCAAAACGGTAATATCCCTAAACCTGGTACATTTACACCTGGCAACACTAAAGACACGCCCGACTGTGCCTGAGGCACCATAACTAAATCATAAATATTTTTAAGTAAAAAGAAAGAAATAAACACCATCCCAATAAAACCAACACCTATCCCCACATACCCTAATAAAATAACCCACTCTCTATACTTCTGAGCGTATTTATCCATCCACGAAATACCAAATTGTGTCCGATACAGAAAAATAATCTTCCCTTGCACATCAATTTTCTTTCGGTGTAATACAATAAACAAAATAATGAATAAATAAAATATAAGAATATATTTATATGTAACAACAAACGAAAGTATCGCCTCAAACATAACTGTAAGACTTTTCTAAGGGTATATATTACTTTCGCAAAACTACCTTTCTATTTCTTACGTTTAGGTCGTAGCTTTGTTGCCTTACACGAACGACATTTAACCTTACCTTGGCTCACTTTTAAGCTTGGCGCCCGTATTTTCGCTTTACAAATCCTACACACGAAAATATTTTTCATAATTCGTGCGGCTGCTTCTTCAAATTTTACCATAAAAATATACCTCTAATATCTAATAATTATTTAATTTAGATTCTTTACTTGCTTCATCACTTTCGCACCCATCATCGTCCAGTACAACACTTCTACTCCTTCTCTGACATCTGCTTGCATTTCTTCAGGAATATCCATCTCAAACGTTTCAAACGTCTCCGTATCCATCACATTTGCAACAGTACCCGTAACCGATAATATTTGCGCACTCTTCTTTTCAATAATTGGCACTTCTACTCGATCGTGACCCGGCATAACTACATTTCGTTTCTTGCCATCAAGTAATCCTGCCGCCATTAAATTAACTTTAGCGTGACCATGTTTTCCTGGTCGTGAAGTAGCGGTATCCGTAATTTTACACGGTGCACCGTCAATAATAATTGTGTCTCCTTTCTTAAGCGTTCCCACGCTTACTAATTTTTTTTCATAGTCTGTGCTCATGTTTCTCACCTATTCTGTATCGCTAACTGGATATCTTTATCAATAATTGTTTTTCTTCCTGCATGCTCTGCAAATTTCTTCGCTTCTTGAGCAATTTCTTTTCCTTTCTGCTCTAACACCAGAGCTAATGCTTCTTTTGCATCATCCGCCACCCGTTCAGCGCCTGCCTCTCGCATAATTTTGTCCATAGCGTTCAAGGAGAGAAAAGCCTTTTTGCTCATACTCTCATAAAAACCGCAGGTTCTTTTTAAATGTTTCTCAAAACCCTACAAATACTTATAAATAATCAAGTATAGACTGCCACGTTGATTTCCTAACTCTTTTTTGTCCCCTCAATTGCCCTCGAGCCATTCGCTTTTCTTTCCGCACAAACTGCGTAATTTCCTTCTCAATTCGTTCATACTCTGGAAACAACGCCTCTGCCCGTTTAAATTCTGGCGAATGATACGAATGTCTTCCCTCTCTCTGCGTAAACGCCATTTTCTTATGCAGCATCTCATGATACATAATATATTGTACTACCTCCAAAGGCGCCTCGCGAAACGTCTCTGAAATTGTAATCATATCACTATGAAAATTATAATGCGCAAGTCTCCTAAACGCCTGCTGCCCCCACTGCAAATTCGGCCGCTCTAATTCTCCTGCAAAAAACCTCTCATTCAATTCTTGAAACACTCCTTCTAATCTTTCATCTGTAACTACCTTCGGCGTCAATATCGGAATATTTTTAATAAAATTATTATACAAATTTATATTTATTGTCTGCATACGCTTCCCTTTTTCTCGTAAAACCTTCAACAATAACGACTGCACAAGCCCAATCTTAATCTCTGAATCAATATCTTTCCACTGTAAATTCATACACAAAGAAATCACCTCGCCGCGCAACTTAATATTCGCATTAAACGCAGATAATCGACGATTATACTCTATATCTGTTTTATATGGACACTCTTTCTCTGGAAACAACCGTCCATACGCCTCTGTAATCAAATCCATATTAATCTCAGAACTCTTTTCTCTTATAAAAATATCTCCATTTTCATGATAAAAAATAAAAAGTAAGAAAATAAAAAATCCAAAACTGGTTCATTACGGTACAATTACTGCTGGTACAATTTCTAACACTGTATCCCCCACTTTTATTTTATCCCCCAAATAAAGTTGCGTAGGTTTCTCTATTATATTGTTATTGACATAAGTTCCATTCCGACTCTCCAAATCCACAACATTAATCCCATCTGGTGTGGCATATAATCTTGCATGATGCCTAGAGATTCTTGAATCAACTAATTGCAGATTTACATCTGAACTTCGGCCAATAACATATTGATTAACCAATCGTTCAATCAATCGTTCAATTTTATAATTTTGACCATGAAGATAAAATGCCGAATCTGGTTTGAGCGGCGTCTGTACTTCTGGAATTACCGTTGAAGTATATGTTCTTTTTTTTGTAAAAGCTTCCGAACTCCATACTTGTGTCGTACCTCCTAAAATTGAAGTCATTGTATCAAATGCTGTTGCCACCGAACCCTCCGTCGTCACTGTCCCCAAATCACCTAAATCTACTCCTTTTTTTTGCGCCCATTCTGTCGACGCACTTTTATCTTGATCATTATGTAACTTCACCATTTGTGCATAAAGATGACTCACATAATGAATAACCCCTCCTTTTCCAAATGGGAATGAAACTCCTAGCGCCGGATTCCCTCCATACTTTTTACCAAAACTCTCGCTAGATAAAATGATTTTAACATCTTCATGCATTGGTAAAGCTAAAGGATAACTGCAACTCTCTACAAACCAACTCAACGTTGGCGCATCTTTTTCTAAATTAGTTCCATCAATCGCAAATGACTCATTATATCCGTTTGTACGTTGTTCATTCCACCCAATATATTCCAGAAAAATGGCATTGGTTAACGTCAACGCCCAATCTGTCGTTATTAATGTACCTCCTTCTCGTACATGGTCTTTCAATCGTTCGATTAAACTTCGCTGTGGACTATTTATTGAACTACAATTTATTAAAATCGGCCGGTTATGGATTGGTGGCAAAGTGCTCAAATCAAGTAAATTTTTTGTTTCATATGAAATCTCCATAGCTTTCAAAATTTTTTCAATATGATCATGCTGCCCCGGCACCACTACTGGTTTTAATTCTTTAAGCTCTTTAAATTGGTTAGCAATCAAACTATCATTTTCTTTTTGTGCAGCTAAAACTTTTCCTGCCGCAACATACGCTGCATCCATATTATTATCTTCTGTTGCCATTGTAATCTCCTCCCTTTGATTCTCTTTAATTCAATAATCAACTGGTATATTTAAAACAAAGAGTCAACTTTTTAGTAAAAAAGATATATTTTACTCTATTTTTTAAGATTTTTTACTAATTTCAACTTAAATTATTCATAAAATAACTATTCAACTGACCTAGGACCGAGCCAGACAATTTACTTAGATGTAATTGAGTCCATAATATTTTTATATACTACTCCAACAGCTTCTTACATGATTAAAACCATCGACGATTTCTATACTCAAGCCCAAAAATATATTATTCAATTCAACACATTTGTAACAAAACATAACCTCAAAAACCTCACCAAAGCTGACCACATCTGTTATAAATGCGGCTCACCTGAATCATTTGAACATCTTCGCTCTCTATTCGAGAAAAATAGTCACTAC
The DNA here is from genome assembly GCA_964201585.1 of Candidatus Woesearchaeota archaeon. GTDB lineage: Archaea > Nanobdellota > Nanobdellia > Woesearchaeales > GW2011-AR9 > JACPNA01. Next base: position 8,249 of record CAXNDX010000035.1, on the reverse strand, counting down.
ATCTATCAGTCTATCATCTCTAATCGTCGAATCAGTTACATCAAATTAAAACAAGGAATCACAACCGTTATCGGCGACATTTATTTCGTCGAACTCTCTGATCAAAAACCAGACCAATCACAAATTGATGGCTTCGATCATATTGAAGTATACGGCACACATATTTCCTACGATCAGTTAATCTCAACACTTGCCAAATCAGAAAACATAATCAAAGTCGAACGCCCTCACCATACAACTCACGATGTAAACATAAAAGACGGCTTTCTGTTTCGTTGTACTCAAGAGCCTTTAGTTAAGAAAATAAAACAAGACGAAATGGTATAATCAACTTCACGCAACCTCAAACCGTAATATCGCCGCAATCCCCCCCAACTCCCGTAACTGTACCCCTTCACGTGTCTCCACTGAAATAATCTTCACAATCGCCCCGCCTGCTTCCGCTTTCTCTTCTAATTGAAAAATCATCTCATCCGACATCGATTCCGAAAGTAATAACACCGCCACCGCATTCATCTCAAGCGCTCGTAGTGTCTCTTTCTCCCCATACGTCACTTTCTTATCATTATCTCGAAATTGATTAAAGAAGTTATTCATGATCTTCTTCTCATGCGCAATCTCTTCCTCTGACAATAAATCATCGGACTTATCAACCAATTCCTGCAACCCAAATTCATCTGTATACGACAAATCTTTTGTACCCAACACTTTTCGTTTCAATTCGCCCGTAAGATAATCATAATTCATAAAATCATTAACTGTAATTCCCGGTCCCCCGATAATGATTCCCTTCAAATTATTTCCAAGTGGCAAAAACTGCTCTTTCATATACTCTGCCACTTTCTTAAAATGCTCTTTAGACGCCTCTTCTCGTAATCGCGCAAACCGTGCTGCCGATTGTCCCCCTGTCTTATGTTTCCCCGGCACTTCTGAATGCGTTTTTTTTAGTGGAATGATTGTTTTCCCTTTCAGTAATGCTAAAGTCGCATCTCGTAAATCAAAAACAACCAACCCATACGCATTATGTTCAACTAACATATCTTCTAAAATATCAATCACAAACGTTTTATCACAGCGATAAATCCGCGTATTCAATAAAATGGGCGGCTCAATACTCCACGTCCTAAAATCCTGCTTTCCTTCCGTTGCCGCAATATTACCTGCAAACACCGCCAATCCTTTTTCCGGCGTCCGCTTAAAATTACGCAGATGCTGAATCATCTTCTCAAGTGCTGTTTGCACATTCTTTCGTGTAATCGCCGATTTAATGTTAGAAGCTGTTCCCTGTTCCTCTGCTAAATGATTAATAATTTTTGAAATCTCATACCCTGCTGGAATATAGACTGAGACAAACTCCGTATGAGCTGCTCGCTGTACTTTCAGCTCTTTTACAATTTTCTTCAAATGTAGTTTTTCCTGCGCCGTAATCGCCATATAAGAATAAAATATAATGCCTGCTTTATAAATATTTGCCGAGTTCTTGGACTATTTTTGACATCGCAATTGTAGCCGTATCAAACATAACAATCTTATGCTTTCGCGTCCTTGCCTCATTCAGACACACTTGCATAATCTCTGCTTCCAAATTCTCTTGAATCTTCTTAGCAGTATATTTTCGCTTCAGCAACCTTTGCCGCAGCAACTTTAAATTAGAACAACTCAGCACCACACAAATATTTACTAACTTTGCCGGCAAATAGTGTGTAACATGCGAATCAACAACTAATCCCTTTGCTGTTGTTTCATGTAATCGTTTCTTCACAAGCGCAACCAGTTTTGTATAATCAATTACATAACACTGTTTCTGTCCATCATACTTCTCCGAAATCTGCGTATAGAACCGATGTAAATCAACTCGCTCATACCCTTTGCGGACCAATTTTTTTGCCAACGTCGTCTTACCTACTCCTGGCGTCCCCGTAATCACAACAACCCTCGCTCGTCGTTTCATAGTGTCCTTCTTCATAAAAGAAATCCAATCCTTTACACTTTGCCCATCTTCTGATTCTGTCGATGAATCTTATGGTGATGATTCAAAAATCTCTCCAACAAATGCTTATGCAGCACCGACTCCGCTGCTAAAATAACTAAAAAAAACACTAACGTATACCCTAACAAAAGCAACAAATCAACCCATAACAATTCAAACCCTGCATTAAAAATCATCACTTCCCGAATCAACCCTTCCACAATTACAAAAGGACTAAACGAAATTATATTTCTCACCGTAATTGACGTCCCTTCGATTGGCAAAATCGTTCCCGAAATAAATAATAACAAACTCCCAAGCGAAATCGATGCCAAAACTCCTGTTTCTTCAGACGTATAAATATATCCAATCACCATTCCTAAAAACGTGAAAATTGACGCCGCTAAAAATAATACTAATCCAAGCATTGGTAATAACTCCAAGATGTTTGGTATAAAAATCAACGCTAACCCTAAAATAATAATTACCTGAATTAAAATTAAAATAACATTTGTCAAATAAATCGACAAGATGAATGTAATCTTTCGAATCGGCAAAAAGAAATTTCGAAAAAACGCTGGACTATTCTTTTCCATCATCACTAAACTTGTACCAAGCAGCAACGACGAAAACATAATCACTAACGTCAATAATACAGGAAATAGATAACTTAAATACGTTTTTTCTGCGCTCACCGTCTCAATTTTCATCACTAGCGGTTGTGCAACCACTGCTGCATCCGTTACTTTTTGCGACTGCAAATTTGCATTTATCTGGTCCAATACTGTTTGTGTTCCTTCAAGTAAAGCAATACTCTCTCCTATCGTTAACTTCACTCCATCCAAATTTTCATTATTCGTTTTTATTTTTTCTGCTGCTGCACTCAATTTAACTTTTGTCGCATCTACATCACTTTGTAATACTGCAATCAACGCCGATACCTCTTGTAAACTACCTGGTCCCCCCCCCTCTAAAAATACAGACGCCGCAACCACTGCCTCATCTACTTTTGCTAACATCGTCTCTACTTTTTTCTTTTCCACACTAGTGGTATTTATCTTCGCCAAAGTAGCTTTCGTCTCTACAATTGCCTGTGACATATTCAACAACCGCATAGAAATTTCCGTTTTAAATAAATCCACAACTGCCGCATTATAGGTTGTTGTAGGCGTTGTAAAATCAATTGTCGCAAGATCCGCCTTCACTCCCTCTGCTCCTTTTACTGCATCACTATTTTTTTGCTTCGTCGAAGCTATTTTCGTTTTTTCCCCATTCAATTTCGTCTGTGTCTCACTTAATCGCGTCAAAATATCTTTACTTAAACTCTCACTTAATTGTTGTTCTTGCACTGTAAACTTTTGCGCAAGCGTCTGTTGCACCATCCACACTAAATTAATTTTACTCTGATCAACATAATATTTTATTTCAATTTGTTTATTCGACTCCACTTTCAACGACGAAGGCAAATCCAAACAAGTATGCATCACCGCACGTTTGATATCCTCTACACATTTGTCAATATTCTCATACTTTGCCACCGTAAATTCTTGTTCTTTTAACCCATCAATTAGTTTTGTCACTTCTGCCGTTTCTGTTGGCGCATAAATCCCAATATTTAACCCATATTTACTAGTAGTGTTAAATGAAAGACCTAAAATTAATATGATCAATAACGGCGCAAAAATAACTATCAACGCCGATCCTTTTGCGCGAATCAGATTTTTCAAATTTTTTTCAGTTAAAAGCCAAAGTGCGCTCATTCTCTCTATTTCCCTCTTTTTTACTCTCTTAGTTTACCCAATTTTGTTTATTTAATCCCTCAAAACAGTAAACGTTACAACTAAATTAACGCTTCTGTGTAATTTTCACAAACACTTCATCTAACGTCGGTTTGCGTAAATCAATATCATGTAAATACAAATTTTCTTGTTTAATCATCATCATTAACTGTGCTAATGTCTTATCTGCATCCTGCGGAAAAATCATTAATTGGTCTCCTTTATCTACAATTTTTGTCACTGGCATTTTCTTAACCATCGCAATGATTCGTTCTGTATCTTTTCCCGCTTTCACATTGATAGTGATAAAGTCTTTCAAAAACGGCTTGCGAATTTCTTCCATCTCCCCATAACTATGCACTTGTTTTTCATGTACTACTGCAATCTTGGTGCATATCTTCTCTAAACTCTCCAAATGATGCGACGCCATCACAACCGTAACTCCTTGCTTATTCACCTCCTGAATCAATGAAATAACCTCTTTTTGCATAACGGGATCAAGATCCGACGTTGGCTCATCTAAAAACAAAATCCGTGGCTTGTGAATCAAACTGCATGAGATATCTAATCTTTTTTGCATCCCTCCTGAAAGATGTGACGCCAATTTATCTCGATGCTCATATAATCCTGTAATTTGCAGCAAACTTTTGGCATTCTCAATTAATGTACTTTTTTTCAACCCATACATCTGCCCAAAATGCAATAAATTTTCTTTCACCGTAAGCTTAGGATAAAACGATGTATGCTGCGCATTAAACCCCATATGTCTCTTAAGTTTGTGAATATTTTTCGCTAAACTCTTCGGCTGTCCATCCGTTTTAGAAACATAAAAAATCTCTCCTTGATTTGGCTCAATAAACCCTGAAATGAGATTCAATAACGTCGTCTTCCCGCTTCCCGATTGCCCGATAATCCCAATAATATCTCCCTCATTTACTTCCAAATTAACATCTTGTAAGATAATATTCTTATTGTACTCTTTCGTCACCTCTTTGAGCTGAATTAACGCCACAAGCTAAGGACAATTTTTCAGTTTATAAATGTTTTGTGTTCTCCCTCTATAAATTAAGAATTTCAAATATGGTCCCCTTCCCTAACAAATATATAGTCCTCAAAGAAAGTCTTCCGGGTCGCAAGACGCTACTTTGTGGAATATTCTTTCCCAAAGGGAAAGTTCGGAACGCTAGTGACAGAACAGAAGTCCAACTGTAACTTTATTGAATTAGTTGGACTTCTTATATCTAACGCTTTGTCCAACACAATCTTTATATAGAAACCACCAATTTTTGTTTTCTATAATGGCCCATTCACTAAAATACTGGTATGAAGAAAAGTATAAATTACTTCTACTCATCCCTTTGATCCTAGTACTTCTCGCGTTAATCCAAATTGGTACACAATACACAACAACTGGAGATTTCGTCCATCGAGGTATTACTTTAAAAGGTGGTTCCACTGTGATGGTCCATCAAGATTCTCTAACTACGCCTGTAATCTCCGAAGAATTAGAATCTTATCTTCACGAACAATTTAAAGAAGTTGATCTTGACGTACGTGAAATTAGTTCTGCAGGCAAAGTCATTGCTATCGCAATCGATTCTGAATTACAAACTAAAGAAGAAATTAATTCTCTCCTCACAATTCTAGAAAATAAATTAGCAATTAATCAAAATGAATTAAGCGTTGAAGTTGTCGGTTCTGCTATTGGCGACAACTTCTTTCGCCAAATGGTTTCTGCCCTCCTCATCTCATTTGTCTTGATGGGGATTGTCGTTTTATTATATTTCCGTCTTTTAGTGCCAAGTTTTGCCGTCATCCTTGCTGCATTTTCCGATATCGTTGTTACACTTGCTATCTTCAATCTTACCGGCATAAAATTAAGTACTGCAGGTGTTGCCGCTTTCTTGATGCTAATTGGCTATTCCGTAGACACTGACGTCCTGCTCACCACTCGCTATTTGAAACGCAAAGAAGGTACCGAAATGGATCGTATTTACAGTTCTGTCAAAACTGGATTAACCATGACTGCTACTACTTTAGTTGCCGTAACCGTCGCTCTCATCTTTGTTCAAAGTGATGTCGTTCGCCAAATCATGATTATTTTATTCATTGGTTTAATTGTTGATACAATCATGACCTGGATTCAAAACGTCGGTATCTTACGCTGGTATACTGAAAAACACAACTCGAGGAAACAACATGCTCAGTGAAACTTTAAAATCAATCTTGAAAACCTGGCGTGTAATTATCCTATTAATCTTTTTACTCTTCGCTATATTCGCTATTAATGGGGGCATAGTTCCTCATTTTTGGGATTCTGGCGTCGTTATCAAAAGCGTTCAATACAACTCTTCCGCAGCCAATGCCGGTATCGAAAATCCTTCTTCACGTATAACTCCTTTAGCAAAAGAACGTATTATTTCACTAAACGGCAAAACTATTAATTCCATCGAAGAGTATTACAACTTTCTCAACGACCAAAAAGCAAATCTTCCAATAACCGTTCAAACAACAAAAAAAACCTATTCCCTCACAACTACAGAAACAAACGGCAAAGTCGATCTCGGCATAAAAATAAGTGAAAAAGCATCTTCAAACTTACGCAAAGGCCTCGACCTAGAAGGTGGTACAAGAGTACTATTAAAACCAACTGAAAAAGTAAGTAAAGCTGATTTAGATACAACTGTTGACAGTTTAAAAGAACGATTAAATGTCTATGGCCTCAGTGACGTCACCGTCCGTACCGCATCTGATTTAGAAGGCATCAATTTTATTTTAATTGAAATTGCCGGAGTAACAGAACAAGAAGTTCGTGAATTATTAGCTAAGCAAGGAAAATTCGAAGCCAAAATTTTAAATGATACTGTCTTTTTTGGTGGCAAGAAAGATATTACTTATGTTTGCCGTTCCGCTGAATGTTCTGGTATCGACCCTCAACGTGGCTGTTCTAAAATCGGTGAAGGCTATGCCTGCAGTTTCTTCTTCACCATTTCCTTAAGTCCAGAGGCTGCTCAACGCCAAGCTGACTTAACAAATAAATTGAAAGTAATCTCTGACAATGGTGGTGCATATTTAAGTGAAAGTTTATTATTATATCTTGATGACAAAGAAGTAGATAGTTTACGTATCGGCGCTGAATTAAAAGGCAAAGCTTCAACCAGTATTCAAATTTCAGGCTCAGGCACCGGCACAACTCAACAACAAGCGATGGCAAATACGTTACAGAATATGAAAAAATTACAAACAGTCATTGTCACAGGCAGCTTACCAGTCAAATTAGAGGTAGTTCAGCTTGACACCATTTCCCCTTCATTAGGAAAAGAATTCTTGCAAAACATCATGCTTGTTGGCGCAATCGCTCTTCTTGCCGTCTCACTCATAGTCTGGGTAAGATATAAACAATGGGAAATTATTCTTCCAACCGTATTCATCCTTGGTTCCGAAATCACATTAATCCTTGGCTTTGCTGCATTTGTTGGTTGGAATTTAGACCTTGCCGCCATCGCCGGTATTATTATTGTCATTGGTTCCGGTGTCAATCACTTAACTATCATCACAGATGAAATTATGCATGGACAAAACGCAACCGCGATCGATTGGAAAACCAAAATCAAAAACGCATTATATATCATCATCGGTGCATATTTTGTCAACATCTCCTCATTATTACCTTTATTTTGGGTCGGTGCAGGTCTGCTTAAAGGCTTTGCCTTGACAACAATCGCGGGATTATCATTTGGTGTATTAATCGCACGACCAGCCTATGCTGCAATTATTGAACAATTATTGAAGAAGTAAGAAAATTACTCTTTCTTTTTGTAATAGCAAATAAGCCGCCTCAATCTCTCTACTACTCTTATCAATAAAGCCACTGGTCACAGGACAACTGCGGATAGGGTTTATATAGGGGTATAGATAATAAGAATAGATGAATACTAATAATGCGTTAGTGGTTTTTGAAGGAAAAGATATTCGTAGAACGTGGTTTAATGAGGAATGGTGGTTTGTTGCAACAGATATTATTTCAATTCTTACAGATAGTAAAGATCCTTCGGGTTATTTAAAAGATATGAGGAGAAGAGATGAAAGCTTTGCTCAAGGGTGGGGGCAAATTGCCACCCCCCTCACTCCGAATTTTAACCGTGTTGGATTCGATACGGTTAGTTCAACTACAAAAGAAACAATATGAAAAAGACAATAACTGTTAACGGAAGAGAGATAGTTATCTTTTCTCAACATGAAAATGAGTATATCTCTTTAACAGATATCGCAAAATATAAATCTCCTGATGCCCCTGCCGATGTTGTTAAAAATTGGACGAGAAGAAAAGATACAATTGAATTTTTGGGGTTGTGGGAAAAAATAAACAATCCTGAGTTTAAACTGGTCGATTTCGACCACTTATTACAGCAAGCGGGAAGTAATGCTTTTGTACTGTCTCCACAAAAGTGGATTGAAAGAACTAATGCCCAAGGATTGATTTCCCGCTCTGGAAAAGGTGG
>CAXNDX010000034.1:0-12107 GCA_964201585.1 Candidatus Woesearchaeota archaeon | reverse complement strand
GATATAATGCGGTTCCAGGTGCGACCATACACGGATAAATCTTAATCATATCAGGTTTATAGCCTTGGTCGGTGAAGAGTTGATTCATACCTGCAAGGTCTCTTGCTTTATCGGTTAAGGGGAGGCCGGGCATGTAATGGAAGTTTATTTTAAAGCCGAGGTCTCGAAGAATTTGGATGGAGGATTTTGAATCTTGAGCGGTGTGACCGCGATGGGTGATTTTAAGAACGTCATCATACACAGATTCAATGCCTAATTCCACTCGAGTGCAGCCTTGCTCAAGCATTCTATTGCCCTGTTCCAAAAATCCCCAATCTGGTTTTGTTTCGATACAGAGAGCAACGCAGCGGATATTTGAGGTTTCGTTTTTGTGTTGTTCTTGGATGATTGTGGAAGTGGTTTGGGATTTTAGGTGTACTAATTTTTGTTGAATGGAGGTGGAGCGTTGTTGGTCTTCGATACTGCCAGGGAGTTCAAAAAAAGTTTTGAATTTTTCGTAGTTGAAGTTGTTCTCTTGGTTGAAGAAGAGATCGGAGAAGTCGTTTAATGCTTTAAATGTGCCGTAGATGAATTCGTCTTGGTAGGTTTGTGGACGGGCAGTGAATGTGCCACCCATAACAATAATTTCAATTTTATCAAATGAATGACCCATCAAGACGTATTGTTGCAGACGATTAAAGACTTGAAGATAGGCGTCGTAGTTGTTGCGCATGCCTCTCATGGTTGCGGGTTCATGACCAGTGTAGGATTGTGGTACATCGCCCCAAGGGGAGTTAATTCCACCCGGACAAAATGTACATTTGCCATGTGGACAATTGGCGGGCGAGGTCATAATGGCGACGGGGGAGACGCCGGAAATGGTTCTGACGGGTTTACTGAGAAGTTTATGTTTGATTAATGGAATATCTTTTTCTTGGGTGTGGATGAAGATTTCGATGTTTGTGGGGATAGTGTTAAGCGAGTGTTTTGCCGCAAGTTCACGTTTGTATTTAGTCCATTGAGTAGGTGAGAATGATTTGGTTTTGAGTTCTTCAATGATTTCTTGGTAAAAGTTGGGCATGTGTATATTTTATATTCTTTAATCAGGTATTTTTATTGATTTTTTATAAGAGTTTTGGGAGAAAAAGTATTTTTGAAAATAATATCCAATTAAAGGATTCGCTTTACTTTGAATTTTGAAGGTTTAGGAATCGATTGTTTGAATTCTTCGATATCGCAGTAAGGGCGATTGAGACTAGCGGCAAAAGCGTATATAGTAGGAAGACTGGTTCGTTTTTCTTGAATGAATTCTGGAGAGGCTTTTAATTCAGGTATATGTTTCTCGAAGGCTTGTATAAGTCGATCGTATGTTTCACGAAGTTTTGTTGCGCTTCCATCTGCTTTTAATTCGTCTTTTAATTTAGCACAGGCTTGATCGGAAATATTTTGGAGATTGGATGTGTTTAATGGTGTAGGTAGTGTCATTTTTTTGAGTTGAGATAATTCTTGATCACATTTTAGTGTTTCTCTTTGAAGTAAAGTACGATGGGTTTCAATTTCAACAGTGTAGCTCTGCGAACCGCTAGATTCGATATTTGTTCGGGATTGATATTCTTTTGTTACTTGTTCAATATTGATGCTGCTATAATATTTAGAATCAGATCTGAGTTTTTGGCATTTAAAGTCTTTGACAGTGTATTCTAAAGAGCGTACTGCAACTTCTGATTGTTCAGCTAGTAATTCAGTTTTTGCAGTTAACAAAGTGAGTTGAAGGCCTTCGAGATATTTTTGAAAGATGACACTGCGAGCGCGATGTAACGCAGGAACGGCTGATTTTTTGAGTTGGATATAACATAAAGGTTGATCGTTTTGGAAAGTGTTGCTTTTGTAATTGAGAAGAGTGTCAACGCAATCGGCTTTAGGTTGATACCTGGCTAGAAGATCAGAATTTTGAAGATTTTCTTGTTGTGGTGCAGAGCAAGCTAGAGAAAGTGCAGTGATGATGGAGGTGAAGTAAGTTTTCATGTAATTTTCTTTTAGAGAGGTGGTTTATATATCTTGTGGATAGATACTACTTTTAAGTGATTTTTTAGTAATCTTTATAAAGCAGATGTTGAGGAAGGATTAGATGGCAATTTATTTTCATGGTTCTGGTTCAGCAAGTTTGGCAGGAGTCTTATCAAATGATACCTTTGGATTGATGTCGACAGGGGAGTTGTTAAAACAAGGAAAAGTTCCGTATTGTGGGGAGTTGGATTATTTGAAGTATATTACAAGAGATAATAAAATTGCGATGGCGTATTTACTTGGTGAAAATGATTTTCTAAAAAGTTATTTTAATGGAAATTAAAACTTAACTATAGTTAAGAAGTTTTATAAATAGGGTGCTTTTTCTGAGTTAGTATGATTAAAACAATGGCTCATAAGACTCTGCTCCATCCGCAGGAGATTGAGACGTTTTATGTGCTGCCAACCCTGCGCAGATATATCGCTCTAGGACTCAAAGAGCGGGGGATGAAGCAGAAGGATATTGCGGAAATGTTAGGTATTAGTAGTGCGAGTATCAGTCAATATACCAGTACGAAGCGGGGGCATCAGGTTCAATTTCCGGACGAAATAATTGAGGAGATTACAAAGGCGGTAACGTTAATTAAAGATAGGTTTACGTATTTTCAGCAAACGCAGCATTTGTTGCATGTCATTCGCGAGCAAAAAGTGTTATGTAAGATTCATATGCAGTTTTCGGATGTGCCGGCGCAGTGTGATCCTTTGATTATTGGCTGTCATCGGAAGAAGGTTGCGGAGATAGGGAGTATAATTCCAGTGATTTCACTTTCACATTGATGTTGAGGTAGGGAAAGTATGGCAAAACAAAAAACAGTGAATATTAGTCGGACAATGTTTGATACAGCAGATACAGATACGTCTAAGTATACGGCCAAAGCGGGAATTAATGAGGAAGTTGTGCGAATGATTTCGAAGATGAAGAATGAGCCGCAATGGATGCTTGATAAGCGGTTAAAAGCGTTTACTTTATTTGAGCAAACAGAAATTCCAACATGGGGACCGGATTTAGCGGCACTTGATTTGAATGAAATTGTGTATTTTATTGATCCGAATGCAAAAGAAACAGATAATTGGAATGAAGTGCCCGCAGAGATTAAAAATACGTTTGATCGGTTGGGTATTCCTGAAGCGGAGAAAACGGTACTTGCAGGAGTGGGTGCGCAGTATGATTCATCGGTTGTGTATCATAGCATTCAGAAGTCGCTGCAAGAGAAGGGAGTTATTTTTGAAAACATGGATGTGGCTGTTCATCAGTATCCAGAATTAGTGCAGAAATATTTTATGACGAATTGTATTCCAATTAATGATCACAAATTTATCATGTTGCATGCGGCGGTGTGGAGCGGGGGGACGTTTATTTATGTGCCTAAGAATGTCAAAGTGGAGCTGCCGTTGCAGGCGTATTTTCGGATGAATGCACTGAAAGGAGGGCAGTTTGAACATACGTTGATTATTTTAGATGAGGGCGCGGAATTGCATTATATTGAAGGTTGTTCATCACCTCGATATGCACAAAGTTCTCTTCATGCGGGCTGTGTGGAAGTGCATGTGATGAAGGATGCGGTGATGCGATATACATCGATTGAGAATTGGAGCAGGAATGTATATAATTTGAATACGAAGCGGGCGTTAGTTGGTGAGAATGCGAAAATGATTTGGACGAATGGCAATATGGGTAGTGCTCGGACAATGTTATATCCGTGTTCTGTTTTAGTGGGGAGAGGGGCAAAGACAGAAAGTATAGGAATTGCGTTTGCGGGGAAAAATCAAAATCAAGATACAGGAACAAAAGTGATTCATGCGGCATCAGATACTAGTTCATTTATTCAATCGAAGAGTATCAGTAAAGATGGAGGGATATCAAGTTATAGGGGGTTAGTTAAGATTGTTCCTGCAGCTCGTAATTGTATATCACGCGTGCAGTGTGATGCGTTAATGATGGATGGGGAGTCGGTATCAAATACGTATCCGTTTATGAAAATTGATAATGCAACGGCGCAGGTGTCACATGAGGCAACGGTTGGTAAGATTACGGATGATCAGATATTTTATTTGATGTCGCGAGGATTGAATGAAGCAGAAGCGACGAAATTGATAATATCTGGTTTTATTGAGCCAATTGTGAAAGCGCTGCCATTGGAATATGCAGTAGAGTTGAATAAGTTAATTGAGTTAGAAGTTGAGGGGTTGTAGGTTTATGATACAAACTGTTTCTGCTGTATTACCTGAAACTAGGATAAATACTACGAGAAGTTGGGAGAAATTAAAGCAAGTGAAGTATGGATTAGGTATTTATCCTTCGTATAAAGAGTTCTCTGTTGATGAATTTATTGCACAAAAAAAAGAGTTTAGATGTGATGTTATTGCAGATGTACCTGCAGGGGTGAAGTATTATACATTAGAAACATTGCCTGCGGAGTTAAAGAAAAAGTATTTTTCAACATTAGTTAGGACTGATTGTACGAGTTTGTTTTCTTACCATTATGAGTCTGTTACCAAACTAGTTTTGGTGTATATTCCTGAACAAATGAGTTGTAGTGCTCCTATACAGCTCAAAACATGTCAAGAGAAAGGTGCGGGAGCGGTTCATTATATTATTGTGGCTGGGAAAAATAGTAAAGCTGTGATAATTGATATGCTGGAAATTAAGAATGGTACGTATGGGCTTAGCACGGTTCATGAAATGTATGTTGAAGAAGGAGCAGAGGTTTCATACTATCATCTGAAACAAATGGATGAGGGAGTACATCATTTTAATACAACGATTTGCGCTGTGGATGAGAAAGCGAGAGTTGGGGCAGTTGAATTTTTGGAAGGGGGGTCGTTTGTGCAGCATTCATATAAAACATTATTGAATGGTCAATTAGTAGAGAATAATTATGCGTGTGCTTTTTTGGTACCGAAAAATGGAGAGTATGATTTGTTTACAGAATCAGTTCATACTAAAGAGGATACAAAGAGTATGATGATTGTAAAAGGTTTGGTTGCTGATAAAGCTAAAGTGATTAGCAGGAGTAATATTAAAATTAAAAGAGAAGCGGTGCGTACGCAGAGTCAAGAGCGGGCTGACTTGTTGTTATTGGGGGAGAGTGCGCAAGGAGAAGCTGTACCTATGCTCGAAGTTGAAAATAATGAAGTGCAATGTTCACATGGTTCAACGGTTTCAAGAATTAATGATGAAAATATATTTTATTTACAATCACGAGGAATTTCAACTAAAGCGGCGCAAGAGATGTTAAGTATGGCGTTTATCAGCAAAGTAATAGATATGTTTCCTGAAGAGTTACAGGTTGCGATTAGTGAGAATGTTGAAAAATATATATCAATGTGAAAGATGTGTGGAAATAAAATGAAAATAAAAACAACGACTAGAAGTATAAAGAAAAAGAGTGTTGTAGATAGTACTTTTGAGCATAATCAATTAGTAACAAAGATTAAGAATGATTTTCCACTATTGGTCTCTTCGGTAAAGCCGTTATTTTATTTAGATAGTACAGCGACGACGCAGAAGCCGACTTGTGTGCTTGATGCAGAGACAAAGTATTATACTACCACAAATGCGAATGTGCATCGGGGGTTATATACTTTGGCAGAAAATGCCACGATTCAGTATGAGAATGCGCGGGTTAGAGTGGCGTCGTTTATTAATGCGCGAAGCGAGGAAGTTATATTTACGAGTGGAACGACGGCAAGTATCAATATGCTGGCGCGAATGCTTGAACCAAAAGTGCAAGCGGGCGATGAGATTGTAGTGACGATTATGGAGCATCATAGTAATTTTTTGCCGTGGCAGCAGTTGGCGTTACGGCGAAAAGCGGTGCTTAAAATTATTCCGATTACAAAAGAGTATTTGCTGGATATGGATGCAGCGCGAAAGATAATTACGTCAAAAACAAGAATAGTGGCATGTACGTATGTATCGAATGTGCTAGGTGTGATTAATCCAATTGCAGATTTGGTGAGGATAGCAAAAAAAGTGGGAGCGGTAAGTGTTATTGATGCGGCGCAAGCAGCTGCACATTTGAGGATTGATGTTGTAGAGTTAGATTGTGATTTTATGGCGTTTTCGGGACATAAGATGCTTGCGCCAACGGGTATTGGCATGCTATATGGCAAGCGAGCATTATTAGATTTATTAGAACCAGTTAACTTTGGTGGGGAAATGGTAAAAGAGGCAACTCTACAGCATATTTCATGGAATGATTTGCCTTGGAAATATGAAGCAGGTACGCCAAATATTGCGGGGGCGATTGGATTTGGGAAAGCAATTGAATATTTACAAGCGTTGCCATTGGATAAATTACATTCGCATCTTTGTCAATTAACAGAGTATGCGCTGCAACAGATGCGGATGTTGCCGGGTGTAGAGATTATTGGGCCGATTAGGGAGGCGAGAGCACCGGTTATCTCTTTTACGATGAAAAGTGCACATCCACATGATATTGCAGAGATTTGCAATAAATTTGGTGTGTGTATCCGAGCAGGGTATCATTGTGCGATGCCATTACATACAAGTCTTGCAATTTTTGCAACGGCAAGAGTTTCATTTTATATTTATAATACGAAAGAGGATGTTGATATGCTGATTACGGCGCTTAAGAAAGTGAATGAGGTGTTTTTGTAATGAGTGATTTAGCGATGTCTGATGTACAGGGTGAAACAATAGATGATGATATGTATCAAGAGAATATATTGGATCATTACAAACATCCGCGACATAAACGGGCGTTGACTACATGTACGTTTCAGCATCATGAAGTGAATCCGGTATGTGGTGATATGTTGACGTTTTATGTTGAGGTTGCTGGTGGAGTGATTAAAGATATTTCGTTTAGCGGACATGGGTGTGCGATCAGTCAGGCATCGGCGTCGCTCTTGGCAGAATATTTGTATGAGAAACCGGTGTTGGTGCTTGTGAAGATGAAACCGGAAGTGGTGTATGGGTTGTTAGGGATTACCATTAGTCTAGGGCGAGTTAAATGTGCGATGTTATCATTTGTGACGGTTACAAAAGCGTATGAAAATTATGTTGGTAGTAAGAAAACTGATAATGAAATAAAAAAATTAAAAAAAATAGAAAAATAAAGAGAAATACTATGGCAAAATTAATTAATAATAATGTGATTGTGAACGGAAAGTTAGAATTGTGTGATGTACATGTGGCAATTAAAGAGAAAGAAATTATCAAAGGGGTCTCTTTAGAGTTTGAACCTGGTAAAGTGTATGTGATCATGGGGCCAAATGGGGCGGGAAAGAGTACATTAGCACATGCAATCATGGGGCACCCTAATTATACCCTTACGAAGGGAAAGATTATACTTGATGGCAAAGATATTACAACTGAAAAGACGGATGAACGGTCGCGACGAGGGATATTTTTATCGTTTCAATATCCAACGGAAATTCCAGGAATAAAATTAACACATTTTTTACGAACGATTGTAAATAATGTACGTGAGAAGAAGTATTCAGTGATGGAGTTTGCGAAATTATTGGAAATGAAATTGAAGTTGCTGAATATGGATATGTCATTTGTAAAACGCTATCTCAATGATGGTTTTTCGGGTGGGGAGAAGAAGAAGTCTGAAATTTTGCAGATGATGCTGCTTGAACCAAAATATGCGTTACTTGATGAAACGGATTCAGGGTTAGATGTAGATGGAATTAAGATTGTGGCGCAAGGGATCAATCAAGTGCGAAAAGATAATCCAGCATTATGTGTGATTGTGATTACGCACTATATTAAATTTTTAGATTATTTGCAACCAGACAAAGTATATGTGTTGCATCAAGGGAAAGTGGTGCGAGAGGGAACGCTTGAATTAGCAAAGGAAATTGAAGCGAAAGGGTTTACGGATTTTACGCGGACGGGATGAGGGGATATGGTGAGACAATGACAGATGCAATCAAAAATAATGATGTGAAAACGAATAGTGAGGTTACTGTAACTGCTGGTGCAAAAATTACCAAAGAAGAATTGATTGATGTATTCAAACAATGTGTTGATCCTGAGTTAGGGATTGATATTTGGACACTTGGATTGATTTATAACGTGGAAGTAAAGGAAGGTAATTTGTTGCATATTCTGATGACGTTTACTTCGCCGTTCTGTCCGTATGGTCCGGCGATTGTGGAAGAGTTGAAAGAGTTATTAGAAGCGAAAGGAATTAAAGAGATTGATATTCAAATTACGTTTGAACCGCCGTGGCAGCCGTCGGATGAATTGAGAGAGATGATGGGGATGTGATGTGTTAACGACTTTTTTGTGAAGTAATAGGTTGTTAAAAAATAAGAATAATAAAAAATGATAACGTAAAGAAAATCCTGAAAAGTGGCGTAAATCCCCACATTTTAGGGTTGGGGGATAGCCACTTTTCCAAGACTGATTTTCTAAAATCAAATATAGCGAAATCCCTGGGTGTGTTTACTCGCATTCATCCCTAAACATGAATGTTAGGAATTTCTGTTTACTTGATTTAAAAAATAATTTACTGAGCAACGCTTTCTTCGAATTCTTCGGCACAGGATGCCGAGCAAAAAGAGTATTCTTCGTCTTCAAACGATTTGGTTACTTTTTTTTCAGGAGAAACAGCTCCGCCACATTCGGCGCATTCAGTTGTTTCTTCGTCTTCTAAGTAGCCTTCCATAAAGCTTTCGTCATCACCAGATGCGTCAGGCTCTTCACCGGTTACTTCTTTGTTTTCTTTTTCTTCACCATCGAATACGTAGTTTTCCATGTGTTCGGACTTTTAGTACTGCTTTTTAAATCTTTCGCATATGAGGTATATGCTTTTTGAGGAGAAAGGTTGTCTGTTAGATATATTTTAGAAGATGAATCATTACTCCTTTAATTGGTTCAAAGGGGAGTTTATGTATGGTGGGAGATTTTTTTTCAAACAGAAATCCGCTGCATTCTATTTCGCAAATATCAGCAGCCTCTACAGCGTTGGTTAAGCCAAGACCGCATTCTCCATAGGGACTCAGAGAAACATAGGGTTTAAGAGCATCTTGGATCTGAGGGATGCCATGTTTATCAAGAGGAAAGCCGTCCCCTTTGTCAAAAATGTAGCTTTCAAAAAATGTTGGTTGCGCAGTTGCAGGGCTGTAACGGGTAAGAGTAAAATACACATCACCACCATGATTACGGGCATTACGCTGGGATTCAGTTATAGCAATATATAAATGCATTTGAGAATCTGTGTATACATCTTTAATATGCAGATCAATAAGTTGACTTTCTATGATATTAAATCCGTGCTGTTGTTCTAGCAAGATTAATTGTTCATCTAAACCAGGTATTTTTTGTCTGAGACCAAAAGTAATGAGAGAAGATTGACTAAAGAGATGCCAGGTACTGCGAACTTGAGTTGTAATTTTTAGATCAATCATTTGTTTTAAAAATATTAAGAGAGCGTTGAAACATACGTAATTCTATCTAAATCTATGTTTTTATTCTGAATAATTACTTCAGGTAAAGAATACGAACCGTTGTAGTCAGAGAGTGGAACTTTGGAATTCCAATAGTTTTGCCAACTTTGATGTATCTCTTGTATTGGAAGATAATTAGCACATATGTTCTCGATGTGTGCCCAGTCTAATACGAAAGGATTATCTTCAGGGGTTAATTTAATTTCTAATTGCACAATAGTTGTTTCATCTATATCTATAAAATTATGGCCAGATATATGGTCCAATAATCTGTTGTACGCGTGAGAAAATTGTGAAGAATTAATCCAGTTGTGAGGAACTTCTTCAAGAAATCCCCAAATCCCACCGCCGTATGCTTCTTGGGGTAAATGAGGAATGCCATAGTTAATGACTCTTCGATCAGAGAGCAGACCTTTAAACAATGTTCTTTGTAGTTCGCCATTGTTTTCTTTCGAGTAAATATGAGTGCCTCTCTGAATTCTGTTCCAATTAAACAGAGTGGTGTAATGAAACATTCTAAACTGGTTTTGAGATGATGTTTGTGGGGATATTGGCGTATCGGTGTCACTTAGTTGTACTTGGCTCAATAATTTTACGGCATTAACAACAGATTCAGAACAATTTTGGTTATAGTCACTTAGGTGCACTTGGCTCAATAATTTTACCGCATCAATAACTGATTCAGAGCAATTTCGATTGTAATCTCTTTTTAATAGATAACTTGTGTAAAAGAACCAGTTTGCAAATTCGGTTAGATTTTTTGCAGGAGCTGTCCGTAGATAACTTGGATCAAGACTGTTGATACGCCAGCGATCTAATCCATCGGCATCTTTGAATACTTTTAGTTCCGAAGTCATTCTAGGCGCAAACTGATCATGTGGAACATGCCACTTGTTTAAATATGAAACAGTATTAATATTAACGTTCTTTAAATCAGTACAATTTTCTAAAACCCATTGGGAAGAACGTTCGCCATGTTTAGAATCAGTATAATCATCAATTCGTTGGGTATCATGAGTAATTGCGGCCCATCTCACTGCTTCAATATCCAAAGGAGGGTAGTGAGAAATGATTTTTTGGCTGATTAATTCACCTAAAACTAGGACACGCAATAGATGTGTGATACCATGAATTGAGGAAGGGGTTGTACGAAACCATTCTGTTTTAGGGGTGTAGGATTCAAAAAATTGATTTGTGGCGATGTCGTTTAATGTATCTTTGACAGAACTTAATTGGGTTCTTAATAGGAGATTGTGTTTTAGTTGTTCTTCTATTACTGTTACAAGAGGAGAGGTGTTCATGTTTTAATTTTAAGTAGAATGAGGATTTATAAATCTTTCTCGTGTGATTACTCTCAAATAGTAAATACACCATTTTTGAAGATAATTCGTGAGGACAATAGGAATATATCTGATACTTCTTTACGATAACAACACTTTTTTTATTTTATTAATCGATCGTTCCCAAGAAAAAGAATAGGTAATAGTTTTTCTAGCGTTAAGTCCAAGTGTTTCTCTTAATTTATAATTGTTCATGATTTTTTCTATTTTTTGAGCAAGCATGGCGGAGCTTTCTTTGGCGAAAAAAACGCCGTTATAGTCTTTCACAAGATAATTTTTAATAAAACCGACTTTGGAGGCGATGACGGGTAAGCCTGTGGCCATGGCTTCTAATGTGGCAAGGGAAGTGGTTTCGGTTGAGCTGGGCATGACGAATAGGTCCATGGCTTTAAGATAGTCAGGGACGTTGTCAACGAATCCGGTGATGGTGCAGCGGTGGTGGGCTTTGCATTGATTTGTTTGATTTTTTGGCCCGTCACCGACAAGCAGAAGATGAATGGGTTTTTCTGAAGAGAGTTGTTTGCAGGCGTTGATTAAGACGGTGACGTTTTTTTCTTTCGATATTCTACCAACGTAGCCGATGACGAAATGTTTCGGGTCGATGCCTAGTTTTTCTTTATAGAGGCGTTTTTCGGTTGTAGGTGAGAAACGGATGATATCAACGCCAAGTTTTGCGACGGTTGTGTGGGTTGTTACATTTGCAGTTTCGAGTTCAGTTTGCAGTTCGTGATAGGGAACGATAATAGTGTTGCAGCGGTTGTACATCATGACGGAGAGTTTTTTGATGGTGTTGAGGAAAAACCAGTTTAATATTTGCGGAAAGAATTTGGAAAATAGTTCCCAGGCGATAGTGTGGACGTAGAAAATGGTGCGTTTGTTGAACTTGGAGCTGTAGTAGATGCTAAGGTAGCTGATTAGGGCTGGGCCTTGAATAAAGACGGTGTCGGCGTTTTGAATAGCGGTGATGATTTTGTTGCGGTTTTTGAAATTGAGTTTAAGATTGGGGTAGCCTGAGACTTTGATTATTTTGGATGGCTGGATGAACGTTATTTCTTTGACACCGGGGATTTTTGTTTTGATGCCATAATCGGGTACAAGCAAAGAGATTTCAAAATCGTTAGCAGAGCGTTTGATGAATTCTTCCATGAATTTCATGGTGCCGTCTACTTTTGGATAGTAGGTGTCAGCGACGATGAGGAGTTTTGGTTTTTTGGTCATGGGGAGTGGAGAGAGGGATTATTTTATACGGAAAAATTTTTCACCAAATCGTTTGCGAATTTTGAATCCTTCATA
>CAXNDX010000033.1:0-12125 GCA_964201585.1 Candidatus Woesearchaeota archaeon | reverse complement strand
CTGATGGCACAAATCAGTGGTCAAAGACCACAAAGAATTTAAAAATGATTGCGTATTTTCTGTCATTGTTAGCACCTCTTTTTTCGTCGTAAAGTAACGTTTAAAAGACGGTGCTAACTTATATTTCTTTCGAACTTTTCAACAAAACCGTATTCTATTGTTAACTGCACTCTCTGTTGCCGAAGAAACAAAACCAACCCCTCCCAAATCAACTATTCCTCTCATTCATGGAGTAGAAGTAGCAGATACTCAGATTTATACATCTTACACTATCGGATGTGATAATTGTGGTGAAGGTGCCGCTTCTTGTGAAAGAGAAGCACGGTGTGACACTACAGTTAAAACAGGCACATTAAAATATGATTGGCACGTCACGTGCGCACCATATACCAAAGGAAAAGACATCAAACTCCCTCGTGGCGATGATTTTGATGAGGATTACGACGGTTGTGGTGGCGAGTTAACCGATATAAAATATAAAAAACCAAGTGAGAAAGGTTGTTGGTTTTTTGTTTCAGAGGAAGATACCACTAATGACGAATGCGGTTTAGGACAAGTTACAGAAGGTTTTATCTTAGACTATTCTCCGGCAAAACAATTTAGTTTTGTTTCAGGCAGTACCACAACCTGGGAATATGGTGATTCACCAGCTAATCCAAGTGAGCAAGCCGACCCTAAATGTATGCTCGAGACCATCAAATGGCAATTAAATTCCAATTCTCCTTTACTCTGCGCACAAGACCACTACTGGCATTCTTGCACTGCCACTAAATCCACTTCTACTGAAAAAAATGATGGGGATCTCAATTCCGTCACCTGGGCAAATAATAAACTCTATCAATGTTCCCGCAATAAAGAAACAAAAAATGCTGAATGGAACGTATTAGGCGAAGACAAAGACCACGATTTACATGTGGATAATGGCAAAGACGACTGCGAACCGTACGATTTGAAACAAAATCCCTCCATTTGTTCAGAATTAGAAGAATTAAATGACTGTAAAAACGATAAAAAATATGCCGTCTGTGCGCAGTGTATCAACAAAGATGCATCCGAGATTGCCGGCGATGGCAAAGATAATAATTGTGATGGGAAAGACGTTGCTGATCCCGACGATGACGAGAAAGCGTGTACCGATCAAAACTTTAACGTAGAAGGAGGAACATATTATTGGATGCCCGACGCTCCCAAAAGTCAACAATGCTGCGGTGACGATCCAACCGACTTTGGTAAAATCTTTCAAACGGATGCTGGTGAAAGAATCTGCCTCAATAAACAACCCAAATCTGTCGGTTCTGTTAAAAAAGTCGAAGACATCGCCGGCAAAGAATCATGTAATGGAAATTGGTGTGCACCTATAGCAAGTTCACAGAATAGTCACTTTCACATTCTCACCATCAAAAAACCAGGACAAGAAGCGTATGACATCGTCTCCAACGGCGAAGTATGGCAAGAATGTAAAGAAAACACCGAAAGTACACTTGCTATTCCTGTCGGTGACAACGCCGCCCTCGCCCACGGCTTCCAATGCTACAAAGAAGGCGATCGCTGGGTCTGGGCCAATTGTAAACCCAAAGCTGGCAATGAACAAATCACCGCTCTTAATAACGGCATTAAAGATAGGGTTGAAGGAGATGGATTATTCGCATTACCATTAAAATTACCAGACGAAAAAGACACACCTAAACCAACTATCACCATTAACATCGGCGACCAATACAAACCATTTTACAGCGACAAAGGATTTGATTTAGTTCAGAAAGACGGCAAACAATTTCTAGAAGCTTATGTCCGCTTCACAAATGACAAAATCACTTATCCCGCAACAATCAATCTAAAGATATTCGGGCCAAAAGTTGATAAAGAATATATCCCCTATTTCGACCAACCAATCTTAGGCTACGCCGTCAATACCCCTCTCTTAGAACCCAATCGCTGGATTCATGTAAAAATCCCCCTTCCGACATTATACGACGTCACAAAATTAGAATTCAACTCCTTATCCGACAAAAACACCATTGAAGTACGCAACGTCTACCTCACCTATGGTGACAACCCAAAGATTTGTTCCGGGCAGACAAGTAGCCAACAAACTGCGTGGTTGAGTGATTTGGGCACATAGACCGAAAAATAATTTATCCATACACTCGTGGTCTTTTATCTATTTTTACAATTAACACTATTTTTTCACTTTCTTTCACTTTGTAAAGTGCCCTGAAATCCCCAATTCTATACCGAAAAATCTTATCATTTTCTTCTCGGCAGATAAATTTTGAATCAGAAGGCACAGGATTCTCTTTTAAATTTTTTAAGCGTTCTATTATTCTTTCGCTCATATGGTTATCAAGTTTTCGAATAAATTTATCTGCATTATCGGAAAGATGTACTTCGTACATTCATGCAATCCTCTTCGTTTTTTTCGTTTTGAGATCTTTTTCTGCACTAGATAAAGCATCTAAATCATCATCTGTTAACACCAAGTCAATATCTACAATATGTTTTTTAAGGTAAACAATATCTGATTGCATATGTTCCAGTTTTTCTATGATTTGTTTCAATTCTGTTGACATATACTCTTTATTTTCTGATTTTATTTAAACATTTCTCCCCTTTCCTCGAATTTCACATTTTCACCACAACATTTATAAATAAGCACCACTTTTAAGTGTCTACAATGACTTTAGATCGATTATTAGGAAAAGTTGCACTCTTAAGTGGATTATCTCTCTTTGGCTATAATTGTGATAGTGCCACTCTTGATTCCACTTCTTGTGTAAAAGATACTGATTGTAAAGGGGAGCGAGTGTGTGATTCCAATACGAAAATGTGTGTGGAGTATACGCCTGCGACACAGACGAAGTATACATGTGAGACTTACTGCAATAATTTAGTAGAATGTTGTAAAATAGGTCCAAGTGAAAATTATAATACTTGCATTAGCGATCTTAACGATGGCCCTCCCAAAAAAAGTTTACAGGAAGAGTTGCAAGGGTGTATCCAATACTGCGAAAAAAAAATTTATTCAAATTATGATTGGTTTAAATGTTTTATCGACAACCAAGTAATGTATAAATGCGACCCTCATTTCATTGAACTTGTTTGCAATAAGTGAATTTCTCTCTTTTGAAACCAAAAGTTTAATAAGTCTTTTTTGGTTACCTTCTTTATAAATAATGGTTATTCAAAAAAGA
Organism: Candidatus Woesearchaeota archaeon; assembly: GCA_964201585.1. Taxonomy (GTDB): domain Archaea; phylum Nanobdellota; class Nanobdellia; order Woesearchaeales; family GW2011-AR9; genus JACPNA01. Next base: position 8,934 of record CAXNDX010000033.1, on the reverse strand, counting down.
GTGGTAATAGTACTATTTAGTTTTCTTTTTATTCTATTATTTTCAAGCTTATTTTCTGCTGCTAATTTTGAAGGGTTACAACTAAAAGAAGATAATGACGATGCTACCTATAAGACATATGATGCAGCAACTGAGAACGATTATGGTAATGAAGGGTGGGGTTGGTATTCTGGAAATTATTGTGAAAGTGTAGGAACTACTGGGTCTTATGATTACGACTTACCAAGTTTCCCTCCCTCGTCTTCAGGATGTTACATTGGTGCGGTTGATTATGATAAAGGAGATGACGATTGTCTTTACGCTTACGCAAAACCAGGATATATTATTTACTCTCATAAATATACTAAAATTGATGCATCTGGCTCAACAGGATTCGGCGGTGATGGAGCAGAAGATGCTGCCAACTTTCTTAATTGGGGCTGGCTCATAAACCCCGGCGGCATTTGTGCGGATGATCATTACTGGCATCCCTGCGACTACAATAAAGATAACATCAACCAATCTCTCGAAATAAGCGAACCCAATTCAAAAAATAAAAACCATTTCTATTGTCTTCAAAACAATAAAGATCAATACTTTTGGATAAAAAGCAGCGAAATTAGGGATGACCAAACCATCGATCAAGATGAAGATGGCGTCCCAATTTTCTTCGACTGCGACGATAAGAATGATCAAATCTATCCCACGTTTCCTAAAGACTGTGTTGTTCTCCCAAAAGATGGAAAACTTAAGGAAGGAAAAGTGGAATGTACTGTACCTGTTGCAGCTCCCGAAATCATTGGCAACGGTATTGACGAAGACTGTAATGGAAAAGACGTATTAGACGCCGACGAATCAAAAGAATTATGTGAAAATATAAATAATATTGTCAAAGGCGAATCCTACTTCTGGATGGGCGCAGACGTCAAAGACGGGAACACAAAAGCCGGTTGCTGCGGTGACGACCCTAAAGACTTCGGCAAGATATTTACCACCAACTCTGGCGAACGTCTCTGCCTCAAAAAAGATCCAAAATCTGTCGGTTCTGTTAAAAAAGTAGAAGAAATTGCCGCAAACTCTTGTAAAGGCGAGTGGTGTGCACCAGAAGCCAGTTCTCAATCAAGTCACTTCCACATTCTCACCATCAAAAAACCCGGCCAAGAACCCTACGACATCGTCTCCAACACTCAAACTTGGAAAATCTGTGACCAAGAACACCAAACAACTGACAAAGAATTCACAGAAAATATAATCAACGGTGATGACAATCTTAAATTCGCCCACGGCTTCTCTTGTTACAAAGAAGGCGACCATTGGAGCTGGGTCAATTGTAAATCCAAAGCTTCAAATAATCAAATAATAGAGCGAGACAACGGCATCAAAGACCGCGTCGAAGGTGAAGGTCTTTTCTCCCTTCCCCTCATAAAAAAGAATGATAAAGGTCAATCAGAAAAATCAATCTATCTCAGTGGCACGAATATCCCAATACAAATCAAAGACCTCTACGGCACATTCTACAACGATAAAAGCTTCGATTTAATTAAACCAGAGGGCAAAGAACAATACCTCGAAGCCTATGTCCGCTTCACCCCATCCTCAAAATCAATTATCTATCCTGCAACCGTCAAGTTAACCATCAAAGGACCAAAAGTAGAAAATAAAGAAGGCAAACAAGAATATATCACCTATTTCGATCAATCCATCCTCGGCTACGCCGTTAATACCCCTTTATTAGAACCAAACCGCTGGATTCACGTGAAAATCCCCTTTCCCACTTTATACGATGTGACCTCTTTAGTATTTACTTCCTCCCCTGAAACAAACACCATCGAAGTACGCAATGTTTATTTAACGTACGGTGAAAAACCATCCATCTGTTCTGGCCAAGCAAGTACAGAACAAAGTACATGGTTAAATGATTTGGATTATAGTGAAGAAGGCAAAGAAGTAACCGGCGAAAAACTCTGTAACGTGTTATTTGATCCTAAATTTGATGGAAATGCCGACGGTAAAGGCACCGCCTGGTTGGGCGATAAAGTTACTTCAAAAGATGCTCAATGCTGTGGGAATGGTGTGAATGAATATTATGCAGGTGTGAGTACAGCGGTGGGGGAGAAAACGTATTATGGGTGTTGGAACTCCGAACCTGTGAAAGCAAATAGCAGTGTGATGGATGTGGAAGTGAGTGTGGGGTATGCAGAAGACAATGATAAAGATGATTATTCTAACGAATTTACTTGGACAATCGCCCCCAATCCTGAGAAGAGTTTAGTTTCAGTCGTATGCCCTAATGGAGAAATAACTTCCACCTTAGATAATTGCAATTCTCAAGAAAATTCTAAATTTGAAATAAATCTCAATAAAAAAATATTAACTACTTATTTTGAGATAATACAAAGTAAAGGGTGTATTGAAGGAGATGTCGAATTTTATAATAAAAATGAAAAAGTAGGCGAAACGTATAGTGTAGTTGCAACAACTAACACAGATAAGCAGTGCAAACGAAATTATCCAATACCCACAGTTGGAGATAAACATATAGTAATAGATAAAATTATTTTTAAAACAAAAGATAATAAACAAGCTTCTTTAAAAGGATTTACATTTGGATTCAGTCAACTAACAATGTTTGATTCAACGGTTATTTCTAGTAAAAGTAAAGTATTATTAAATTCTCATTTAACTTATTTAGGCGAGATTTATTTCGATTAAATTTATCCTGAAGAATATTCTTTTATTGTATATACAAACGACCCCAATATTAAAGTGTTTTTCACAGGAGGAAATAATGTTCTTAATGCCAATGGCGCAAGAATATACGCTTCACCTAAAAACCAAGTCAAGAAAGAAAAAATACAAACAAAAGATATCCTCACTTTCACTTGCACCCCTCCTTCCGATTCCTCAAAATCCTCTGAATGCACCTACCCTCTCCCCGGCGAACCTCCCTACACCATCACTAACCCTCATCCAGAATTGTATGAATTATATTTTGTAAGTAAAGATGACAAAGGCACACAAAAAGAAACCCTCATCAGCACTCAGAGTGCATTTAACACTGAAGGCAACCTTCGCGTCAAAAAACTCGCCCAACAAGTCCTCTTCGCCAGCAACGGTTTAGACGCCAACTTTTATGGCTGTAACGCCGCCAAATATTTAACCGGCGAAACCAAAGTCCAAGAAAAAAACAACAAAGGCTACTGCAACACCGCCGGAGGCAAATACTTCTGCGCACCTTCTCTTGAAATACCAATCGGCCAAGACAAATACACAATCATAAACTCCTGGAGCGAAGAAAAATTAATCAAAGTCGGCTATGATTTATCACAAGAAAAAACATTCGACCTCAAAACATTCACTCCCACCTTACGCCAAATCCCCGATAACCCAATTCTTGCCGTTCAACGCAATCACTCCACAAACGCCCTCCCAACTAGAAACTTCATCCCTAACGCTGAATTCGCTACCGCAAATAACAAACTCCCTAGCTGGGAATTATTAACCAACAACATTGTCACTTCCGTTGAATTCCTCAGCGCCAAAGACAAAATCCTCACTCTCAAAGATAAAGAACTACTCAAATCCGAACGCATCGCCATCCCCCAAAACAGTAAACTCAAATTCACCTCTAAATCCACCTGTCAACCAACTTTATATTTAGTTGGAGATAGTACCGAAACCATCCCAAATCCTCAAGAATTCGACACCAAAAACGCCAGATACCTAATCATAGAATTCAAAAATTCCTGCAAAATCGAACAACCTTTCCTCCAACTCATCGACGACAAAGGCCCCGTAGACAAATATAATTATATCGATCAAAAAGAAATCTCTCGTGCCGGCCTCGGCTGCTGTCCAGATAACAACTGCTGGAACGGCTACGCCTGCGTCGAAGACATGACACCCTTCTCTCAATTCGCCGAACATATCTCCGATGGCCGAGATTATCGCTGCATCGAAGGAATCTGGACATCCTCTCCATTAAAATACGATTGGAACGGCGACCAATGGGGTTTCTGCTCAAAAGACAGCCAATGCTTCGTTCGCCCATCTGAACCTTCCGACCCCACTAAAGCCCTCACCCAATCCAAATTTACGATAAAAGACATCTACAATCAAAACAACAAAGCCACACCAAACATTCCTCTCTGCATCAACAACAAAGAATCAATTTTAGACCACTATTGCGACAACGGCGCCTGGACCTCTCGCACTAAATTCATCGCCTCAAAATTAATCGACATCGCTGGTGATGATCACTACACTCTCTACTGTGCTCCCCCCCAAACAAACTTTGTAGAATATGACAACCAAGAAAAATATATTTTTGGTGGCGAACTCGTTAAAGAAGAACCAAAACCAAAAGATTTCAATCAAGCTCCCAACACGAAACCAATCCAACCTTCCTGTTTCAGTTTCACCCCTGAAATCAGCGGAAAACTCGGTTTGGACAAAGAAGATCGCTGCATCAACAACGTCTGCATTTTAAAATTCCAAGAATCCGGCATTCAAAAAACCGCCTTTGCGACCACTTTAAACAAAGCCGCAACTGACAAAGACTCATTCCTTAATGTCTTTAACATTCCCTCAGATAAAGTATCCGAACGCTGTAAAGCAACAGATACAGATAAAGACAAATTCATCAAATGCGACCTCAGCAACCTCGACACCACAGGCGAACTCTGGTACGCCCCATCGTTCAACGCAATCATCTACAGCAAAGAAGGCATCACCACCAGTACATCAATAATAGATTCCATCTTAACATTCTTCAAAGACCTTTTCACTAAAACCATCACTCCTGATAACAAACTCCCTATGAAACTACTCACAGAAGCTAAAAACGTCAAAGACATCTACCTCTACCGTAACGGCAACAAACAAGTCACCGCTATTACCGAAGTAAAAGCAGACAAAAAAACATTAATCGCTGAATACAAAGGCTTTGACACCCCTATTTGTACCTACATCAACAACCTCATCTCCAACGACCCCAACATAAAAGTTCAATTAATCAATCAATTCACCGGCCAAGACAAAGTCCGTTGCTACACAACAGACGACAACACTCAACGCATTGAAGCAATTGAAGGCATCGACTTCTTCTGGCCAAAATTAACCGGTATGCTCAGAATAGAAGAAGGGAAATAAACCCCACTGGTCACAGGACAACTGCGGATAGAGTTTATATAGGGGTTCTACAAATAAACATATCATGAAAAAAGAAGTAACTGCGTTTGAAGGACTGACCGAATTTCTATTGTATCGTTCGCCAAAAGGAGATATGAAAGTAGAAGTGTTTATCCGCAATGAGAATGTGTGGCTGACCCAGAAAAAGATGGCGGAGTTATTTGATGTTGATCGATCCGTTATCACAAAACATCTAACAAATATATTTGAATGCGGCGAATTAGAACAAAATTCAGTTAGTGCAAAAATTGCACATACTGCTGACGATGGAAAAACATACCAGACAATATACTACAACCTTGATGCTATTATCTCCGTAGGTTATCGAGTTAATTCCACAAAAGCAACACACTTTCGCATCTGGGCAACTAAAATTCTCAAAGAATATATCATAAAAGGCTTTGCGATGGACGATGAACGACTTAAAAATCCGCAAAATCCATTTGGTCATGACTATTTTGAGGAACAATTAGCACGAATACGAGATATTCGCAGCAGCGAACGGCGGTTTTACCAAAAAATAACTGATATTTATGCACAATGCAGTATTGATTATGACCCTACATCAAAACTAACCGAAGATTTCTTTGCAACAGTACAAAATAAACTTCATTGGGCGATCACTGGGCAAACAGCAGCAGAAATTGTTTCTACTAGAGCGAAGAGTACTAAAACAAATATGGGGCTGATGACTTGGAAAAATGCGCCTTTAGGAAGAATACGAAAAACAGATATTATCATTGCTAAAAATTATCTTGAAAAGAACGAATTAGATTCGTTAAACAGAATTGTATCCATGTATTTGGATTACGCCGAATTGCAAGCCAAAAATCGAAAAGTGATGTATATGAAAGATTGGATTACAAAATTAGATGCATTTTTACGATTTAATGAAAAAGATATTTTAGACGGGAAAGGAACGATTTCTCAAGAGATTGCGGTAAAATTAGCAGAGAAAGAATATGAGAAGTATGTGCAAGAGCAAGATACGTTGTATGAATCTGATTTTGATAGAATGACGAAAAAATTAATCAATATTCCAGAGAAAAAATGAGGCACACTATGAATACGCATACTAACTTGGCACTATTTGAGGGAAAACAGATACGAAAGCAGTGGTTTAAAGATGAATGGTGGTTTTCTGTAACTGATGTGATAGCTGCTTTAACCGAAAGTTCTAATCCCAGAAATTACTGGAATATGATAAAAATAAGAGAAAAAGAATCTTCTAAAGTCGAGTTGTACACATTTTGTGTTCAACCAAAATTGGCATAAATCAAGACCAAAAATCGATCTTAACTATAATAAACACCTATAAACTCCAGTTAACATCTCTCCCACAAGAAATAGTACCCCTCTTTTTCATTAAAGCCGGAACATCATTAAATCAACGACAGATTGCCAACTTCTTAGATGTCACTCCTCCTGCCATCACGAAAGCACTCCTCAATTTAGAAAAAGAAAACTACATTCAAAGAAAATTTGTGTAACGGATTTATGTTAGTTGGAGGAATTGAATTATGAGAGGAATAAAAAAATTCGAAGAATTCCTCGCCGAACATAGTCTAAATTTTGCCAATCCCTCCAAAATTGTTAAACTCCCTCAAAAAGCTTTATAAATATTACAAATAATAATAGTATATATGAGCGAAACAACCATTTCGGTACGTGTCGATGAAATGATTCATAAACAAATGAAACTTCACGATGAAATCAATTGGAGTGCTGTTATTCGCACTTCCCTTGCCGAAAAGTTAGACAAACTCGAAACTATTGACACTACCCGTGCTCTCCAAGCAGCAAAAAAGATGGATGCCCTACGTAAAGCAAAAGTATTTTCCCAAGGCAAACAAACAACCGAGTTGATACGCGAATGGCGCGAGAAAAGAAAGTAATCGATGCCTCTATTGTGGCAAAATGGTTTTTAGACGAATCCGATACAGCTAAAGCCCTTCGTATACGCAATGACCACATTTCCGGGAAAATTTTATTAGTAGCTCCAGAACTTTTATTTTCTGAAGTACTCAACACTCTGCGCTACAAAGGCCGTGATCAACAAGCGTTAGAATCCGCTTTAGAAATATTATGGGATATGCAGCTTCATGTGGAACATACAAATTCATTTATTTTAAAGAAATCAATTGCGATTGCATTACAATATAATCTCACCATATATGACGCACTCTATGCTGCTCTCGCCCAAATACATAGTTGTTCACTTGTTACTGCCGATGAAAGATTAAAGAAATTCCCTCTTGCCGTTTCTTTGTAAATTCCTCTAAAGATACATTTTTAAGCCTCTTCCCCTTTCTCCTCTGTAATGGTACAAAAGAGGTCATTTTCTCATTCTCGTAGAGCTCAAGTCACTATCTTCATGATCGTCGGTCTTCTCCTGCTTTTTGTCGCCATCTTTCTCATCCAACTCACTTCAAGTATTAAAAAAGAACAACTCACCGGTCAACAAGAAAAAGTGTTTGGCAACCTATTTCAAAAAGAAGGCCTGCGCATCGGCGTCGAAGACTGCTTTCATGACATCCTCCAAGATGGCATCGTTCTACTAGGTAAACAAGGCCGCATTTGGAGTGACCAACCCGGCGGCACTCTCGAATTCGTCGAAGGCGTCACCGGTACAATTCCACCTGGCACAACTACCCGCATCGCCTACGCTTTAACAACTGAAATCTACCCGCCAGATCAAACAATCCACGAAAATCCCTACCCTTGTGACACCCCTAACCCCTCCTCTCCTTGCCCCTACATCTTTCCTGACTCTCAATATGGCTTTGGCGAAATTCAACTCCGTAAAGACACCATCGAAAAAGATCTGCTCTTGTATACGACCGCCCAAATCACTCCTTGCGTCAAAGAACTCATCAAAAGCAAAACCAGCCAGAACATTAACATAACCTCAGACACATTAGATCTACAAATCAAATTAGAAAACGACGGCATCAACGTCCAAGTCAAATATCCCTTGACTTTAAAATTAGGTGACGAAGAACTCTTCCACATTGCCGACTTCGACTTTTTTTACGACTCCCTCTTCAAAAGCTTTCTTGACACCGCCGTTATCTTCCCCCTGCAATGGGATCAAAAATTCGTTGAGTTCGCATACAATCACGATCAATTAAAAAAATCAACCTTCAAATACACTTCACGTAAAAACATTCCTGGCGAATGCATCGACGAAAAAAAATCACTTCACTTCTCCTGCGAGCGAAAATTATTCAACGAAAAATTCAACAGTTTGGACATTTCACTTAAAAAAGAAAAAATTGAAAACGGTAAAGGCGACGACCTCTTCATCTTCACTCTCCCCTCAAAAAACATTCTCGACGAACCATCCGGAACCTACACCTACCAATTCGCCAGACAAAATAGACCTCCTGCTTTGGATTATGTTAACCGTTCCGGCTGTCCAGAAAAAGGATACGATTATTTAGTCATCCCTGAAAATAAAGAATTAGGCGAAATTGACATAATTTTAAACGCACTCGACCCAGATGAAGATGAAAAAATAGACTATCGCTTCGATTCTGTGAGTACTTTAGTAAAAGGAACGTGGCCTGGACCATATATTTCTGATAACCAAAATAAAAATTATGCAGGTCAACACTTAAAAATAGATTCAACACATCTTCAAGACCCCTCTTCTCAAATCCGCGTCTTTTCCGCCCGTGCTAAAGACGAACACGGCGCCGAAGACAACCAAGAAATCCGCGTTCTGATTGATCGTAAAATCGAAACATCATTTGAGATAGATAT
>CAXNDX010000032.1:0-12311 GCA_964201585.1 Candidatus Woesearchaeota archaeon | reverse complement strand
TTTATCATCCCTCAAACAATAAAAAAAAAAATTGAGCAATGGATTACAACTAATAATCTAGATACAGATGATTGGCTATTCTCTGGATATAAAGAAAATCATTATAGTGATAGTTCGATTCGTGCCATCGTAGAAGAGGCAAGAAAAAGAGCAGGCATACAAAAGCAAATTACTCCCCATAGCTTGCGGCATTCGTTTGCGACGCATTTGCTTGAGAATGGGTATTCGCTGATTGAAGTTAGCAAGCTGCTTGGGCATAGCAGAATTGAAACGACAATGATGTATACACATATGGCTGACCCAAGATACACGCGAGTGCAAAGTCCGTTAGATCAACTGAATAATTTGAGACCACAACTTGCGACTTCAAGTTTAGCGAACTTTAAGGAAGAAAGAGAGAGAATATGAGCAATGAGCTAATTTTAAGTGAAAAGAATATTTATAATAGGATTTATCTTATTAGGGGAGTGCAAGTGATGCTTGATGAAGATCTGGCAGAACTTTACAATGTCGAAACGAGACGCTTAAATGAACAGGTTAAACGAAATAATGAGCGATTTCCAGAAGAATTTATGTTTCAATTGACAGAATCTGAAGCATACTCTTTAAGATCGCAATTTGCGACCTTAAACAAAGGACGGGGAACACATAGGAAATATTTCCCTTACGCATTCACTGAGCAAGGAGTGGCTATGCTCTCAGGAGTCTTAAATAGTCATACTGCGGTGAAAATTAGTATTCAAATTATAAATACATTTGTTGCTATGAGGAAGTTTATTTCTTCCAATGCGCAAATTTTTCAACAATTAGATGTTGTTGAGAGAAAGCATATAGAATATGATCAAAAGTTTGAGCAGGTATTTGATGCGATTCAAAGTAAAGAGATTACTCCAGAGAAAGGGATATTTTTTGAGGGGCAGATATTTGAGGCATACAAGTTTGTTTCTGATCTAATTAGAACGGCGGATAAGTCTATCATTCTTATTGATAATTATATTGATGATTCGGTGTTGACGCTGTTGAGCAAGCGAAAGAAGGATGTGAAAGTAATTATATTTACGAAAGAAATTTCGAAGCAATTAACACTGGATGTGGTGAAGTATAATTCACAGTATCCGCATATTGAGGTTAGGGAATTTAAAGAAGCACATGATCGGTTTCTGATTATTGATGATGTCATCGTTTATCATTTTGGAGCATCGCTGAAGGATTTGGGCAAAAAATGGTTTGGGTTCTCTAAATTTGAGAAAGAGGCGTTTCGGTTACTTGATAAATTGGGGTTGAGATGAAAATACTTAGTTGAATATAAATAATTAGAAAGAATAAATTATAAAGAATACAGCAAAAAAGGTAAAAGAATATGCTTCGAGATTTTAATCCCAGATTGTACCAGCAGATGATTTTGAATACGGCGGTTCATCATAATACGTTAGTGGTATTGCCAACGGGGTTAGGGAAGACGGCGATTGCGTTGATGTTGAGTGTGCAGCGCTTGATGCAGTATCCGGATCTGAAGATTTTATTATTGGCGCCAACAAAGCCGTTATGTGAGCAGCATCAGACGACGTTTCAGAAGCATTTTATGATACCTCCGGAGGGGATTGTGTTGTTTACGGGTTCGGTTTCGCCGGAGAAGAGAGCGCAGTTATGGACGAATGCAAAGATTATTATTAGTACGCCGCAGGGGCTTGAGAATGATGTAATAAATCGGCGGGTGAAATTAGAAGAGTTGTCGTTGATTATTTTTGATGAGGCGCATCATGCATCAGGAGAGTATGCGTATGTGTGGTTGGCAGAGCAGTATGAAAAAGTTGCGAGGAATGGGAGAATTTTGGCGTTGACGGCGTCACCAGGAAGTGATTTAGAAAAGATAAAAGAGTTGTGCACGTGTTTGCATATTGAGAAAGTGGAAGTGCGTACGGAGGAGGATGCGGATGTGGCGCAGTATATTCAAGAGGTAGAATTCAATTGGGTGAAAGTGGATTTTCCGATTGAGTATCAGCAGGTGCAGAAGCTGTTGAAAAGTGCATTGCAGATGAAGTTAGAGGAGATGAAGTTGTTAAGAGTAGTGTCTTCTGTGGATATGAATAAAGGAGAGTTATTGAGATTGCAGATAGAGTTACAGAAGAAGATTAATTCTGGGGAGCAGGAAATGGAGACGTTTCGCTCGCTTTCTTTGTTAGCAGAATGTTTGAAGATTGAGCATGGATTGGAATTATTAGAAAGTCAAGGGATTGTGCCGTTGCAGAAGTATTTTACCAAGATGTTTGCAGAGGCGTTGACAAGTAAGACAAAGGCAACGAAAAATTTAGCGACGGATATTAATTTTAAAGCGGCGGCTGGGCTGACAATGCAATTGGCGCAGGAGCAGCATCAGCATCCAAAGTTGCAGAAATTAGCGTCGTTGGTACAGCCGCTGTTGATTGAAAACAGTTTAGCGAAGGTGATTATTTTTACGCAATTTAGAGATTCAGCGGAAACTATCGTGGCAACGTTAAATGCACTTGGCATTTCTAATCATATTTTTGTGGGACAGGCGAAGAAGAATGGGTTAGGATTTTCGCAGAAACAGCAGAAAGAGATTTTGGATCAATTTCGTGCGGGTGGGTTTAACGTATTGATTGCGACGTCCGTTGCAGAGGAGGGGTTAGATATTCCTAAAGTTGATAAAGTTATTTTTTATGAGCCGGTGCCGTCAGCGATACGTTCTATTCAACGACGAGGGAGGACAGGGCGGTTGGAGAAGGGGGAAGTAACGGTGCTTGTGACGAAAGGAACACGAGATGAGGCGTATCGATGGAGTGCGCATCACAAAGAGAAGAAGATGCATCGGCATTTGCAGACATTGAAGAAGCAGTTTACGGTATTGAAAGAGGAAATAGCTAAAAAGAAACCAGAAGTGACGTTGCAGCAGTTTATTCCAGATACGAAAATGGTGACGATACTTGCGGATCATCGGGAGAAGGATAATCGGATTGTAAAAGAGCTGATGGAGTTGAATGTATCGGTAAAAACGGCGCAGTTGGAGTCAGCGGATTATATTTTATCTGGCAATCTTGCGGTGGAATTGAAGAAAGTTCCTGATTTTGTGGATTCGTTAATTGATGGGCGGTTGCTTGAGCAGATGAAAGGGTTGAAGCAGCATTTTGCGAAATCGGTGTTAGTTATTGAAGGAGAGGAGGATATTTATGCGCAGCGCAAAGTGCATCCGCATTCGATACGCGGCATGATTGCGTGTATTGTGCTTGATTTTGGGATTCCGATACTTTATACAAAGAATCCGAAGGAAACGGCGTCGCTGTTTGCGATCATGGCGCGCCGAGAGCAGGAGAAAGGTTCAGATGTGTCGCTGCATGAACGCAAACCGCGAACGGTTGAAGAGCAGCAGGAGTATGTTGTAGGGTCGCTTCCAAATGTGGGGTATAAGACGGCGAAGGTGCTGCTTTTGAGGTTTGGGTCGATTACTAAACTAGTGAATGCTTCTAAAGAAGAGTTGATGACGGTTGAGGGGATTGGAGAGAAGATGGCGGGGCGATTGGTGGAATTGTTTGGGAAGGAGTATGGGAATGGGAAATAATTTTAGGAAAAATAAATTAGAAAAATGATTAATTATTTACACGGATTTAGATAATCCAACAGAAACTAAATTTTTAGTTAGGCCTTCAACAAGAGGGTATTTATTGATATCAGTGAGAGGAACCCATTTACATTCGGAATGATCAGTTTTACGAATGGCAACGACGGATTGGGAACAGGAGAATAAGAATGGGTGAACGGTCCATTCGTCGTCTTGGATTTTTACTGCATACTCACGGCCTTTACGAAGCAGAGTGCCATGTAATCCAATGTCAAACATTAAGTTGTCTTTGGCTTGCTGTTCCAGAGATTTATTGCTTTCGTTAGCTAAGGATACAGAGAATTCCCATTTACCTGCTTCGTAGCGTTTTGTGGTATGGCGATGTAATAAAAGGATGTTGTCTTGCGAGGTTACAACGAGCACAATTATGTCTTTTCTCATGGTTCGGGAAAAAGGAATCCTTGCACGTTATAAAGATATCGAAAGTGGAGTTGTGACATTAAGTAGACGGTTTTAGTGCTGCGGCCGCCTGAACGGCAATGGACAAGATAGGTTTTACTGGGGTCGAGTTGGGCTAGCAATTCTAGGAAATTTGGTAGGTAGAAGTCGATGTTTATGGCATTTGGGAGGTGTTGTTTTTGGTATTCTGCTGATGTGCGGACGTCGAGAATCTCAATTGTTTTCTGAGCGAGTAGTTCTCTTGCTTGTTGTGGAGTTATGTTTTCAATGATTGTTTCTGCCATAAAGAGGGATGGATTGAGTGGTTTATTTTTCTTTGTATTAGGGACTGTTATTTTTCTTTATTACCATAGGCTTTTTTCATTTTGCCGGTCTGCCATTCGCGCAGTAAAAGACGGGAAGTGGCATCTAAATCTGGTTTGTTACCTTTGCCGATCTTGTTGAAGAGGATGGCAAGTTGGTTGAGAATTTCTTCTTCATCATCGCCGGTCACTTTATATATTTTTTTGATTTCAGCGGTTTTTTCTTGGATTAATTGTAATGCAGCAGTTTCGGGGTCTTTGACTTTGGCGTAATCGATGGAGCCGAGTTTGACGTATTTATATTCGGTTTCGTCTTCTGTGGTAAATACTCCAGGTGTATCTATGAGCAGGATTTTGTTGTTAACGCGAACGTTTTGCATACCTTTGGTGAAACCGCTTTCGGAGGAGGTGCGAGCGGAGCTTCTTCCTGATAACGCGTTGATTAATGATGATTTGCCGACGTTAGGATAGCCGACAACGCCCACAGTTATTTTTTCACCGTGGCTGATTTCCATTATTTTCTTTTTGAGAATAGTGGTACCTAGTTTTTCAGTACTTGAGATGAAGACGCTGGGTTTGAGGGTTTTTTGGGCTTGTTTAATTTGGGCGATGTCGACGAGGTCGCATTTGGTGATGACGTATAATATTTTTTTGCCGCGTTCAATTATTTTATATTCAATTTCTTTGTTGCGGGATTCTTCAATCATTCTAGCGTCAAGTACTTCGATGATGAGGTCTGCTTTCGTGAGTACGATGTTGACGTGTCGCCAGAATTGGGCCATAAGAGGGGAATATGAGAAGGATTTATAAAAGTAGAGGAAGAAAGGTTTAAATAGGTTGTTTTGTTCTCTTGAAGTATGTTAGTACAACAGGTGATGGTGAAGAAGTTTCCAAAAGTATATGCGGATGAGCCAATTGATACGGTTATTAAAACGTTAGTGAAAGTGCCGGAGTCGGCATTGCCGGTTGTGGATCGGAGGGGAAAATTTCTCGGAGAGATTAGTCAGCATGAATTATTATTGTTAGATGTAGGGGCAGCGGAGTTTGAATCAGAAGAGATAGATTTACGAAAGATTAAGTCGTTATTTACTAAATCTAAGAAATATGTTAAAGATTTTATGAATGTGCATGATTTGAGTGTTGGGCCGAGGGATACTGTATTAAAAGTAGCAAAGATTATGTATGATGAGGATTTGTCGATGCTGCCGGTTGTTGATATGAGGGGAAGAGTGGTTGGAATTATTACTGATATTGCGATTCTAAAAAAATATAAAGCGATTCGGGAGCGGTAGAGGGAAAAATGGAAGTAATTATGTTTATCTTAATTTTAGCGTTATTAATTCTATGTGCGAAGGTGTTAGGGGAATTGGCAGAGAAGGTGGGGTTACCATCGCTAGTGGGAGAGGTGCTGGCAGGAATTGTGTTAGGGCCGCAGTTGATTGGATTATTTCAACCAAATGAGGTGTTTCATTCGTTAGCGGAAGTGGGAATTATTTTTTTAATATTCATCGCAGGGTTTGAGCATGGAAATATTAAAGATTTATTGTTGTATAAAAAAACGTCGATGATTATTTCGTTTTTAAGTTCAACGGTTGCAGTGGGAGTAATTGCAGGGTTTTTTTATTATCTTGGATTTTCGGTGCTTGTATGTTTATTTTTAGCGGTGGCGTTAGGAGCAACGTCGATGGGGGTGTCGCTGCGATCGTTGATTGGAGTGAATGAGATTGATTCGAGGGCGGGAAAGACGTTGATTGGGACGTTAGTGTTAAATGATATTACGGGTTTGATTCTATTAACTGGGGTGGTGGGTTATGCGCAGATAATTACGGGGAGCAGCGGAGATATTATTTGGGAGATTGGTAAAGTGTTGTTATCAGTTGTGGCGTTTTTTATTTTGTTTTATTTGGGGTTTATGTATCTGCCACGAATGACGACGTTTTTTATGAATTTTAGGGTGGAGGAAGCGCAATTTTCGTTAGCGGTGATTGTAGTATTACTTGCGGCGTGGGCGGCGGGGAGTTTTGGCTTAAGTTCGATTGTAGGAGCTTTTTTTGCAGGGATTATTTTATCACGTTCGCCGGTGTTTGAGAATCATACGTTTGTGCAAAAAATATATTCGTTATCATATGGGTTTTTTATTCCGATCTTTTTTGCGTTTACGGGTTCGTTACTTAGTTTTGAGAATTTTGGAGAAAATATATTGAGGGCGTTATTGTTTTTAGGAGTTGCGATTGTGCTGCAGGCAGGGAATGCGTTTCTGGTTGCGAAATGGAGCAAATATAGTACAAAAGAGAGTTTATTGTTGAGCTGCGGGATGATTCCGTATGGTGAAGTGACGTTAGTTGTGATGAGTGCATTACTTACTCTTGCGACGACACGGCCTGATTTTTTTGTAGGACAGAATATTACTGGATTATATTCGTCAATGTTATTGTTGATTATGGTTTCGATTTTGTTGACGCCGTTGTCAATGCGATTGGTTGAGTATATCTATCGCAATAAAGAGAGTACTGATATGAAGTTGAGTTCTTCCATAAAAGATAAAAAGAGGAAAGTGGTTAAGAAAAAGGTAATTATTCGTGATATAAAATTAAACAGAAGGTGATGATATATGTTAGGTTTATTTGGAAAAGGAAATGTTACTTTATCGGTTGTACAGAAGAGGTATGAGGATGATAAAGCGAAGCTGTTGGCGTTGCTGCAGAGTGATTTGAAAATTATAGCTACGGAGCAGCAAAAAATAGAGGAGGCAATCAATGCGCTAAAAGGAGCAAAGAGTAAAATGGATGCAAAGCATTTGCAGACGATTAAAGCGCGATTGGATGTGATACATCAGAATATTTTATGGGCAGATAAGTTAGCAGGAGAGGGAACGGCGCATCGACCGGCGGAGACAACAACGTTAAGTGAGTTGGGAGAGACGGCAGATGAGATTTTGTCTTTATTGAAGTCAACAGCAAGTAAGGGGAAGTAGGTAATTATGGCGTTTTCAAAGAGTTTTCCGCGAACGGTTGCAGGGACGAATTATCCGATTTGGGAAGAGGTATTTCTGAGTGTAGATGAGGAGAAGAGATGCGAGGAGCAGTGCTCTGAGGAGAATTTTCAGATTATGAATACTTGCTTAGCGGAAGCGAAGATGGTTGCAATCAAACATGGGGTTAATACGGATGATAATGTGGCGAGGATTGCGATTGCGTTATTTGAGAAGCGGGCGTCACATGTGGTGTTCTGGAAGGAATCAAAGGCGAAAGAAAAGTTTGATGTGAAGAGATGAAGACTTACTTTAAGAAAAACAACTCCCAAAACCTCATTATCATTATGAAATTTCATTTTTTTAGTGCTATCTTCCATAATAATCTAAACTGATTTTTATAACTCTCAGCATTATCTTTATTTTTGATTACCACTGCAATAGGTGGCTTAGCAGTCCAAATCAACAAAATAACTGTATCTTTGTAGATCATTGTATCGGTGGTGCTGGGATATTCTTTAGAGTGAAATCTGGCTTTGCCATAATAATCTTTTAATAATTGAGGATTTTTCTGGAATATCTCTTCATTAAAAATGACTTTGGATTTGATACTTTGCTTTTGTTTTCTTTTCTGCCACAAATCCCAATAATGGCCCATTAACTCTCGAAATGAACCTGGAACACCAAAATCATAATATTCTCCTCCAGGGGTTAATTCCTGCATCATCTTATCAAGTGCAGAGCGGATCCCTTTAATTCCATAATACACGGTTACCTCTTGTTTCTCCTTGCTGGCTTCTAATTTTGCTTTGAGTGATGGCAAGATTTCCTGCAATTTTTCCTCTCTTTCTTTTAAAGAATCCATTAGTCTATCAGGATTTGCTGGCTCAAAATATTGTTTCTTTCCTTTAACTATAGAAGAAACCAGTCCTTTTTCTTTCAATCGTTGCAGTATTTGATAAGTAGTTCCGCGGTGTAATCCTGTTTTCTTAATAATTTTACCTGCAAGTGTTGAGCCAGTCTCTACCAAAGCGAGATATACTTTTGCTTCGGCAGGTGATAATCCTAATTCTTCCAATACTTCTAATTCAACCATATAAAGCACATACATTTAATTCTATATAAACTTTGTCATCTTAGATAAGACTACAATTATTTAAGTATGAGTTTGGTTTAATTTGTAGCATGACCTCAACCGAAACTGTATTAGAAGAAACCGTGCAACCAGGCATATTTCATATCCACATTGACTCTCGTGTTAATCTAGGTGATAAGAGTAAATTGTTTGATTATCTCCAAAAGGAGTTGGGATTTTATTATACTAATTTTACAGGACATCCTCCTGGATATGCAAGTATAACTACCCCTTGCCCTCACTTGACATTGAAATTAAGAGAGAAACAAGAATTTGAAGAGCGTTGGGAAAGAGTTGCTAAAGTCTGTAAGGATTATGATTTTGCAGGATATATTGAGGGAGAAGTAATCACCATAGATGAACTAGTTCAATCAGCTAAATATGTAGAAGGAATAGCTGTTCCATTTAATCTTAAAAAGAGATCTCTGAGAGGCCTACCAAATGAAGAATTTAGAGATATAGAAATACATCTAACCCTTGATGCTGAAAAATCAAATCCAGAGGTAATACGTCATCTTTTAGATGCAGGATTGAGCGGAGCATATATGCCTAAGAAACGAGGGGAGGAAGAATATACCTCACTCATTTTAACAGCACAAGGATTTAGAAAAACCATTCATCCACTGGTCAATCTTATGAGGGATTATCTATTGAACGTTGGTGGAGTTGTGAGAGGAACATTAAAAGTTGAAAAAGTGCTCAAATACGAACTATTTCATATGGATTACACCCAATTACCACTTGTAGTTGAAGAAATTTTTGGAAGATAAACAGGTGTACATTTTCAATTAATATTCAAAAATATTTGATTATCTCCATTCTATTCAATATCTTAAATAATCAGTTAGGTGTGTATCACTTTCCCTTCTTTGGTAACTTGACGTATTTCTTTAGTATCCCTTCGAAACTTTCCAATTCTTTTTTGGTGTTGAAATAAAGCATATGAGGGCCGTTTTTGGTGAATAAATAACCACCAAGGAACCATTTGTTTAGTTTGTGACCAGTGACGTCTTTTAATGGGACACGAACTTTATCACTTGAGAAGCGGGTTTTGCGGTGAATTTTGATTTCGGATGCAGTTATTTGGTAGGCGTCTTCAACTTGGCGGATTAATTGCATCAAGTTAGCGATGATGACGTAGACGACTAAAAATAAGAGTGCGTATAACACGGTGTACCAACCCTGGGTGAAGCCAAAAGAGAGGTAAAAGATGAAAGCCGTTAACACGACAATCATAAATATTTCTAAGCGCATATAGAAGACGCTACGAGCGGGAAATTTCCAATTTATTTTTTCAGATTTGGTCATAGTTATATCTTCTCGTCGATTATAGGGGCTTTGGCCATACTGATTAATGATGCGATGAACATGGTAACGAAGATGATTATAAATGAGGCGCCAAAATTGAGGCTACGTGGTAGGACAAGGTAATAGCTTACAAGAATGCCAAGCATAGAAATGAGCATGAAACTGCCTTTTAACGGTGTAGGGTGCCAACTTTTGTCTTGACGTTTTGAAGCAGTACGCTTACTTTTGCTTTGTTTTTTTGCTTTTGCCACTCTATCACCTCTATACTCTAATGAATATTTTGGTGTTTTTAAAGGTTGTGTTTGGGGTTTATAAATGAGAAAGAGGATATTTGAAAAAGATAGGTTAAATGCACTCTTGAGGTTAAATGTTATTTTTTTTATCTTGAACTAGATAATCTAGAGAATGAGGAGGAGGAATATATAAATAGGGGGGAGGTGTTAGTTTTTGTTCAAGTTCTTTTTGTTCGAGTTCTAGACGTTTTTGATGGGATTTGTACGCCATAACTGCGCCGCCAAGAAGAAAAATTACAGAAATGGCGTCTTCGATAATAGGAGGTTGGTGTTGTTCAAAATAGCTTTGTAAGCCAAAGCCAACCCCTATTCCGCCTACCATTGAGGTAAGATAGCCGATTCTTTCAATATTAAGAAGATGAGGGATGGTTGGTTGGTATTTCATGATTTTTGAAAAAATCGGCTTATTTTAAGAACTTTTCGACTTCTTTTGCGGCTTTTTTTCGTTTTTCGTGATGGTCTTTGAGGAAGAGAGTTATTTTGTCAATGAGGATTTGTTTGAGTTCGCCGGAGAGGAGTTTGCCGGATCTATAGTCCTTTTCGATTTTTTGAAGTTTAGCATCATCTGGTTCAAGACCGTAACGCAGCATTTGGAACGCGACATCAATATCGGGATTGCCACCTAATTTTCGGTGTTCTTCGAGTGTTGCTTGGCCGCCGGAGAAAGCGTATTTTTTTATTTTTCTTGCTGCTTCTTCAGGTGTGTCAGTGAGGGCGATATAGGAATTTTCATTAGAGGAGGACATTTTGCCACCGTCTAAGCCGGGCATAAATTTATGATAGGTTGAGCTGAGTTGGATGAATTTGAATTCTTTGATGCGTCCGGAGAGGTCTCTGGCAAGGCGAAGGTGAGGATCTTGATCGGCGCCGACAGGAACGATGACAGGAAGAGGTGTGCCTTCGAATTCTTGTAATTGGGGATGGAGCATATCAGATGCTTGTAATAATGCGGAGCTCATTTTGCCAGGCGATAATTCGCCGTAGATGGCTTGCATTTCGTTGAATGTGACATGACGGGCAAGCATGTTGGCGAGGGTGTAGTAGGCGTTTGATTTATTGCCGTCGGTTGAACGGTTTGATTGGAAATAGAAGTCGCATTTCTTTAAGTCTAAACCCAGAGCGACGTAATTGGTGAGATATTCGTGGATGGCGGTGTCACGCAGTTGTTTCATATCAGGAATTCTCGAATTGTAGGCTTCGATGTCGGCGACGGTGAGATAAATTTTTGCGCCTAGAGATTGATAGAAGATCATTTGATCGGCGACCATTTTATGGCCAAAATGAAATTTGCCACTAGGCATTAGACCGGTCATCATGACAAATTTCTTTTTTTGTTTGATAGCGTCAGTGATTCTTGCTATATCACGATGGGCGAAAATAATATTGCGGCGGAAAAGAGGGAATTTGGTGAATTCTGGAGGGAGAGTGTTTAGTAGAGGGAATGGCTGCAAGCCGAAGTCTTTGATGAGGCGATTGTAATCAATTGTGCCTTTAACTTCCCAAGGAGTTATAGTGTGGGTCATGTTTTAATTGGAAAAGAAATGGTGTTTATATACTTTTCATTCCAAGTTTTGTTGCTAATGCTTGTATTTCTCGTTTGGTCATATATTTTGGTTTGGCAAGAGGATATTTTTCGGCGAGTGGTTCGACAACTATTCGTGCAAAACGATCATCTTGGTTGTCCATAATATGTTGGAGTAATACTTGCAGTGATTTTTTTTGTTTCCCAGGAGCATCGCCATCAAATTGAGGAAGACAACCTGTTTCTCTGCGAATCATGCCACTGCGAAAGCCTTGGAGGAAAAGGTCTGCTAAAGCAAGCAGTTCTGTTTTGTCTGTATCATCTTCCACTGCTAATACTAAAACGATTTCATGCCAGTCTTTATCATCATCAGGATAGGCAAGAAATACTTTATCATGAACAATGACGTAGCCTATGATTTTTTCAGAAGGAATATGGCGTGGTATTTTCCCCATACATTTTACAGAGAATGGTTTCTATTTAAATTTTGTGTTAGAACAGCGGCTAACTGTTTGTAACAATAATTCATTATTCTCTGCAAATTTTCACAGTCTTCGCGGTTGTAGTCAAGAAGAAGCTGGAGATATTCTCGATCGCCAGAGGCGTGGAAAGCTTTCCAGAGTTCGACGGGGCTGCCGTACAAATGTGAGGGGCGTTTGAGGTTGAGAGTGTGTTCGATTTCTTTGAGCCCGCCTTTGAGGTTGAGCTTTATGCACAATGGTTTGAGATCGATGTGAGGGATGG
>CAXNDX010000031.1:0-12354 GCA_964201585.1 Candidatus Woesearchaeota archaeon | reverse complement strand
AGAAGTTTGAATAATTCATCTTTTCTTGTCAAACTTCTCTAAGAGACTTTGCAATGGCGCAATTTTAAGCTTATCTGTGCACCTATCGGTGCAAACTAAATATTACAAATTGCTTTTTGCAAAGTTCTCTATTGATGAAATTAGATTATCACTTTTAGAAGATGTAAATGCTATGCTTGTGGCTGATAAAATTCAAAATAGAAAAGATTTTGAAACATTTCATCAAGCACATCCCAGACATGATGTTTTAGCTTTGTATTTTAGAAATTGGATGGAACGGTTAGGGATTTCGGAAAAAGAATATCAAGAGATTGTGTTACGATTATCTTTACTTCATCACGTTATTAAGTAAGATTGTTGAGTCCATCTCTTTCTATTGGGTAATTTTTTTATATACTCAGCCACAATTAATTTTCCTAATTGTTGTGGCTTCTTGTATACTAAACCATCATTTAATAGTTCGTAATTCTACTTATGGTTTAGTATATCAATGAATTTTACTCTAAACCCACTGGTCACTGGTCAGATGGCCACAGGGCTTATAAATAACTTTATTCTAATTTGTTGTGAACAAATAGGGCTGGAATCTATCTCTTTAATCTCTATTTTGAAGAGGTAAGTTTTATAAATTGGGTATGGGGGGAATTTATATGCTGGATAAAATTATTATACGAGGGGCACGGGAGCATAATTTGAAGAATATTTCGCTTGAGTTGCCGCGAAATAAATTGATTGTGATTACGGGGTTGTCAGGTTCGGGTAAATCTACTCTTGCGTTTGATACGATCTATGCGGAAGGGCAGCGAAGGTATGTGGAGTCGTTGTCTGCGTATGCGCGGCAATTCTTAGGCTTGATGAATAAACCAGATATTGATTCGATTGAGGGGTTGTCGCCGGCGATTTCAATTGAGCAGAAGACGACGTCGAAGAATCCACGTTCAACGGTTGGAACTGTTACTGAGATTTATGATTATTTGCGTCTGTTATTTGCACGAGTTGGAGTGATTCATTGTCCTAAATGTGAGAGCAAACTTAAGCCGTTGTCAGCGGAAAATATTGTGTCGCTTCTGATGGCGGATGCAGGTAAAGAGGTTATGATTCTTGCGCCAGTTATTCGTGGAATGAAAGGAAATCATGAGGGTGTGTTTGACGATTTAAAAAAGGATGGGTTTGTTCGAGTTAGGGTGGATGGGGAGATTTATCGTTTAGATGAGTTGCAAGTGAAATTGAAAAGTGCACAATTGGAGCGGTATGAGAAGCATTGGATTGAGGCGGTGGTTGATCGGATTATTATTTCGGATGATACACGAGTGAGGTTATCGCAAGCAGTTGAACAGGCGTTACATGCGGGTAAAGGAACGTTAGTTATATTGGATATGAATGTGAATGTGCAGCGTAAAGGTGAGATTGATAGAGGAATTGGGGAAACAATTTATTCTACGTTTGGGGCGTGTCCGAATCATCCGGATTTTGTATTTGAGGAGCTGGAACCGCGAATGTTTTCATTTAATTCGCCGTTTGGAGCGTGCTCTACGTGTTTAGGGTTAGGTGAACATATGGATATTTCTCCGGAGTTATTGATTCCGGATAAAAATAAATCGATTATGGATGGAGCGTTAGTAGTGTATGGGAGATTAGATTTGAAGTGGCGGGCGCAGCAAATGCAGATTGTTGCTACAGAGTATGGGTTTGATTTGTTTACACCGATTAAACAGTTGACGTCTAAGCAGTTGCAGGTGTTGTTATATGGGACGACGAAACGTTTATCTGGGAAATGGAGTAATGGGGCGGCGATGAATATGGAGGAGGGATGGGAGGGGGTGATTCCACAGACGATGCGGTTGTTTCGTGATACAGAATCGGAACATCGCAAGGTTAAGTTTGAACAGTTGATGGAATCACGTCCGTGTGCTGAGTGTTCTGGAAAAAGATTAAAAGAGAAGATGTTGTATGTGAAGATTTTAGGTAAATCGATTATTGATGTAACGGATATGAGTATTGAGCAATCGGTTGACTTTTTTGAGGGGTTGAGGGGGAAGTTGAGTGAGAAAGAGTTCTTTATTGCAAAGCAGGTGTTAAAAGAAATTTGTGATCGGTTAGGATTTTTGAAGAATGTGGGGTTAGGATATTTGAATTTGTCTCGAACTGCTAGGACGTTATCGGGTGGAGAAGCGCAGCGGATACGATTGGCGACGCAGATTGGGGCGAATTTGATGGGAGTACTTTATGTATTAGATGAGCCCTCGATTGGGTTGCATCAACGGGATAATGCGAAATTGATTTCGACACTTCATCGTTTGCGTGATTTAGGTAATACGTTAATTGTAGTTGAGCATGATGAGGATACAATGAAAGCCGCAGATCATATTGTTGATATTGGTCCGGGGGCAGGAGTCCATGGTGGGCATATTTGCGCGCAGGGAACGCCACAGGAGGTTATGCGAAATACATCTAGTTTAACAGGGCAATATTTGGCTGGGTTGAAAAAAGTTGAAGTGTCAGCGATACGTAGAAAAGTACGAGAGTGGATTACTATCTACAATGCATCGGAACATAATTTAAAGAATGTGACTGTTAAGTTGCCAGTAGGGGTGTTATGCGCAATCACGGGTGTGTCTGGTTCGGGGAAGTCTACTCTTATGTCGCAGACGTTTATTCCAGCACTGCAGAAGAAGTTTGGGATGCAGGTGGGAAAAATTGGTGAGCATGGGGGGATTGAGGTGCCTGATGAGATTCGAGATACGATTATTATTGATCAAGATCCGATTGGGAAGACGCCGCGATCGAATCCGGCGACGTATACAAAGATTTTTGATGAGGTGCGAGAGTTATTTTCATCTACGAAACAAGCTAAAGCGCGCGGGTATACGGCTGGGCGGTTTTCGTTTAATGTTGAAGGAGGACGATGTGAGAAATGTTTTGGAGATGGGGTTATCAAAATTGAGATGAATTTTTTACCAGATGTATATGTGCAGTGTGAGGATTGTCATGGGAAGCGCTATAATAAAGATACTTTAGATGTTTTGTATAAAGAGCGAAATATTGCGGATGTACTTGAGATGAGTGTTGATGAGGCTTTACCCTTTTTTGATGCACATAGTTCGATTACACGAAAATTGCAGACGTTATTTGATGTTGGTCTTGGATATATTAAATTGGGGCAGAGTGCGACGACGTTATCGGGTGGGGAGTCGCAGCGAATTAAGTTAACTCGGGAACTTGCGAAAGTGAAGCGAGGAAATGTGGTGTATTTACTTGATGAGCCGACAACTGGGTTACATTTTGAGGATGTGCGCAAATTGATACAGGTTCTGAATCGGTTGGTTGAAAAAGGTAATACGATTTATGTGATTGAACATAATTTAGATGTGATTAAGTCGTGTGATTATGTGATTGATATGGGGCCGGAAGGAGGAGTACATGGTGGGGAAGTGATTGCGTGCGGAACGCCTGAGCAGATAGTGCATGTGGAGCGGTCGTATACGGGGATGTTTTTGAGAGGGGTGCTGGGGAAAGTGAAGAGAGTGCGTTGAGCGAAAAATTATGTATGACCTCATAAAGTTTATAAAGTTGTATTATCTTATTTTCCTATGACTAAAACATATCTTACTCCTAAAGATTTTACACCAACATTAGGATCTTATTCTCATGGTCTTTGCGTGGATGTGGGTGATTCTGTATTTATTTTTGTTACAGGTCAGATTGCAATGGATAAAGAAGGAAATGTTGTGGCAGCGCATGACGTTGCCAGTCAAACAGAATTCATTTTTGAGAATATCAAACAAATTTTAGGTGAAGGGGGAGCAACGATTGATGATGTGGTTAAAGTAGTTATTTATGTTACAGATATTTCTAGATTTAAAGATTTTTCAGCGGTTAGAAATAGATATTTTTCTACCGCTAAGCCGGTTAGTACAATTGTTGAAATTAATAAAACGGTGAAAGAAGGTTGCGATGTTGTAATTGAAGTTATAGCGATAAAAAAGAAAAAGTAATTTTGAAGAGATTTCGCGAATTGAATGCTATATTTTTAAAATGATGAGATTTTATTATACATATGATTCATCTATCCACTATTCCCCAAAACCCAGGAGTATATCTGTTTAAAGATAGTTCGAGTGCTATTATTTACATTGGGAAAGCTAAGAATTTACATAAGAGAGTGAGTTCGTATTTTAATGCGGTTGAGAAAGATGCAAAGACAACATTGCTGGTTCGGCAGATTTTTTCTGTTGATTTTATTATTGTGGATTCAGAGGTTGAGGCGCTGCTGCTTGAGAATAAGTTAATCAAACAGCATACGCCAAAATATAATATTAATTTGAAAGATGGCAAGACGTTTGCGTATATTGGGTTGAGTGGCGAAAAGTTTCCGCGGATTTTTTCTACGCGTAATGTGGTGAAAGGTAATAAAGAGATGCAATTGTTTGGACCGTATACAGATGGCTATGCGCGGCGGCAATTGATTGATTTAAGTGTGCGGTTGTTTAAATTACGAGTGTGCAAAACGCTGCCGAAACGGGCGTGTTTGAATTATCATATCGGGTTATGTTCTGCTCCATGTATTGGGAAAGTTGATGAAAAAGAGTATGGGTTGCAGGTGAAAGAAGCGATGGCGTTTTTGAAAGGCGATACTGCTGAGGTTGTGAAACGATTACAGCAAGAGATGAGTGATGCAGCAGCTGTGCAAAAATATGAAGTAGCGCTTGAGAAGAAACGGATGATTGAGGCGATTGGGCATTTGAATGACAAACAAAAAGTGGATTTGATTAAACTGTTTGATCAGGATGTGGTGGTGATGGAGCGGGAGGGTGGGAAAGTTGTGATTGTGCTATTTTCAATTTCAAAAGGAGTTATTTCTGGGAAGAAAGAGTTTAGATTTGATTATGCAGAATCTGTGTTTCGTAGTTTTATTACACAATATTATTCGCAGAATTATGTCCCGCATGAGATTATTATAAATGTTGATTTGGAAGATGAGACTCGAGTGGTTGAAGAGTATTTGGCAAGATTTTCATATCGTAGTGTTCGTATACTATTGCCTATCAAAGGTGAGAAGAAAGAGTTGGTTGAATTGGCGCTTAAGAATGCGCGTATGGCGCTTGAGAATGTTGTATTACGGGTGGTGCAGGAGAAGTTGAATTTACCTGTGATGCCGATGGTGATTGAATGTTTTGATATTTCAAATTTAGGGGATCAATTTATTGTGGGGGGGATGACGCAGTGGGTGGCGGGGAAACCTAATCCAGGCGAGTATCGGCGTTTTGAGATTAAATCGATTGATACGCAAAATGATTTTTTAGCGATGAAAGAGGTTGTTTATAGACGGTATCTTCGATTGCGTGATGAGAATTTGAATATGCCAGATTTGATTATTATTGATGGGGGGCTTGGGCAGTTGGGGGTTGCATGTGAAGCATTGCAGAGGGTGGGTGTGCAAATACCTATTATTGGGTTGGCTAAACAAGAGGAGGAGATTTATATTCCCGGTTCAAATGTGAGTTTGAAGTTTGATGTAAATAGTCCGATGATGTTGTTGATTCGTTCGATTCGGGATAGTGTACATAAGTATGTGCTTGCGTATAATAAGAAGAAGAGGGAGATGGCGTTTAATCAGGGGAAAGTTTAATAATTCCAACGACATTTATAATATAAAATGGTTAACTGTACATCATGTCTGAAAAAGATTTATTTTTGGCAAAAAATATATTATAATTTTCTTGAAGAAAAAGGATATGAATACTGTAAAAAATGTTATGAACAGATAATAAAGAGAAACAATGAATCTGGTGGAAATAAGTGTATGTCATGTAATGAATTACAAGAGATTGAGGTATTAAAGCAATGTAAAAAATGCATCTCTTTTTTTTGTGAAAAGCATAGTCAAATTCACAAATGTGGATATAATGGTTCAGATTTAGAAGAAATAAAAAGAGAAGAATTTAAAACATTAAAAAATAATTCTAAAAAACAAGGTATTTGTAGTTTTTGTAAAAAAAATTTAGTAATCTTGGAGGAATCTTATTGTAACTATTGCCTAAATTGGCATTGCTTTAATCATAGGTTGCCTGAAAAACATAAGTGTATCGGAAAACCAAAGAATCCGTATAAATTGGAAGGCGTTGAATCGTATAGCAGGAGAGGGGGTAGCCGCTACTATGCAGAATAATCTAATTCATTTTATTTAAAAAAATAGAACTTTGATATTTCCCTTAATTTTGTGTTTATTTATTTTCATCAGTGGCCTCTTGTTCTTTTTTCATTTTAGTTCATCCATAGTTGATAAACAAGAAAAAGAGATATTATATTCTAATTTTGGATTGATGATGGTAGCTTTTAGTGCTACTTTCTTTGTATTTTTGTTATCTTTTGAACCTAAAAAATATTAAAATTCACAGATATATTAATAAAAAATCATCTTATTTCTCTATTATGTTATTCACATTACATTCATCTATGAAACCTGCCGGAGGGCAGCCTGAGGCTATTCGAAAACTGGTTGAAGGATATTCTAAACATAATAGACAAACGCTACTTGGGATTACCGGGAGCGGAAAAACTTTTATTATGGCTCAAGTGATTGCGGCGGTACAGAAGCCAACATTGGTATTGGCACATAATAAAACTCTTGCAGCGCAGTTGTATACGGAGTTTAAAGAGTTTTTTCCAGAAAATAGAGTTGAGTATTTCATTTCGTATTTTGATTATTATCAGCCGGAGAGTTATATGCCAACGACGGATACGTATATTGAAAAGGAGAGTACGGTAAATGTTGAAATTGAAAAAATGCGTTTAAAGACGATGGCGGCGTTGTTATCTCGCGAGGATGTGATTGTGGTGGCGTCGATTTCGTGTATTTATGGAGCAGGGAATCCGTTTGATTTCAAATCGATGTCTGTTAGGGTTAGAGTTGGGGAGAGAGTTAGTCGTGAGATGATTATTGAGCGGTTGGTTGCAATGCAATATATGCGCAATGATGATGTACTTGAGGCGGGACGGTTTAGAGTACGAGGGGATGTGATTGATGTATTTTTGGCGTATGACAAATCAATTATTCGCATTGAGTTTTTTGGTGATGAGATTGAGAGAATTAGCGAATTGCATGCGGTGACGCTTGATATGATTTCATCTCTTGATACGATTAATTTATTTCCGGCAAAACAGTTCGTGGCGCCAGAGGAGAAGATGAATTCGGCGATGCAGGGGATACTTGTAGAGTTACAGGAACATGCGCCGACGTTGGGTTTGCTTGAGCAGGAGCGGATACGTAAACGGGTGACGTATGACTTAGAGATGATTCGTGAGGTTGGGTATTGCAGTGGGATTGAGAATTATTCACGGCATTTAGATGGGCGATCTGTAGGGAGTGCGCCGTATTGTTTGCTTGATTATTTTCCCGATGATTTTTTATTGATTATTGATGAGAGTCATCGCACGATTCCGCAGGCGCATGGGATGTATAAAGGGGATTATTCGCGCAAGAAGAATTTGGTTGAGTATGGATTCCGGTTGCCATCGGCGTTTGATAATCGGCCGTTGAAATTTGAGGAGTTTGAAAAGTATTTGAAGCATGCGGTGTTTGTGTCAGCGACGCCGGCGAGGTATGAGCTTGAACGTAGTGGGCAGGTGGTAGAGTTGATTATTCGTCCGACGGGTTTGCTAGATCCTCTGATTGATGTGAGGCCTATTGAGGGGCAGATTGCGAATTTAATTTCTGAGATTGCGGTGGTGGTTGCTCGCGGGGAGCGGGTGTTTGTGACAACGCTTACCAAAAAGATGGCAGAGGATTTGACTGATTATTTAGCGGAAAAGGAGATTAGGGTGCGTTATATGCACTCAGAGATTGAGAGTTTAGATAGAATTGAGTTATTGCGCGGATTGCGAGCTTGCGAATTTGATGTGTTAGTTGGGATTAATTTATTGCGTGAGGGGTTGGATGTGCCGGAAGTGTCGTTAGTTGCGATTTTGGATGCGGATAAAGAAGGGTTTTTACGTGATGAATCAAGTTTAATTCAAACGATCGGTAGAGCGGCGCGTAATGCTAACGGAAGAGTTATTATGTATGCGAATAAAGTGACGGAGTCGATGAGAAAAGCGATTGAGATTACACGTAGACGACGTGAGGAGCAGATATTGTATAATTCAAAACATGGAATTGTGCCGCAGACTATTTTAAAAAATGTGGCGGCGACGAAACGAGTGATTAAAGGGTTGAAACATATGGCATCTTCTGATGTATTGCGTCGAATGGTGGAAGTTGAAGCTGAGATGCGAATTGCGGCGGAGAAGCTTGATTTTGAGAAAGCGATTGAGCTGAGGGATTATTTGGAGGAGTTGAAGAGAGGTTAAAGAGAATGTGGATAGATTGGTGGAGAAGTATTAATCCTGATTTCTTACGGAAAGTTTAAAAATAAATCTGGTAAAATTTATTATATGGGTACAACACAAGTATATAATTATGAAAAGTATATTGCTCAATTTCCGCGAGTGGTATTAATGGTGGGGATTAATGGAGGATATGCATGTGGGGTTTATAGGCAGGTTTTTGAGGATATTGCGGGAAAATATGCTTCTTCTGATGATGGTTTAGAACAGTCGATTGCGTTTGGGGTTGCTCATTTTGATAAGTCGAGTAAGGCATTGAAAAAGATGGTGAAAAGTTATCCTGATGCAGAGATGTTTCCCAAGACGGTGTTTATGGAGAATAGGACAGTACGGCATGTGCAGAAAGGTTTACTTGCGCAAAGTGTACTGGAAGAATTAATTCAAACGCATCTTATGAGATAATTTTTTGGATTAATCGGTTGAAATTAATTTTTGGGATTATACTCTATATTCTAATAAATATATTGTGCAGCTTATTATAATAAAAATGATAGATGTAATTAAGCCGAACAGATAGATTCTTTTATGAAAGTTGTTGTTGATGAAGGTGAGGTTTTTTGGTTTATCGTAGGTGAGATAGGCCATGTACATCATCATCCAGAAGATTATGGTTAAAGTGCCAAAGAACCAGCCGAGGATGTAGAAGAGCCATTGCCAAGAGGCGGGGTAGAAATTGGTTGTAGACATGGTTTGATGTACTTGAGATTCTATATAAACTTGTTGGATTTTTTGGGATTATCTTTACTTTTATATTTTTGTTACTAGTAAGTAGTTTAAATAGAAAGTTTTATAAATAGGAGTTTGATTTTAAAGAGGATGAGCGAAGGAGAGAAAGAGTCGTTATATGAGAAGTTAGTACGTTGTTCTTTTGCAGCTGATGTACCGCAACGGTTGCGGTTTTATGAGAAGCCTAAGTTGTGGGAGAGTATGGGGGTTGTTTTTAGAGAGGGGTATTCTGGTACTAATGGTAAAGATGTATTGCTTAAAGTGCAGCCTGTGTTACTGGATGTATATTCTGATCAAAGTGTGAGAGGGGTTGAAGAGTATCAGTTAATACCAGAAAGAGTTGTTTGTGATGGGCAATTATATGAAGTTTCTAATAAACGAGAATGTTTTCGTATTGAAAATGCGTTTCGGGAAGTGAAAGTGTTAGATTATCTGGCGCGAACAGGATTAGGGGAGAGGTATGTGCAACGGTTATTTTGCGGTGAGATTGGCATTGATCATGAGTTATTTTTTGCGGGAGGTGATTTATATTTACGGACGTTAATGGAACAAAAGCCGGGACATTGTTTGGGTGATATGAGTGCACGATTTGCAAATGAGAATGAAAAGAATTTTGGGATTATGGATCCAAAAGATATTGTACGTTGTGCTGCGGATTTAGCAGAGGATTTACTTGTGTTGCGTACACATTCAATTTATCACAATGATGTGAAGCGGGCAAATGTGCTGCGTGAATTAGGTGATGTTCAGGGAGAATCACAATTCCATCTGATTGATTTTGGCTCGGCGAGATTTTATCATGAGTTGGCAGATAGGTATTTAGCGGTGGGAACGGCAGGGTATCAAGCTCCTGAAATTCTCAAAGCGTATGGGCCAAATTCATATTCTGATGCGTGGTCGTTAGGGGTGTTGTTGTACGTGGAAATTACAGGTCAGCTGCCGTTTTCAGGTAATTATAAAGTGATTAGCGAAGATGATTTATTTGCGCGACGTCGACAGTTATATCGGGCTGCAATTCCTTTTCAGTATGAATTTTTAGATGCGATTGTGATGTTGTTATCAGATGATGCACGGAAACGGGATCTTGCGCAATTGCAGGGTGTTTCAACACGTCTCTTACAATATGGATCTATTTATCGTGATGAGTCTGAGAGTCCAACGTTACGTTTGCAAAAATTGGAACGATCGAATGTGGATAGGGAAAGGTTGACGAATCAATTTAAATCTACGGCAGCAACGCCTCTGGCAGAGATGAGGATTGCGGCAAAACAGAAAGCGGTTACGGATACGTTTACTGGTCAAGAGGGAGAAATTGATGTTGCGGCGTTACAGGCGGCGCTTGGAATACCATCAGAATAAGAGTGTGATTGTAAATTGGGGTTTTGATTATGATTTATGATAGGTTTCGGGTGCAGCATGAATGGAAAGTGGTTGGAGAGGCAGTGCGGTTAACATATGATTTTTTAAATGATTCACAGGATGTTTATACTCATCTATTTGCGGCGGATACACGAAGAGAGAATTTGACATATCTGCGCGGGGCAAAAACATGGGTTGCGGCAAAGAAAAAAGAGAATCAGATGTTAGAAAATATTATTCTTCCGTTAGGAGATGATTCGTTTGGATTGTTTCGCCGACGTTATTTTATGGGGATGTATCCTTCTTTTGCTGAACAGATGGTGTTAAGGGTGATGCATCCGCGTTCGGTGCCGTTTTCGTTTACATCACGTGTGGTTCATGAACGTTTTGAGATGGAGATGAACGTGTGGGAAAATTTGTATCAATTAGATGTTGCGGGAAGCGGGAGATATGATTCGCGGGCACAAGATTTATTACATATAGTTACGAATTATTTTTTGCAACGGCCGTTAAAACGCGATGGAAAAGAAGTGAAGAGTGGAGTTGTGGTTGATTTGTTGAAGTGAGTATGAGGTTATTTTAGAACAGATTCAAAAACACATTTAATTTTGGATGAGAAATTCTGATTCTTTATGTTTTTTGAGCGTATGCGAGATGTTGGCAAGGAGAATATCTCGTATTTCGTTTATTTCTTCTGGAGTTAGAAGGCTTTTTACGGTGCGAACATTGCAGGGGTTGAGGGTGGGAATTTGAATTTCTTGAATTGAATCTATTATTTCGGTGAGAGAAAATATGTTTTGATAATCACGGCTCATAATTGAATATTTTTGGATCAATTTATTCTTTGCTTTATATTCTTTTTTTGAGAGTTCGATATATTTTCCTTGTCGTTGTTGTAATATCCCGCCGACGCTATCAACGAAACTGCAGCCAAGATCAATATAGAACATATGGGGCTTGGGTGTTTCAAAGTAACAGAAATTTTGTTTTTTACCGGAGATATCTGAAATGAGGAGGATGTCGCGAAATATTTTTTCTCGTCTCATTTGTTGTTCTACTTTGAGAGGATCTTCATTAATTGGGAGTTGGACGAGTTCGGAGAGCAAGTAATAGGGTTTGTCTTCAGCTAATTTTTTTATTCCTTTTGCAAATGTAAAATGGAGGTCTCTTTTTTCGTTGAGAAGAACATAATAATCTGGAATCACAAGACCGAATTTTTGGGCCATGGCGAAGGTTATGGCTTCATAGATGGGTTGGTGTTGGGCGTTAAAATACGTTGGGTGTCTGATGTGGGATATGTTACAATATTTGAGATAAATTTCTTTTTCTTCTCCGTAGATTGTGGTTTTTCCTTTACCACCAGGGTTTGAGCCTTTTGGTTCACTTGTTAGAATTATATTAAGTGTCATGGAGTTTTTTCTAACTCCTCATGTTCCACTTTATTTTTTTGATTAAAGAACGTTTTTAGGTTCTTATTTTAAATTGGTTCTCAAAATTAATTATCGACCATCTCTATTTCAATATTAAGACCTTCTGGTCCTTGAAAATCTGTTAATTTTCGGGACCATTCGGATGATTGTTCAATTAATTATCAACCATCTCTATCTCAATATTTAATCCTTCAGGAATAGCAACTCTCATGACCAAACGTAAAGTTCGTTCGTCAGCGCCAAGATCGATTAATCGTTTATGAATACGCATTTCGTAGCGTTCCCAAGAAGCTTTTCCTTCACCTGAAGGAGATTTACGAGTGGTAATTTTTAATTTTTTAGTTGGAAGAGGAATTGGACCTTTCATGTCGACGCCGGTTTTTTGCACAATGTCTTTTATTTCAGTGCAGATTTGATTAATCTTTTCAATTTCTGTACTTGCTAATTTAATTCG
>CAXNDX010000030.1:0-12548 GCA_964201585.1 Candidatus Woesearchaeota archaeon | reverse complement strand
AACACGTAACTACCACACCTTCCGCGTCTATTGTGTTGCACGACCCCGCAACCACCTTTCTCAACCAAACCCACAGCTATCAATTACTTGACCATGAAGGGGAAATCATTTTAGGCAGACGAAAAGAAGTGGAAAAAGGAAAAATGCAGCAGGCGTTAAACGCAATCATCACCCTCCAATTCAATTATAACGCTGATTTACAACAATTTTTCTCTAATATCTATACGCTCCTCCACAACGCAAAAGAAAAACTAGCAACGGGTAAATTGACCGAAAATCAAGAGATGCAACAGTATGCCTCAATTCGCGAATATTTCCCCTTTGAAAAAGAACAAGCGTCATCTCTTATAGATAAATACACCTCCTCTCTTGAAGAACTAATTAATGCAACGCAAGATACATCCCGGCTGAGTGCATTTAACGTTCTCCCCTGGCAAGAAGAAAAAGTAACCCAAATCGTGGCAATCTGCACTGATTATTCCTCTGACTTTCTTAAATTAAATCATTCTCCCTCTTCTAAAAAGTCGCGACAGGACCAATACACTCGTCTCGTTGAAAGTAAACACCTGCTTGCTGAATATACCAACGCCAAAAATAACTTTCTTGAGGTAATTAATACTTTTGTGCTCAAAAATACCCGTCTTATCCCTAAAATCGCAACAAGTTATACCCGCAAAGGGTTTGATCGTGGTGATGCGCTCCAATATGGCATGTTTGGCTTGCGCCGCGCCGCCATAAAATATGACTGGAAACGAGGGTACAAATTTTCAACCTATGCTACGTGGTGGATACGCCAAGAACTCCAGCGTTCAACCCAAGAAGAAAGTTCACTGATTCGCCTGCCGGTACATATGCACGACACTAAAAATAAAATTTCTCACTTTAACACAGAATTTTGGAAACTAGAATGCCGCGAACCAACCCCTCAAGAAATTGCCACCGGATTAAAAATCCCTCTTGCCAAAGTCAAATTACTCCTCGCGCAAAAAGATCATCTTAAATCATTAGATGAAAAAGTAGGCGAAAGTCAAGAATCATCTCTGCTTGATTTAATTGATGGCAGCAATGAATTTGTCTTAAGCGATCATCTCCATATCCCCCCCTCCCCTGAAAAAGTCGTTATGCAAACAGAAGACGCAGACAACATTCATAAAAGACTCAAAAAATTACATCCCCGTGAAGAAAAAATACTCAAATTACGTTTTGGCTTTCACGACAAAGAAGAGCTCACTTTAGAACAAGTGGGCCAACAATTTAGTCTCACCCGCGAACGCATCCGCCAGATAGAAAACGGTGCACTCAAAAAATTAGAAAAAACATTACAAAGACCAGATTATAGACCACCTCAGAAAAAAATAAAAAAACAACCTGAACAAGAAGGATCCGAAGAACAAGAAGTAGCGTGAAAAAATATTCTCAAACAAAATTTATCTATAGAGAACTTTGAATAATTCTATTTTTTAATCGAAATTCAAAGTTATCTCTCGAGAAGTTTGAGTAAAAAGATAATTATTCAAACTTCTCTATAACAAAATAAAAAAAAGAAGACATATCTTAATTACAACTTCTTCTTCAACTTCGCCAACTGAACATAATCATCCTTCGTTCCGCTACCGCCTTTGCATTTCAATTCCAATGCCGCAACATCTGCTTTCACATCTTTCAATCTTTTTTCCACATCTCGTTTACTCATTGTCATAGATTTCACCTTCGTCAATTGTTATAACATCCACTTTTCTTCTCAAAAAATCTTTAAGTATTTAAACTCTTTGAGAAAAGTAATCAGGTATCTCTTCTTCTAACAACCGATCAATTCTCTGCTCAAGCTCTTTATTTCTCATTATTCTTCTTGCTTTAGGTTCCTCACGGTCATCAACCCAATATTCGCTCCAGTCTTGCGTTGTTCGAATAAAATTCCGAGCATAATCTTCTCCAAATTCTAAACTTCCGCGTAACACAATATCCAGATACGACTGTGCGATGGGATATTGACTTGTCACTGCTTGCGATTCTTCAGGGATATATGTCCATATCTTTCCATCTTGATACAATTTTTGAAATGCACCACTCCTCTTAATATTTTTTGCCTCAATCTCAACTCGATCATATTTTTGTTCTCTTAAATCTAATTTTCTCAATTCAACTTCAGAAACTGGAAAAATAATTCCTGTACAATAAGCCCCCAAAGATGGCATTACCCCAAGCACCGTAAACGAACGTAAAATGGACACCACATTCCAGCTCCGCTCAAACCCCTGCACTTGAACTGGCAACACCTCTCGTGTCTCTGGCAGCGTTAACGACCTATTTCCCGTATCCATTAAACTACCATAGCCAAAAATATAATTTTTTATCATAAAAATTCCTTTTTCACAAATTAACTATAATACCACTTATTCTCTGCCCGTTGCTCTCGATCTTTCACCGAATCCGCTTTATTTATTCGCGGCCGATGTGACTGCAAATCTCTACGTAGCGTAATATTCAACTCTTTTAAAAATACATTCATCCCTTCCTCCATGCTAAACGGCCCTTGCAACTTCCCCATCTGCGCCGGCTTACCCGTAAATACAATTAATTTATCCGAGACATAATCCAAAAATAACAAATCATGATCAACCACCATAATCGTTAAATCTCTTTCAAACGCA
This sequence comes from Candidatus Woesearchaeota archaeon, assembly GCA_964201585.1. Taxonomy (GTDB): domain Archaea; phylum Nanobdellota; class Nanobdellia; order Woesearchaeales; family GW2011-AR9; genus JACPNA01. Next base: position 9,897 of record CAXNDX010000030.1, on the reverse strand, counting down.
ATATTCTTAATTATCTTGGAAATAAGCAGCCGCTGCTCAATATCTAAATACGCTGACGGCTCATCTAACAAAAATAATTGCGCATCCTGTGACAAACAATACGCAATCGACACCCGCTGCAGCTGCCCGCCCGACAATTCCGACAACTTCTGCTCAAATAATTTTTCTAAATCTAACGGTTTAATCAATTGATTCGTATACTTATCAATCGCCCGCGCTAAAAATTCCGACACCAGCATATCCGAACTCGTCTCCAAATACTGCGATTTATACGCAACTTTTACTTCCTCACTCAACTCTCCAGCATCCGCTTTCAACACTCCTGCCAGCATTTTAATAAACGTCGTTTTCCCAATCCCATTCTCCCCTAAAATCCCAATAATCTCATTTTTTTGAATCATTCCCTCATCCGTTTCTAACACAAAATTCCCTTGCGTTTTCTTCAGATTTTTCCAACTAAGTAACGGCGTTCTCGTCCCCTTCTTAAAATCCTGTATTTTTTCAAATTTGATCGCATGCTCGCGAATCCGCATATTCTCCTCTTTCAGATATCCCTCTAAATACGCATTGATCCCCTCTCTATTCGGTTTAATGCCCGACACAATTCCAAACGCCCCCTCAAACCCATACATAATATTCACATTATCCGTCATAAAATCAAGAATAATCAAATCGTGCTCAACCACAATCGTCGCCGTCTTTTCAGTTGTCAACTCTCGGATAAATTTAGACACATTAATCCTCTGTTTAATATCTAAAAAAGACGTTGGTTCATCAAACAAATACAAATTCGCATTCTTCAGCGCCGCTGCCGCAATCGCCACTCGCTGCAATTCGCCCCCTGAAATCGCCGTCAATGAATTATCTAAAAAATGCGTCAACTGCAGCTGCGCTACAACTTCTAATAATCTTTTCTCCTTCTCTTGTACACTTCTCTCACTCTTATCACTTTTATCCACTCGCTGTAACAACTCTCGCACCGTTCCCGTAAACTGCTTGGGAATCAAATCAACCTGCTGTGGCTTATATGAAAACGTAATTGCCCCTCGATGTAGCTGATCTAAAAAAGCATACATCTCTGTCCCTTTAAACGACGCTAAAAATTCAGAAAATTCCATCTGTTTTTCCCAATTTCCTAAATTAGGTTGAATAATATTTGACAAAATCTTAAACGCCGTCGACTTCCCAAGGCCATTCTTCCCAACAATTCCTGTCACCTGCCCAAATATCGGCGTCGGCAATGAATATAACTCAAATAAATTTTCTCCAAACCTATGAATTGGTGCACGATTCAAAGTTTCTGGCAAATTAATAATCTCAATCGCCCCAAACGGACAGCGCTTAGGACAAATCCCACATCCCGTACATAAAAATTCATCAATTCTTGCCTTCGTCGTCACCGGATCCGCTGTAATACACTCTGTCCCCATCCGATTGACAGGGCACAATTTAGCACAAAGATAATTCCCACATTCATTAGGGTGACACTTCTCCCGATGAATAATTGCAATACGTTTCTTTGCCATTCCCTTAAAAGAAGAAAGCGGTTTTATATGCCTTGCGGTTAAAAAGAGAGCAAACCCAAATAAAAATACTCCCCACCCAAAACAGCTCAATAAAAATTACTTTCCACATGATGTAGCAAGTAATACATGTTCTTGCTTTGCCCGATGATACAATAATGCGGTAAACGGATTTACACTAAAATCAGATTCCTGTTCCGGTGTCAGATTTGCAACATTATTGACAAATAAATTAAGATAATCCACATTAAAAATCGGTTCATCCTCTGAAATTAATTCATCATACGCATCAAAATAATTTCCTACATGTGCTTTTTCTCTGCAATACTTATCAAATGACTTCTTTGTTAACGGCAGCACCATCTTTAGAAATAATTGCCCTCCTTTCGTCGACTCCTCATCTGTGCTCAAAAAACCATGCCGTCGATAAAAATCAATCACTGGTTTCCATGCATAGGTGATAATCGAATGCCCTTCTGGCGTTTGCGATAATAAATTAAACATCAATTGTGTTCCTAATCCCGTTTTTCGATACTCATTACCTACAAAAATCATATCAAGATAGACACATTTCTTATACGCTTTAGTTGGTTCAATCGCATACCATATCGCCCCTGCTAATTGTTGTTCATCTTTACCCACCAGCACTTCATTTTCCAGTTTGTGATCTTTTTCGGACGGTTTTCGTCCAAACAATTCACGATAATATAATGTTTCTAATCGTCGTACCAACTCATCATCCTGTCCCGCTTCTTCAATCAGAAATACTTTACGTGCCGTCGTTTTCGCTTTCGGTTTCAACAACGCCACACTTGTATCATATTCATCTCTATCAATCAAGCCCTCTTTAAGCTGCTTTTTCAAACTAGTAAGATAGACTTCAATCTGTTTTTCAGCAGATAATTGAGTAAAAAGTGCCATCTTATTTAAAAAGAGAGCCTATTTATAAACTTTTCTAATTTAATTACTATATAGTGGTCATTCAATTTGATATCTTCCAATTCCACCGCAACTATTATATATCTGTTATTACTAATATATAGTTATATGAACTACCACCCCTCTTTATTAATTTACCACCCTTCGTTTATGCAAGACACTCTTCCCGAAGAATCTCTTGAGCGTGCAAGTAGATTAGAAATATTAGTCGAAGACATCCCTTTTATTCAACAATTAGTTGCCAAAGCCCAAGTTAGTGAAGGCGATATTCACGCTCTTCGTCCTCAATCAGGCGAAGATTATCTCTCTTTATTTCACACCCCACGATATATCGAAGAAATCAAAGAAATCTGTGAAAACTTGCGCGATCACGAATCCGCCACCTTAAACGGCACATTTCTTTGCAAAGAGAGTTATATCATGGCCTGCTATGCCGTCGGTGCCTCAATTGAAGCCGCTAAAAACGCAAAGCAAGGTAAAAAATCATTTGCTATTGTTCGTCCTCCTGGCCATCACGCCCATGCTGATAAAAGCGACGGCTTTTGCATATTTAACAATATGGCCATTGCCGCAGAATATCTCTCCCGCCAAGGAGAAAAAGTTCTTATTCTTGACACCGACTTACATGTTGGCGATGGCACACTCTCATATGCAGCTGAAAACCCTCACATCTTTTATTACTCTCTTGGTCAAGAACAACTCTGGCCTTTCATCGAACAAGGCGATTCAGAAAACACCCACTTAGAATTCCTTCCTGAAAGCACAACCGATGAATTATATATCCAAACACTTGAACGAACTATCCCTCCATTAATTGAACGATTCAAACCAGATATCATCGCCGTAAGCGCCGGCTTTGATACCTTTGCCATGGATTACATTGATTATCGCAACACATTTCAAGGTGGTTTCTGCCTCTCTCCTAAAGTGTATAAAACTCTCTGGGATATCATTGACCAATCTCTAATCCCTTATTTCGTCCTATTAGAAGGCGGCTATAATCCTCTCAGTGTTTCCACTGGTGTTATGACTTTTTTTGACAAAAAGAAGTGAAAGCTTTTAAAATCCCTCTCCATTACAACCCCAAATGACCAAATGCTCCCTCTGCGCAACTAAAATCCAAGAACTCTTCCTCGAAAAAATCAAAGGTACAATCCTCTATAAACCAGGTTCAAGAAAACAATACCCAATCTGCTTTGACTGCCAGAAAAAAGCAGGATCTAAACAAGAAATAATTTCAAAATTATAACTTGAGACCCCTATTCTCACCTTTTTCCATCTTTCTAAAACAAAAGAGAACTTTGAACAATTTGATTTTTTGATGAAAATTCAAAGTTATCTCTCGATAAGTTTGAGTAGAAAGATAATTATTCAAACTTCTCGAAAGATACTTTTTTAAAAAGAACACCATTTTTGCTCCTAAAACACGCCCCTGTGGCTTAACGGTAGAGCGGCGCTCTCGTATACAACGAATTGCATTGCAAAATCAAATGAAGAGTCAGGCGCAGGTTCCGAGTTCAAATCTCGGCAGGGGCTTATTTTTATTAAAAAATAAAAAAAAAGATAGCTATTCGAGGTACCTCATGACAAAAAAAAATATCCCCCTAAAAAATAACATAAAGAACTCAGAACTCAAAGAAAAACACCCTCAACATCCAACAAAAGAATCAAAACATCACCCTCGATACCAAGCAAGTATTGACATTACATCCTCTGATATCGAAGTACAAAAAATAGATTCTGCAACCGATTCCACTGTAAAATCAGTTCTTCAAGAAGAAAATCAAAAAGAAGAAACCAGCGATTCAAAATACCTACTCATCGCCATCATCACCATTCTTGGCATCCTCGCATCCATCTTTATTGGTTTCACTCTCTATGATAAATACGCTGACAAAAGTGCGGTAACCATTGATGATCTTCATAATAAAAATCTCGAAAAAGAACTTGGTGATCAGAAAGGCTACGTCTATAACGGCTTTAGTTTCATTAAAGCCGATGGTTTATGGTGGACACAAGTAACCTTAGATGATGGCAAAGCAGTCAAAATCCCTCTCCGTTACGGACCAAAAGAAGTCGAAGACGTAAAAATCACCGGCACATTTGATCCAAAATCATTCAATCTCGCAAAAGAAATGTACGTCTCTCTCGCTGACCCCACAGCTGTAAATAAATATTACAATCTTGCCATGACTGAATTACGTATCAATTTACTCAAAGGCCTAGGACGCCCAACTATTGGCGCCTGTACCCAAAACGCATCTGAGTGTAAAGATTGGGCTATTATCAACTGCACAACTACCAAAAACAAACCCGTTATCATCCTAGACCTCACCAATGAAAGCCCAGGTATAAATCTCGCTGGAAGTTGTGTCACCATCACTGGAGAAAATGAACAAATCCTCAAAGGCGTTGACAGAATTTTATACCAGTGGTATGGTGTGATGAATTAGAACACATAGCAAAAATATGTAACAAATAGATTAACATATGCAAAATACTCTTAGCCGACCCGAACCAAAAGAAGAGTGCAGCGTGGTCGAAGTGAGCAAAACGAACGTAGAAGTATTTTTCTCATCGAAAATTCCCTTGCCACCGCAGTTTTTTAGATTGTATTATTAATTAATAACGAGCAGAGCGAGACAATAGTTTTGGGCTCGAGAGATACTGTTTTTTTACAAATATTTATAAATTTCATTAACTATCTGTTTAAATAATAAGGTGAGAATTATGGCAAAACGATATGTTGATGGATATGTATTGGTAGTTCCAACAAAGAATTTGAAAGTCTATCAGAAAATGGCTTCTGATGCAGGAAAAATATGGATAAAATATGGCGCACTTCAATATGTTGAATGTATAGGTGAAGATCTCAAGAATGCTGTAAAATGGGGTTGTTTCCCATTCCAGAAAATGACAAGAGCAAAGCCAAGTGAAACAGTTTTATTCTCTTTCATAGTCTATAAGTCAAAAGCATATCGTAATAAGGTTAATGCAAAAGTGATGAAAGAAATGGAGAAAAATAAAGAAAAATACAAAAAAGAGTGCAAGAATGTATTTGATATGAAGCGTATGGCGGTTGGTGGTTTTGAAACTATCGTACATTTAGGAGGCAAGTAAAATATGACAAATAACATTGTAACATTACATAGGGTTCTTAGAGCATCACCTGAAAAGGTTTATCGTGCCTTTACAGATCCTACCGCATATGCATCTTGGATCCCCCCCTATGGATTTTTATGTACTATCCATAAAATGGATGTAAGAGTAGGTGGCGAGTATAAAATGTCATTCGTTAATTTTTCCACTGGGAATAGCCATTCTTTTGGTGGAAAAGTCCTAGAACTAAAACCCAATGAATTCTTAAAATACACGGACAAATTTGATAACCCCAATTTACCAGGAGAAATGATCACCTCAGTTTGGCTCAAAAAAGTTTCCTGCGGCACAGAACTTAAAATAACCCAAGAAGGCATTCCTGCCGTTATACCGGTTGAAATGTGTTATTTGGGATGGCAGGAATCATTAGAAAAACTAAAAAAATTAGTTGAGCCGGAAATTCCTGATGGCTGATTAAGATTATGACGAAATAACAGGCTGAAAAGAAAAATGCAGAGGGAAATTACATGGCAAAAACAACCAAGATAACCAAAACAAATACTAAAAAAGTAAAAAATGAAGATTGCGCAACTAACGGAATCGTTCACTTCGAAATACCTGCAGATAATATAGAAAGAGCCAAAGAGTTCTATACCACCATTTTTGGGTGGCAGATAAATAAATATGAAATGGGCAAAAACTCAGGTCATGAATACTATGGAGTTAGAACAACCCCTGTTGATGATAAGATGATGCCAATAAAGCCCGGCGCCATCAACGGTGGGATGATGAAACGCGTTAATCCCGGACAGCCATTCATGAACTATATTCATGTTGAAGACATAGATAAAATGCTCAAAACAATAGTAGCAAAAGGCGGAAAAATTTGTTTGCCGAAACAAGAGATTGGAAAAAGCATGGGATGGATTGCCTGCTTTCAAGATACAGAAGGAAACTTGATGGGGCTGCATCAAATGGGAGAAAAGTGAATACAATTTATTAAAAAAATGAAAATCGCTACCAATGTAGTGCATAAAGTGCCAGCAGATTTACGAAAAATTTTAACCTCTAATTTGGTTGTACTCGCGAAATGGAATAGTCTTACACCTCTCGCACGTAACGAGTGGATTTGCTGGACTACTATTGTTAAGAAACCAGAAACAAGAAGAGAGCATATAGGGCGATTATGTACAGATCTTCTCAAAGGAAAGCGCAGACCTTGTTGTTGGCCTGGGTGTCCACATCGCAGACCAAATGCACAAAAATGGTTTAAGAGAAAAGAAAAATGACAATCCTGACAAAGCATCGGATATATACCACTAGCTTTGCAAGTGTTTATCCTCATTATGTGGCTAAAGCGGAGAAAAAAGAGAGAACGAAAGCAGAAGTTGATGAAATTATTTGTTGGTTAACAGGATATACTCAAAAAGAGTTAGAAGCAGAACTGAAAACACAGATAGATTTTGAAACATTTTTTACAAAAGCTCCTAAGTTAAATCCCGTACGAAAACTGATTACAGGGGTGGTTTGTGGTGTTAGAATTGAAGACATAAAAGAACCAATCATGCGTGAAATTCGCTATTTGGATAAATTAATTGACGAATTAGCAAAAGGGAAAGTGATGGGGAAAATTTTGCGGAAGGCTGAGGAAGAATAAAAATAAGCAAAAAAGAAATTGCAATTAATTTCCTGAAACTTACGTCGTCCGGAAAAGATAAAAGAAGCTTACGAAAGATATATCCATCCAGATTTCATTTATTTGACTCTTATCTCTTTTTATCGTTTAATCCCAAGCGTCTCCACTTGATTATTCACAACCGTAATCAACCTAAAATTTAACCCTAACTCCAGTACCGCCTCAACAATCGCCATATGCTCTTTTCCCGAACCCGATACCATATTCAACGCAATCTCAAAATCATCAATTTTTCCCCGCAACTGCCCCACAATCCGCTCCGTAATCAAACCCACCTCTTGATTCGGATCAATGAGCACAAACTCCGCCGTAACCGGTTTCGACGTAAAATTCTCCACACCAAACTGATTTGTAATTAAAAATATCTTCGTCCACGGCTGCGTCTGTATAATCCTACTCACTTCCGTCCATGTTCCTTTTCCCGTAGAAAGACTCGCAATTAATGTTGGCATAATCTCTTTGAAAGAACCAAATATAAAAAGGTTTAGGTGAGTTCTATCAAAAGGAGTAGAGAGAGAATAAAGCCCATTTTTAAGAAAAATATTTAAACAAAACCCCCAATTTAACCTAAAATATACCTATTAAAGGTAAAATTCATAAAAAAAAGAGTGGAGGAAAAAACTATGGCAGATTATGCAAAAAAAACAATGAATACCGTTTTAGCATATGCATTCACATCAGGTATCGTGATTGCGTTATTGTTAGGATTGGTATCCCCTTTGGTAGCAAAAGTGAATCCAATGTTACCAGCAATTTTAACCAGTGTGTTAATCTTAGCAGGGATCGGTGTCGGATTCGCAAATATTACGGAGAATGAAACACGAGATTACATCTTATATGTAACCGCATTAGTAATCGTGTTAAGTATGGGTGGCAGTGCGCTTGGCCAAATTCAAACGATTGGTCCATATTTAGAAAGCGTATTGTGGTCCCTAATGACCTTTGTCTTACCATCCGTGGTAATTGTCAGCGTACGTGCAATTTTCCGCTTGGCAAAAGACTAAAATTGCTTCAATAAAGCAAACAATTAAATACTTTTTTCTTTTTTTCTTTTTATATATGTCCTCTCTAATTCATTCTCCTCTTGAAACATATCTTACCACTCATTCTAAAACCCATCTCATCTTCGATCTTGATGAAACAATTTGCTGGTTAATTCTCCCCTGGGACCGCTGGGAAGAGAAGATTAAAGAGAAATTAATCACTTTAGATAAAACCATTTATCAAGAGTACACTACTGGAAAAATCTCACTCAGCGAATTACAAAATAAATACGTCTCAAAATTTCCCCCAACCGAACAATTATTCCTCAAAAACAATACGTGGTTTGAAACGACGTTCACAACAAAAGTATTCCCTAACCCTCTTCTCCTCAAATTCCTCAAAAAGCCTCAAAACTCCCAGAAGTACATGTACTATCTCTGGTCTTCCAATACCAAAAAGACCGTAACAACCATGCTACAGAAATATAATCTTTCCCACCATTTCAAAAAAATTATCACTCGCAACGATGTTGCCCTGATAAAGCCACATCAAGAAGGTTTTACGTTAATCAAAGACAAGAATATTCCATTCACCAATTACCTCTTTATAGGAGATAGCAAATCAGATAGACAAGCTGCTAAAGCTGTAGGAATAGACTTCTTTAAAGTAACCTATTTCAACAATAAAAAATTTGATAACCTCCGCACAAAAATAAGACTCAATGTAAACTAACCTCCCAAAATTCACCCCACATACTTCAAAAAATACAAAAATCGCGGCTCAAGCACCAACGCTTTGACCAATATCGGCAGCGGATTCTCCCGCGTATGCGTCTGCAATATCCTCTGGATTCGCGGCTGATTCATATACGAAACTAATCGATTCCAATCGCTATCCGAAAACTTCTGAAACATTCGATGCAGACGTAAATGCAACCCCAATCGCCGACGTAACTCCCTCACTTTTCGCTCAATTTCCTCTACCTTGCCTCGTCCTTCAATAATACCTCTAGCAACAATTTCCGCCTGTTTCAATCCCGGAATCAACCCACCTAATGTTGTCGCTTTCACAAACGACGACGCATCTCCTAACACATAACAATTATCCTTACACAACACTTGTTGTGGCTCATACACCGGAATCGCTCCCGCCTGCATATCAACCGGTGTATATCCTCTCTCGTTCATAAACTGATCAAAATACTTTTTAGTCTCCCGCTTCGTCGCTAACCCCACTCGCGCCTGCGTTGCCGACTCTGGCACCACCCATGCAAATAACCCTGGACAAATCTCATTGCCAAAATACGCCTGATACGTCCCTGGCGTAAAATCCCCTTGCACTGTTGCCTGAATCCCATAAAAATTCTCCCGCGCCGCATGATAAAATCCATACGCTTTTGTGGTCGGAGAAAGTGGTCCATCTGCTGCAATCACAATATCTGGAGTGATAGAAAGTTCAACATTATTTGTAGTATCTTTAATAATTAGCGTATTATTTTCCTTACGTTGAAAAGAATGATTCACTAAAATTTTCGCCCCCTCTTTTCGTGCCATATTTGCAAAGAAATTATCAAATTTAATCCGGCACACTAAATATTCCTTCTGCGCAATCCTCAACTTCTCACCTTTCGGACTAATCACCTCAATATGATCTAGC
>CAXNDX010000029.1:0-12558 GCA_964201585.1 Candidatus Woesearchaeota archaeon | reverse complement strand
CTTTTTTTGTATTGTGATATGCAATAACTACATTTGCTCCTGCTTTAGCTAAAGCAATAGATGCCTCTTTACCAATTCCCGTACTTCCACCTGTAATTAGCACTACTTTATTTTTTAATTCCATGTATCCTCTTCATCATCATAAAGTATTTAAACATTTAGCTAATCTTCCCATCCAGATATGTAAAAAAAGTTGATAGATAATGAAAAAAACCCACATCGCCCAGACTAAAAATACTGGCCATGGCTTATTTGCACAAGAACCAATTCTCAAAGACGAACATATTTTTGTCATTGAAGGCACAATACGTAAAGACGAATACACCACAGACGAAGCAAATTCTCCCTACCCTAACGATCTAAACATCAGTCCTGGCATCTGGATAACACCGCATGATTCCAACCCCTGGCGTTATGTCAATCACTCCTGCAATCCTAATCTTGGCCTAAAACAAGACAATGACAAATTCATTGCGATTGCAATGAAAGATATTACACTCAATGAAGAATTAACCATCAATTATGCAATAACCGAAGGCAATCCTTACTGGCAAATGGAATGTACATGTCAACAACTTTCATGTGTAGGTATTGTGCGCAGCATTGTTCATTTATCTTCTTCCAAATTCACGTTCTATAAACCTTATCTTCTTCCCGCATTAAAAACAGAATGGGAAAAGAAGAATGTATTAACTATTCAAAAAGAAATATAATCTTCTAATCAGCAGCATTTTGTATCACTCAAACTCTACCACGAAAAATATTTCTCAACAACTGCCACTCTTTTCCGCAGCAGCAACTTTCGGATCTCATCAAAAAAGAAAATAAAAATCGCAAACGGCAACCCTAACAACAATTCAAATGCGCTTAACGGCTGCGTCCCAAAAAACGCCTGCGTCTGCGGCAAATATACAATAATTCCTAAAAACACCACTTCAACAACTACCCCTAACCACAAAAATTTGTTTGTAAACAACCCCGTACGAAATAACGATTGTCGTCTGGTCCTGCTGATAAACACATTCGCAATTTGACAAATAACAATCGCCGCAAAAAACGCCGTCACCGCCTTTTGATAGAGCGGATCGCTAGCCACAAACTGCTCCCCCCAATTCCAACCCGAACTCAACAAAATCCCAAAAAACGCAAAAAATCCAGCCAATGTTTGGATAACACCTATAAATAAATACGAATGCAGCAACAAATTTCTCGTCAATAAATGCTCACTACGCGCAATCGGTTTTTTCTTCATCACATCTGACTCTGCTTTTTCCGACCCCAGCGCAATCGCCGGCAACATATCTGTTCCTAGATCAATACATAAAATAAGAATAACTGTAATCGCCAGCGGTATATTCAACAAAGCAAACGCAATAAACGGAATAATCTGTGGCACATTACTTGTTAAAATATAATTGATAAACTTACGAATATTATCAAAAATTATTCGCCCCTCTTCAACAGCGCTCACAATCGTCGCAAAATGATCATCCATTAAAATCATATCTGCCGCTTCACGTGCCACTTCTGTTCCTGACGCCCCCATCGCCACACCCATATCCGCATGCTTTAACGCCGGCGCATCATTTACCCCATCTCCAGTCACGGTCACTACTTCTCCCATTTCCTGCAACGCCTGTACAATCCGTAATTTCTCAACCGGATTCGTTCGCGCAAATAACACATTTTGTTTTTTTAAAATCAGCTTCAATTTCGTCTCATCCATCCTCTCAAGTTGCTCACCTGTAACTACTATCGCTTTCGCCGTACGCTCAATCAATCCAATCTTACGTGCAATCGACTCCGCCGTTATACTATGATCTCCTGTAATCATAATAACTCTAATCCCCGCCGTCTTACATTTTTCAATCGCTTCAACTACCCCCTCTCGAATAGGGTCTGTCATTCCAGTCAATCCAACAAACACAAAATTTTCTTCATTCAATTTCATCCCTGTTTCTTTATATGCAAACGCCAACACTCTCTCCCCTCGAAAAGCCATTTGTAATGCCGCTATATGCAGTCTCTTTTTCTGTTTTAAATTCATTTTCACAACTCTCGAACCAACCAAAACAAAAGAACATTTTTCAACAACTACTTCTGGTGCCCCTTTAAGATATGCTATTGTTTTGTTGCCTACTTTGTTAAGCGTAATCATTCGTTTTGTTCCTGACTCAAAGGGCAGCTCATGCACTCTTTTCTCTTTCGTAAACAACATTCTTACATTAACATACTTTGAAGCAAATGATAATAACGCCGTCTCCGTCGGATCTCCAAAAAAACATTTCTCCTGTTTCTGTGTATGCGCATTATTACATAACACCATTGTCTTCAACAACAGCATAATCTGTTCACGATTTACGTTCACTTTGTCTAAAATATATTCCTCAAACCCTGCATATAACGAAGAAACCTCCATCTTATTCTGCGTCAGCGTTCCTGTTTTATCCGTACAAATCACCGTCGTCGACCCTAACGTCTCAACCGCTTCCAAATCTCGAATCAACGCTTTCTTCTTCGCCATTCGCTTCGCCCCAATACTCAGCGCTAACGTCACCGTTGGCAGTAACCCTTCAGGTACATTTGCCACAATTATTCCAATTGCAAAAATTAAACTTGGCAGTAAGCCATGCCCTAATACCGCTCCAATACCAAAAAAAGAAAGCCCTAACACAATCGCAATAATTGAAATAATTCGAATAAATCGATTAATCTCTTTATGAAGAGGTGTAGAAATATCTTCCGTTTTTCGTGTCAATTGTGCAATCTTCCCCATCTGTGTCATATTTCCTGTCGCAAACACAATTGCTTTTCCATCTCCTGATTGTACTAACGTTCCTGACAATACTACATTTCGTGTTTCCAATATGTTCTCATGCGTCGACTCCGTCGTCCGTAATTGTGGTTCAGACTCCCCCGTAATTGCCGAATGATCCACTTTCATAAGATTCTGTTCTAATAAACGTGCATCCGCCGGCACTTTATCACCCTCACTTAAAAAAATAATATCCCCTGGCACAAGTTGAGTTAGCAAGATACTTTGCCGTTTATTATCACGTAACACATCAGCTTGTGCCGGCAGCATCTTCTGAAACGTCGCCATAATTTTCTCCGATTTATACTGTTGCAGAAACGTAAAAATCGCATTAAAAATAGTAACCCCCACCAACGCCCACGCAATATATATATACTCTTCATCTGGCGCCACCGTTTCCGCAAAACCCGCAATCCCCGCCCCAAATAATAACAACAACGCAAAAAAATTAGTAAACTGCTTCAAAAACTTCAAAAGCAACGTATGCTTCTGTGTACTCTCCAACTTATTTTGCCCATACTGCTGCAACCTCTTCTCCACTTCCGCCGTACTAAGTCCTTTCGCTGAAGAATGCAACGCCCCATATACTTCACTTAACGGTAATTTATGCACATCCATCAAGCCAACAAAAGAGAAAAGAGTATTTATATGTTTTGGGGAAATGAATGATAACTTCAACTCCACTGGAAGTTATCCAAAAGTATATAAATTTGAAATGAATCATGATACCAATGTCTGAAAACCATTTCCTCCTAGTCGACCTCAATGACCCTAAGACCAAAAAGCTCGCCGAAACCATTACTTCAGACACCAGCAGAAAAATCCTCAACAGCTTGGCAGAACAAGACGAATCAGAAGAAAAATTATCTCAAAAATTATCCATCCCTCTCTCAACCCTCCACTACCATCTCGAAAAACTAAAACAAGCCGGTTTAGTCATAATCGAAGAATTTCATTACAGCAAAAAAGGCCGTGAAATCAACCATTACAAATTAGCCAAAAAATATATCCTCATCGCTCCCCATAGCGTCGAAACCGCCTGGGAAAAAATCAAAGACCTCTTACCCTTAGTCGGCGCCGCTATTGCTATGAGTAGCATAATCAAGCTTATCCAATGGTGGAATCAAACATCAATTCAAGCAACAGAAACAGTTATTGAAGAACTCCCTCAAACTGCAATGATGAAAGCAGCTCCTTCGATAATCGACACTTCCACAGTCACCTCATCCTCTCCCGATTTGGCATTATGGTTCTTCCTCGGCAGCCTCGCCATCATCGCGGTATACGCCCTGCGCCTCTGGCTCAAAAAGAAATAAACAATATGAACTCAAAACTAAAAATTAGACTTGAACATCTTCCTTTATGGCTTCGGTATGGGTTAAGTGCCTCCGCTATTTGTATTCTCTTATTTTTTGTCTACCTCTACATTTATTTTCCTCTTATCACCCAAACAAACGAAGCCTGGCCACATCCTAGAATCCCTGAATGGGGTTACACCACAACATTATTCACGGGACATCTCTTTGTTTTTATCTCAGGCATGACGACTCCAATTGAACTATTTTGCCAGCCAACAGAACAAAAATGTTTTCATTGGCGAAACAAAGAAACAATGCCAAAAGACAGCGAATGCATTCCCTGGCCTGATCTTTCCGGAGATAATAATCTTCAAGGCTGTTGTCTTGATCTTGGTAAAGTGGCCAATAGCACCTGCGGACAAAACGCAGAACAAACGTGGGGCTGGATGTTAGCTATAGGCCTTACAGGGATCTATTTTGTTATAGGTGCAGTACTAGGGCTAATTATCCAACGAAGAAAAAAAATCCTCTTCAAAAAAAGTAAAAAGTAAAAAACAAAATAATAAAAAAATTAAAACAACTCTTTCTTAAAAAAATTCTTCTCAAGACTTGCTTTCCCAGCACCGTATGCAAATGTCACCACAAACGCTAACATAAACACGAGCGCAGGTGCCCCCATATTTGCCGCCGGATTCCAGTTTCCTGAACTCATCACATGGCCAATGTAATACGCAACAAGCATTTGGATTACCCCAAAAAAAGACGCAAGTCGTGTCAACACTCCACCCAATAGCGCAAGTCCAATTAATAATTCACCCGCACCCGCATACCAAATCAACGTACCAAATCCTGCAGCGCCACCAGGCATACCCCATAACCCAAACAATTTTTGTACCCCAAATAAAAGATACAACGCGCCAATCCCTATTCGAAAAATAGTGTACAATTCTTCTTTATATTTTATGTCAAAATATCTCATAGTTTCAACCTCTTTCATTTTTTTCTGCTGTTATGACAATTACACAAAAAGAGAGCTACAGTATATAAAATCTACTTTCTATCGTGAAAGTAAATACTTCAATCCTTCTTTATATTCGTCAATCGTTTCATTTGATTGAATTCCTGCATTACTAGCCTCTTTCATCATTTCCCATATGGTAATGCCTACCTCTTCTGCCGCTTTATCTAACGAACAGCGTCCCTCACGGTACATTTGCAGATATTTTTGCAGCAAATACTCTTTACGTCCTAAAATCACCAGCTGTTTCAAAGCTTTCGTTTTATCAATATGTTCTTCTTCTGCAGTTTCTTCAATCATATGGACTATTTCTCTCTCCATTCGTGCTCCCACAAATTCTACTTCGCTCATGATATATCCTCCCTTGCTTTATCAATTAATGATGAATGAAACCACCCCTCCTCTGATAAAGTAGCTAATGCTTTTTTTGCTTTTTCTATTGAAATCTTTCTCTTTTTGACTAGGCTTACCACAATTTCAACGCTTCCAACTATCGGCACAGTATGAACCATTGCCGCATTTCGCGCTTGTCTATTATCAGTCACAATTATACTTTTATTAACTATCGCAGATGCTAATACTGACGATTCACCATCACCCATATTAAAATCTTTTTTTATTTTTTTATATAACTCTACAGGACTTTCCACCAAAGTTATTTTCTTTTCCTGCCAAAGACGTTCGATAAGTAGTGCATCAGGATATTGTTTCTTTTTCCCAGCTAATACCTCCTGAAATACTTGTGTGGTAATGGCAAAATGAAATTCATTTGTGGCAATTTCTATCACTGATGCTTTCGCAAGCAATATCGCACTGCACGCATCAACAATTATCATTTAACAATATTAAATATCATTTAATTTATAAATATTTCGCTCAAAAAAGAGTAAAATGAGCAAGACAGGCAGTTCTAACATTCATTAAAAGATAACTTCAACTCCAATGAAAATTATCGCTGGGTATATATAGAAGCCCCTCTTTTGATACAAATAAGAACCAAAATAAACTTAAAATAACAGGTGAACAAACATGAATGAAAAAACAATGCACATAGCAATAATGGGAGGTATCGTAATCATCCTCGCTTTATTATTTTACTCGATGGGCGAGAAACAAATAGTCGTTACAACCTCCGATCAATTAGGAAAAATAACCGTAACTGGTGACGCCGAAACCGACGTCATGCCAGACAAAGCCCAACTCTATTTAACCGTTCAAACCGAAGGAAAAGATGCCCAAACCGTCCAACTGGATAACAGCAAAAAAATCAACAAAGTGTTAGATGCACTCAAAGCCGCGGGAATAGAAAAATCTCAAATTGAAACAACATCTTATAGCTTGTATCCCTGGGATGAATGGGACCCGGTAACCAACAAACTCGTCCGCAAAGGCTATCGTGCATACCACACAATCGTTGTCAGCACAACTGATATCGAAAACGTAGGTAAACTGCTTGATCTTGCCGTTAAAAATGGGGTTAACACTGTTGACAATGTCCAATTCACCCTCTCAGACCAATTAGAGAAGAAAACCAAAGAAGAACTAGTCGCAACTGCAAGTACCAAAGCCAAGCAAAAAGCAACTACTTTGGCAACTAACCTTGGCGTCTCATTAGGTAAAGTCCTCAGTGTGAGTGAAAGCAGCTACAACCCCTCAATCTACTATGCATCCTACGCCAAAGCCAGTATGGAAGACGCCATGCCTGCACCAGAAACTTCATTGAGTCCCAAGAGTGTGAAAGTGAATTTACAGGTCAATGTGGAGTATGGGATTAAGTAGAGATTTGATTGTTTTTTTTATTTTTTTCAACTTTCCATTTTTCACATTTTCCACCCTCATAATTTATAAACCCTAATCATATTCTAAACACATGGCATTTATAAAAAAAGATAAATTTTCACACAACGACTCTAGCAAAGGCAAACGATTCCAAGAACGCCCCTCCTCTTTTCGTGGGAATCGGACAGATCGTGCTCAAGCTAGTGAATCATCTGATCGCTTTCGCCGTAGTCAAACCACATTTGGTCACGACGAACAATCATTTGGCAGAAATAGGCCTGCTCGAAAAGAAGAAACTCAAGCCATCTGTGCTCGCTGTGGCAAATCATGCATTTTACCCTTTCGCCCAACTGCAAATAAACCAGTCTATTGCTCTGACTGCTTTCGCAAAAACGATTCATTTCAAGAATCAAGACCAAGCAGTGAATCATCAGCTGGTTTAGAAGAAATAAATGCTAAATTAGATAAGATTATGAAAGCATTAAAAATTAATTAATTTTTTCAACTTTTTTTAAATATTTTATTGGGCACTATTCTCTTAAAAAAAATTAAACTAAAAAAAATCTACGGCCGATCCCTCTCTGGATCTCGTGGCAATAACACTGCTTCACGCACATTCTCAAGTAATAGCAATCTCTGAGTTATTCTATCAAGACCAAAACCTGCCCCTCCATGTGGTGGCATCCCATACATAAATAACTCTGCATACTCTTTCATTTGTTCAGGATTCAATCCTTTCTCCCGCGCCTGCGCACACCACACATCATATCTATGCTCACGTTGCGAACCAGAACAAATCTCAACACCATTAAACAACAAATCAAATGATTTAGTAACAGAAGAATTTTTCTCCTCTTTCATCTGATAAAACGGCTTCACCGCAAACGGAAAATGCGTCACAAATACAAATTCACTCCCATATTTCTCTTTTACAAGCTCACAAAGTATCTTCTCACCTTCCGAATCTAAATCAGCATCCACCGCATACTTCTTTCCTTTAGCTAAAAGCAACTTCTTCGCCTCATCTAACGTCAAACGTGGTATCTTCACAATCGCTTTATGTTCAACCCCTAACAACTTCAACTCCATAGCTGCTTCAGTCTGCAAATTTGCCATAAGATCAATAAACATCTCTTCAATCAGGTCCATCACTGTCGTATGATCAACAATAAACCCCATCTCAAAATCAACGCCCGTAAATTCCGTCAAATGTCGTGTCGTGTTCGACTTTTCCGCGCGAAATACAGGACCAATCTCAAACACCCGCTCAAACCCACCGCCCACAAACATCTGCTTATACACCTGCGGCGACTGCGCAAGATACATCGGTCGTCCAAAATAATCCACTTCAAACAACTCCGCACCGGATTCAACACCAATCTTCGTCATCTTCGGCGTATTGATATTCGTAAATCCATTTACATCAAAAAAGTGAGTCAATACTTTCACAATCTTGCTTCGCACCTTAAAAATAGCCTGCACTTTCAAGTTTCGTGTATCTAAAAACCGATGATCAAGACGTTTATCAATATTTGTCATACTCTTATCACTATTATCGATAGGCAACGGCGTAGCTGCTGGGTTAATTAACGTAATCTTTTTGATTAATACTTCAATACCCCAGCGAGATTCTTTGTTTTCTTTTGGAGTACCAATAATTTCAATAACTGATTCTTTCTGATAGGTTTGAATCGTATCAAACGTTTCTTGTTCCGTATCTCCCTTAAACGCAATCGTCTGCATATCCCCACTCCGATCACGTAGAATAATAAATTTAATTTTGCTTAAATTCCGTATCTCTTGAATCCAGCCTTGGATAGTTACTTCTTTGTTCAAATGCTGCTTTAAATCTATAATAAGTGTTCTGACCATAGTAAACTCAAAATAGCGGGGGCTTTTTATAGTTAACGCATTAAATTTCCCCCTCTCTCGATTTCAAAAATCAATAAAAAAATAGAATTCTACCTAATAACTCCATTCCACATTAAAATTAACTGAATCATTCGAAGTAATTATCCAATATATTCTTGTCTTTGCAAACACTCGTTGTCCATTTTCTTTATATTCAGCCGCACCTTCATAATCATAATTTACTCTTTTTCCTTTCATCAATTTCTTAACTTGAATACCTAACATTTTTCCTAAACCAAGAAAACCCGTTGGTTGCCAAAATAGAAGTTCATTATTTTTAGAATCATATTTCAATTTTAAAGTCACACTTTTTCCGATCGGTACTAATGTAAGTTTGTTTCCTTTATGAACCGCAGGAATTATCGTCTTAATTTGTATTCCACCAAGATCGTATTCTTCCATACCTCAATAAAATTACCTAGAACTTATAAATATTTCTACAAAAATAAAATTAAAAAATAACTAAAATTTTTACCGTCTATTTCCAAACGTCGAACTTCGTCGTGGCCCTCGAGATGAACCACCTGAACTTCCACCATAAGATCCGCCGCCCGAACGACTTCCACCAAATGAACCGCCCGTTCGTCCTTCACTCGACCCGCCATATGAACCTGATTCAGACGACCTTCCCGACGTTCGATCTAACGATCGCGATCTATTCTGTGGTCGAGATCCACCATAACTTGAACCACCAAAACGTGATCCTCCAGCTCTTGGCCCAGAAGATCCATATCCTCGTCCTCCTCCACCTGAACGTCCATACCCTCCGCCTCCACCCGATCGTCCATAGCCGCCACTTTGACTATCTTCATACCGTGATCGTTCTTCGGAATGTCGACTAAACACCACTCGTTCAAATACCGGCGCAGCCAACTCTTCAATTTTCAATGTTCGATCATGCAATACCCGTCTAAAATTTTCATGATCTCGATCTGCAAGTAACGTCACTGCAAATCCTTCTGCTCCTGCTCGTGCTGTCCGTCCAATCCGGTGAATATATTCTTCAGACGTTTTTGGTACATCGTAATTGTATACATTAGTAACATTTTTAATATCTAACCCTCGTGCTGCCACATCTGTTGCCACAAGTACTGAGACATTCTGCTTATGTAACGCTTCAATCGCATTCAAACGTCGGTTTTGCGTCAAACCACCATGAATCGCCATGGCATCAATCCCATTCTTACCTAAATTATAGGTTACAATATTTACTTCTTCTCTTGTTCCACAGAAAACAATCGCCAGTCCTTTTGTTTGCTGCTTCAAAAAATGCACGAGCAACGAAAATTTATCTTTTCCTTGAATATTATAATACCCTTGATGCAGTAAACTCTTATCCACATGAATTTGTCCTTTCACTTGCATTGGATTTTTCAAATGTCGCTGCATTAAATTATAAATCGGTTCTGAAATCGTCGCGCTAAATAATAACGTTTGTCGTTCTTTTGGCAAATGGCGAATAATATCATCAATATCCTCTTGAAAACCCATCTCAAACATCTTATCTGCTTCATCTAAAACCAATATTTTAGTAGTTGTAAAATTAACATTTCGTCGATTGATATGGTCTAACAATCGTCCTGGTGTTCCTACCACAATTTCTGAATGATGTAATGCTCTCGCTTGCGGCTCTAAACTTACTCCACCATACACTTGTACTACATGTAAATTCAATGGCTTTGCAAAATCCTGCAATACTGTTGCCACTTGCACACATAACTCTCGTGTCGGCGTAATAATTAATGCTTGTATTCCTGCTTTTGGTTGTATTTTTTCAAGCAAAGGTAGACCAAATGCAAGCGTTTTTCCAGAGCCCGTACCTGACTGTCCAACCACATCTTTGCCCTGTTGGATTAACGGGATACATTTTTCTTGTATCTCTGTTGCGTTTGTAAATCCCTGTTGTATTACTAATTTTAATAACGCCGGATGTATCTGTAATTCATTAAAGTTCATATATTTCACTCTCGTTTCTGTTTTATTTTTTTCTAGAAAATGAGTTTTAAGTTCTAATCTATTCTTAAATTAATGCATAGAAAAACAATAGTAATTATACCTTGATTCTCATACGCAACCCATCTTCAGGAGATGTCGTTAAAAATTCTCGAACAAACTCCATCTCGGGTTAGGAGAATTTTTACGATTGACTATTAATATCTGACTCTATTTATAAATGTATGTGCAGGAAAATTCACACCCGGCCCCTCAACCTCTCCGCTGCCAGAATCTTCTCTAGTCCATAAATATACGCTGCCGTTCGAAACGAATACGGTTTCGCCTGCCATTGATTATACACATTACGAAACGCACTTTTCATCTTCTCCTCCAAGCGTCCCGCTACCTCTTCATCCGTCCAATAGAATCCTTGATTATTCTGCACCCACTCAAAATAAGATACTGTTACACCGCCCGCATTTGCTAACACATCTGGTATGACCACCACTTTCTGCTCAAAAAGAAAATCATCTGCATCCGCTGCCACTGGCCCATTCGCCAACTCCAAAATAACCGACGTATTCAACAGCTTCATATTCTCTTTCGTAATCACTCCCCCGAGCGCCGACGGAATCAAAATACTGCAATGCGTCGTCAAGAATTTCTCATTCGTCACCCGTTGCGCATGCAAATAATTCACCACAGAACCAGTCTGTTTTTTTATCTCAACAACTTTTGCAATATCAAGACCATTATGATTAACAATCCCCCCATGTGAATCTGACACCCCCACAATTTTAAACCCACGGCCATGTAATATCTGCGCCATATTCATCCCTGCATTACCAAACCCCTGGATAACCACTGTCTTCGGTCCGATTTTTATCTTCTGCAACGCCTCTTCTAAAATATACACTCCTCCCAGCGCCGTCGCAATATCTCGCAATCGCGACCCCCCTAACTCTAACGGTTTGCCTGTAATCATCCCTGGCGCACGTACCCCTGTCAATTTTTCATACTCATCTAACATCCACGCCATTATTTGCTGATTCGTATTCACATCCGGAGCCGGAATATCCCGCTTCGAACCAAGAGACTTATAGAACGCTCGTACATACCCTCGACTCAACTGCTGCAACTCTTTTACTGACAACAGTTTTGGATCAACCGTAATTCCTCCCTTTGCCCCGCCAAACGGCACATCGACAATTGCCGTCTTAAGCGCCATCCAGAACGAAAGCGACTTCACTTCATCAAGCGATACCTCAGTATGAAACCGAATCCCCCCTTTATAGGGCCCTCGCGCATTATTAAACTGCACCCGATAGGCTGGATACTTCTTCCCGCTCACTGTAAGCGTCTGCCTCAACACCACATTTGGCGTCTGCAATAATTGTAACTCTTTAAAAGAAAGCTGCATATAAGAATTAATTTTCTCTAAAAACGCCTGCACCTCTTTGAATGTCATGCGCCTAAACACAAAGAGGTGGATTATAAATGTTGTGGAGAGATAATTTTGATTTTCTAACCAATTCTCTCAATCTGAACATATTAACTATTTTAGGATAGTAACATTTAAATATGGCTCTATTATTTAATTATTCAAATGAACTTCAATCTCTCAAAAAAGATCATCCCTCTATCATTAGCTGCTATACTCGCCTGCCCTTCTTCCACTAATCAATCATATGCCTCTTCCTCATTACTAAATTCAGTCGCAAAACCCTACTTTACTTATTCTAATATAGATTGCAATAATCAAGAGAGTGATGTCCATCCTTTATACTTTAAAATCAAACAAT
>CAXNDX010000028.1:0-12708 GCA_964201585.1 Candidatus Woesearchaeota archaeon | reverse complement strand
GATAATGGTGAAGTAGTATTTGTCGGTATCGAAGCGTTTGTGAGAAAGGTCAATTGTTACCCCACGTTCTTGCTCTTCTTTTAAATTGTCCATAACGAACGCGAATTCGAAACCTTTCTTTCCTAACATTTCAGCTTTTTCTTTTAATTTACGCATGGCTTGTTCGTCAACGTTTCCGGTGTCAAATAAGAGACGTCCGACGGTGGTTGATTTACCGTGATCGACGTGACCAATAAATACTAAGTTAATGTGTTCTTTTGTTTTTGCCATTGTTTATTTCCTCCTTTAATGTGATTTTTTAGGTTTTTGTTTTTATTCTCTTTTTTTTAATAGTATAAGACAAACGATTTGTTGACTTATAGTGTGGTTGGTTCTGGATTTATTTATAAAGCTTTCTATGCCAATATTATAGGTGAGAAGCGTTAGGCGGGATATTCCGGCGTTAACTTCACGATCAGAACTCTTTATTATGCATTAGCTTCTGTGTAATCTTCTCGACCTCAACCTTTAAAAAGAGTGTGCTTATTGTTATTTTTATGTTAACATCTGAGCAAGCAACGTTTTTACATGATGAATTAATGAGTGCGAAGAATCCGTTATTTATTCATGATGATGATGCAGATGGGTTATGCTCTTATTTATTGTTATTTCGCAAGTGCAATAAAGGAAGGGGGTTTATTTTAAAGACGGCGCCAAAGTTAGATATGCGCTTAGCGGCGAAGATTATTGAACTTAATCCGGATAAGATTTTTGTGCTTGATGTGCCGATTGTTGAGCAGGAGTTCTTAGATGCGGTGAAACGGCCGGTGTTTTGGATTGATCATCATCAGCCGTTGCAAAGGGAGCATGTCTATTATTATAATCCGCGACTTGCGGATGTGAATGCATATGTACCAACATCACGCATGGCGTATCAAGTGACTGGAGGAATTGAGGGGAATCCAGCTGATTTATGGATTGCGATGGCAGGATGTTTAGCGGATTGGTATATGCCGGATTTTGCGCAGGAGTTTGCGGTGCGATACCCTTCGTATTTAATCGAGAAGAAAGATTTAACTGATGCGTTGTATCGTAATCAGGTTGGGTTACTTGTGAAGATGTTTTTCTTTTTGTTGAAAGGTAAAAGTCAGGATGTACATAAGTCGTTAAAAGTGTTGACGCGAATTGAAAATCCAGATGAGATCTTTAAACAGGAATCGGCGCAGGGGAATTTTTTATGGAAGCGTTTTGAAGATATTAATCGACGGTATGAGAGTTTATTGAAAGAAGCAAAAAAACATGTGACGAAAAGCAAGCTGTTATTGTTTTATTATACAGAGCAGCAATGGTCGTTTACGGCGAATTTGGCAAATGAGCTTACGGCGACGTATCCGGATAAAGTGGTTATCATTGCGCGCAATAAATCTGGTGAGTATAAGTCGAGTTTGCGAGCACAGTTTCCAATATTACCTGCGGTTGAGAAAGCGTTAGTTGGTGTTAGTGGGTATGGTGGGGGGCATCAGAATGCGTGCGGAGCAGTCATAAAAGAAGAGGATTGGGAACGCTTTTTAGAGAATTTCAAGAAAGAATTGAATGAATAGATTATAGAGTAGTTTTAAATATATATACTTACTTTCCTTTGTTATGGGTTTATGTATTATCGAGGTATATGATGAATTGGCTTATGATTGTGGTGATGTGGATGAGTGTTGTTGTGGGGTGGATAGTGGCTATTGTGGCAGAGGAAGAATTGGCTGCGGGAAGAAAGTATTTTGAATGGCTGCGAAGAGGGCTTTTTTTTAGTGGGTTGGTATTATATGGGTTTATTTTAGCTAAAAATTTTTTATTGATGTTTGGATTATGGGGATTGGTGGGGGTAGGGTTACTGGCGGGTCATTTTTTTATATCGAACTCTTCATTTTTGCAAGAATGTATCTTTACATTATGTTGTTTTATTTGGACAACGGGTGTGGTGTTGATGGGGAGTACAGCATTTGTTGATTTGTTGTTAGTGTTTGTGTCGATAGTATTTATATATGGGCTAAGTGTGGGGACGATTGCGAAGATGAAATATCAAGAGTGGAATAAAATATCATGATTGATCAAAAATCGAAAAAAGATTTGGAAGCGACGATAAAAGAGAAAGTTGCACCACTTTTAGAAGAGACGTTGGAAAAGAGTTTTGGGGTTGTGATTCCGCAGATGGAGCAGGATATTACAGATAGGTTATCTCAACCAGTGATGAATATTTATGTGCCGTTAGTTGCGTCGTATAAAGAGGCAAAGAAACGGTTTCGGCAGGAGTTTTTACGTAGGGAGTTGCTGCTGAAGCGAGGGAATGTGTCACACCTGGCGAAAATGTTAGGTGTAGATAGGCGAAGTGTACATCGAGCGATTAAAGAGTTGAAGATTGACGTGGAAGGGTTACGTGATGAAGGGGAAGGTGAGATGAAGTATAAAGAGCAAGTGGTGGATCAAACAATACGAGGAGCGCTTGAGCAGTATAAGAGTATTTTTCATCCGGCGCGAATGGAGGATTTGTATAAAGATGTGCCGTTGCTTTCAAAACATATTGCGCAGGTGTTGCCGCTTGAGCAGTTGTCGTTAAAAGAGGCGGAAAGGGAGTTTGAGCGGCAGTTTTTTTTGCATCATGTTGAGGCGGAGAAAGGAAATTTGAAAGTTGCGGCGAAAGAGTTGGGATTACGAGTTGAGACATTGCAGAGGAAAATGAAGAAGTTGGGGATTTGATTTTCTTTGTGGTTGTTATTATATAGAGGGGTTTGATTAACCCTATAAATATACTTCAACCCCCTCTAAGAAGTACTCTGTCACTGCGGTATCCTCACGGTGGTTCGGAGTCCTCGCGTTGCTGCGGTTTCGAGGTTGCTTTGGCAACCTTTGAAGAACCACGAAAGGGGGTTAATCAAAGTCCTCTATAGAGAAGTTTGAATAATTCATATTTTTACTCAAACTTCTCTAAGAGGATTTGCAATGGCGCAATTTTAAGCTTATTTTTGCACCTGTCGGTGCACACTAATTGTTACAAATTGCTTTTTGCAAAGTTCTCTATAGTCTTTCCTCGGTTATTTTACTCTTTTGGAGTAATTATGTATTAATGGTAAGTATTATAAAGAGAAAAAATGTTCTAAAGTGTATGGTGAAAAAGGGTGTTGGTAATAATAATCTTAAACATCTTAATTTTAAAGTTCTGATTCATAAGCTTCCAAAGCATCCGGTGTTTCGGCAGAAGTGGACGTTTGGTCAGAGGATAGCAGATAAAATTGCTGATTTTGGAGGAAGTTGGACGTTTATTATTTTTTTCTTTATTATTTTGTTTACATGGGTATTGCTTAATACTGTTTTATTATATACTAAGTATGACCCTTATCCTTTTATTTTATTAAATCTAGTGTTGTCTTGTTTAGCAGCTATACAAGCGCCAGTAATTTTAATGGCGCAGAATAGGCAGGCGGAGCGGGATCGGATTCATGCGCATTACGATTATCAAGTAAATCGAAAAGCGGAGAGAGAGATTCAAAATATGCAGAAAGATTTAGATGAGTTGAAAGATTTGTTATTTAAACATCATACATCTGTTAAGCATGGGAAGAAATAGTTTTTAAATATTTTTTGAATGAAATGTGTTTGGTTTATTGGACTAAGATTAATCTATTTTTTTGTCGTATAGTTAAATATGGTTTTTTCAATTTTTGTTTTAATGCTTGGTCTTGGGTGAGGATGAGGTTATGCTGCAAAGAGTAGTTGATTAAGATTTCATCAACGTAGCCTGAATCGGGGAGAATGTCGATATGAAGTTTTGGAATTAGGGATTCGAGCAGGAGGATGCGACGTTTTATTTTTAATGTTTCGGTCTGTTTTAATTTTTGAAGTTCGTCTATGGTTGCGGTGAGGATGTATACATTATATTTGTGGTCTATTATTCTATTGAGTTCTGAGAGAAGGTCGATGTTATATTCTACTATGGCGAGAAGGGCGTTGGTGTCGATGATGATTGTAGTGGGTGATTTATTCATGTGTGACTTGTTATGGTTTTTGTGTTGGTTGAATTAGGGTTATGTTTTTGAGTGATACTATCCAAAATAATCTGGTTATGGTGAGGAGAATGATGAAGAGGAATGTGAGGCTGATGGAAAGTGTTTCGAGTTGGGGAATAGTTATTGTGAGGTAGATTACGTAGATGGAACTTGTGAGGATGAGGAGGTTTATGATTGTTGTGAGAAGAATATAATGGATTTTTTTGAATGTTGCGATGATTTGGTGGAGATATTTCTTCCAGGAGTGTTCGCAGATATATGCGTAGGTGATGAGAATAATAAAATAGAGGATGATTTTTACTGAAATAAGTGTTTTGAGGAGTATACTAAATGTTTCTGGTGGAATTGATTGGTTAATACTGTTGGTTATACTATAATATACGAGGGTTATGAAAGGGGTGAAGATTAGAAGAGTTGTGGTGATGAATTTGAGTAGTTGTTTGAGGATGTTTTGGAATATAATTTTCCCTGGAATTGTGTTGTTATTTAACTTTATTAGTTCGTGGGATAGTGACCACAACAAGCCGTTGCCGAGTAGAAATATAATAGTGAGGGTACTACTTGCTACAATAAGATTGTTGAGCATTTGGGTGAATTGAGTTGAAATATGAAGTGCGTTTTGTAGTTGTTGGTCGTTATTTATAGTGGGGTCTGAAGGTTGTGGAGGCTGGGTAATTGTTTCGAGGTTGGAAATTATTTTTATTGCGTAGTTGAATGTTACAATAGCAAAAAGGGTGAACACGAGTATTTGGAGGAGAAGAAGAAAGATGAATATTTTTTTATGTGTTATTATTGCTTGAGTTGTTTCTTTGAAGTTTTTGGTGAGGAAATTCATGTTAAGAATAAGGAAAGAAAGAGGGTTTAAAGAGTTTTCTATCTAGTGTGAAGATTATCTTTGTTTTTTGTTGTGATTTATTTCTATTTTTGGATTTATCTTTCTTTTACTTTAATTTGTTTGTTATCGTTTACTGAAGTAGTCCCAATACCCGTAGGTCATGCCCCGAGGATTAATAGATGAAAGATGCAAGTGAATTGATCCTGAAGGGGTTTTAAATTCTATGTCTGAACGCATACGGCGTCGGCTTTCTTCGATTTGTTCTAAAATATCTTCTTCACTAATTGGACATTGTTCAAGGCCAAGCAGTTGTTTTACACTCATTTTATATGATGCCCTCAGGTCGATCAAATGAGGTATATTCACTACTGAGGTCTTCTTCTTCATATCCTTTCATGAATGCTTCTTCTTCATAACTTAGTTCGTCTTCTTCAAGAAGTTTTTCGCGTACGTATTTGGTGTAGAAATGGTCTTCGTATGTTGGTTGTTCCGTTTCTACTTTATGTATTGTAGTCTCTATTCTAGTTGTTTTCATATGTCCCACCCCCCGTTATAATACTGCAAGCAGAAGAGTGCTTTCGCTTGAGTATAATTTAGTTACAAAACATTTAAATATATATACTTTGTCCTAATACTATATAGTCAGTATATGTTTATGTGGGTAATATAATGACTTAGTTTGAGAGAGGGATAGAGGTTAGATTTAAATTTATGGGGGGAATATAATGGAATATCGAAAATTAATTTCATTTGGAAAGAATAGTTATGTGGTTTCGTTACCGAAGACGTGGGTGAAGCAGAATAAATTGAAGAAAGGGGATTTAATTTCGTTAGAGGAGAAACCTGGTTCGATTTTTTTGTCTGCAAAAAATGGAGAGGAGATTGAGGAAAAAAGTTGTGTTATCAATATTGATGGTAAAGTGCTTAATCAACTTAAACGGGAGTTAAATGCGGCTTATATCGAGAATAATAGGGAAATTGTGTTTTTGGGAAAAGAAATAAAAACGAGATCAAGTGAATTATTAGAGATTATACGAGATTTAATTGCATTGGAAGTGTTAGAGTTGGATTCAAGCAGAATTGTGACGAAAGATTTTTTGGACATGAATAAAGTTTCGGTGGTAGAACTTCTGAAGAAAGTAGATATTGTCGTGCGTTCAATGTTGAAAGATTGTGCGCAGACGTTTACGGAAGATGTATCGGATAATATTAATTTACGAGATAAAGATGTTAATCGGTTGAGTTTTTTGATTTATCGAACGATTCGGTATGGGATGAGAAATCAGTCTCGTTTTTTAAAAATTTTTAATCTTTCCGCAGTGGATTTGTTGAATTGTTATTGGGTGACGTTTCATCTAGAAGCGGCGGCGGATGAGGCGAAACGGATTTCGCGGGTGATGAAAGTGATTAAGTTGTCTTCGGCTCAGCAGAAGAATTTTATGGGGTTATTTAAAGAGTGTTGCACTTATTATGAAGAGGTGATGAAAGCGTATTATCTAAATAATCGTGAGAAAGCGTTGGAGTTGTCTAATCGTAAGCGGGAGTTGATTGATAAAGTAAATCTGTTTTATGAGGAGATACAGAATGTTAAAGAAGGGTCGTATATGACTGATCGATTTAGAAAGCTGCTGGGAACGGTTCATGAATTAGATCGGTTGATTTATCAATTTTGATACTTTATTATATTTTTGTTAATAAAGAATAACTATCATCAAATAGTAAATTGAGAGGTAATCTTTATAAATAGATGCGCATTTTAGCTCTCATCTAGTCTTTAAGGGGTTGTTTAGGTGGGGTAGCTAATGCAATTAAAAGATTTAACTTCAGATGATTGGATTAAGTTAGGTTTAACCTCTAATCATTTAAAAAAAGGGACTTCTGTTCAGTATATAGAGGGAGTTCGTTCTGGTCATTCACAAACGGGTTATATAAATTTTAAAGTCAAAGATGGGACGAATTCATTGCTTTTTGTTAAACAATTTTATCATCCACAGGATAGTTCGCCGGCGTATGTGCTTCAACATGATATTAATAGTTTATTGATGAGAGAAGTACGTAATTGTACACGAATTTTTCATAATGTGGGGCCGTATGTTCCAAAGTTGGTTGGGTATTCTTTTAATGAAATGATTCTTTCTTTTGAGTATGTTAAAGGATATAGTGATAAAGAACGTCTTATTAAAGCACTTGGTGATGAATCAAAACGATTGAAATTGATTTATGAGGGGGTACGTAAAGTTGCTTGTTTTGATGGGAAAGTTCAATCTCGTCAACAATTTTTTGAGATGGATATGACCGAGAAACGAAATACGTCGGCAATGCAGGTTGAAAAGTTGGTTGATTATCTTTTAAAAATTGTGCAATATCATTATAATTTAGAAGGAAAAGATGTTCCGGATGATCTGGAACGTTTTAAAGATTATATCCGACTAAAAGAAAATGTTAATCTGGTGGAAGAAGTTGTAACTATTGTGAAAAAAGGAGAAATCTTTACACAAAGAAGTAAAGTGTTGCAGCATGGGGATTGTCGAACACATCATGTTATTGGAGATAAATTAGTAGATTTGGAGCAATTTGGGTTGCATCCGCATGGATATGATCTGGTTACTTATTTGAATGCAGAGGGAAAAATTGCGCTTCCAAATGTTTCAGAATTTCCTGATTTATTAGGATGGTTTTTGGCGTGTGAAAAAAAGAGTGCTGATACATCGTATAAAAAGAAAGATTTAGAGAAGTTAGATGAGGAGAGTTGGAAGAAATTAGTACATGAAGTGGACATGAAAGATCGTCTAGAATTTATGGTGCAGTTTTTATCTATGCATCTTGTTGAAAACTTACATTTAGATGCGTCTAACAAACGGTATTCTCCAGAGCATCTTGCGTCGTTTATTCAAGGTATCCCTAATTATAGTGTGGAAAAAATGATGGTTTCCCGTTTACAACATATTGGGGAGATTTTTGAGTTAGTTGCAGATAATAGTCTTTTAATTGGGCATCTTCCACAGAGCGCGGTGGTTAATGATTATTTTTCGCGATTTGCGGAGTTGTTGCAGAGGTTACATTTGGTTGATATGCCTGAAACGGTTTTAGGAAAATTGAAAAGTTAAATGTCGTAGTTGCTTTTTTGTAATCAAAAGGTTTTTAAACGGGGTTCTTTCTCTTTGATTAATTGTTGCCGGGGTAGCAAAGCTTGGCCAAATGCGCAGGACTTAAGTTACCATGAAGAAGACACTTCTGTGTATGCGGAAGGAAGATATCCTGTCTCTTAGTGGGTTCGAGGGTTCAAATGGTAATAATCATCATTTTGGTTATTGAATGAAAGTCCCTTCCCCGGCACTTTTTTACTTTTATTTTCTCTTTGCAAAAGAAACCTTTTTAAAATAACTTCGTTTTTGTTCTGTTATTGCCCCTGTGGCTCAGTGGTGGAGCGCGTCCTTGGTAAGGACGAGGTCGCGAGTTCAATTGCAGTCACTAGCGTTTGGCACTTTCCTTCGCTATGGCTCGGAAAGTCTCGCCAGGGGCTTATTTTTCTATTTATGTATATCAAATAGAAGTTTAAAAGATACAATTAAAATTTAGAATATTGTTAATTTATTACTTAATTTATTTTTTCGTATTTGGCTTTACAAGGCAGACAGATGATGGCTTCGCGAGCTTTGACTAATACCCAGACTTGTTTACATTTACGACATTTCTGTTTGAATTGCAGTTTGACCATGTTTTTCTTATAGTCTTATAATGAAGTGTAGTTATAAAGGTTTGTTTGAGAAATAGTTAAAAAAGTAATGCTATCTCAATTTATTATTGTGGTATACTGAAAACACTAATTAATCGAACTTTCTGTCATTTCATTCCGAACTTACCTTACGGTAAGAATACTTGGTGCTTTTATACACTTAGTGAAGCAACGACTTCACAAGAAATCAAGAAACTACTTGATTTCTGTGCTGAAATGAAGTTGTTGCTTCATTTCATGCACTGGTGTGCTGATGAAGTAGTTTCTTCATCATGCATATATTTAACGCATATTATATGTTCAAATATTAAGTGCGTTAACTATAAAATGAAACAAAAGATATTTAACTGTTGTTTCGTTTATAGAGCTGATGATTTCTATTATTTCAGAACAGTTACGGCAGAAGTTGAAAGTTTTTTTCTTAGCAGATGATATTATTTTTAATAATAAAGTTATTCCAATTTCTCAAGAGAATTTTAGTGAGGTTAGATCTGATGCGATAATGGTTGCAGGCAAGAGAATTGCGTTTGTGGATGGAGGACAGGCGGAGATTCTGGCTGGCGGGAATTTATGTTTGAGTTTTATTCGGATATTTGCGCAGGTGATGCAGGAGGGGAGAAAAGTTGATTTGCGGTTGGAGGAGTTTTATGTGTTAACAACAGCTGTTTATAGAAAAGGAGAAATATGGTATGAGGGGAAGATTTTCCAAGAGAAAGGAGAGAAGTTGGTTACTGAAGATGATTTAGTGGTGTGTTCGGCGGATAGTTCGATTCGTACTGGCACAGAGAGGGCGGCGATTAGTGTGGTTGGGAATATGGCGAGAAGATTTGCAGAGCTTAAGATGGCGTCGATGATTGAGGCGGATTATGTGTTATTAGATGGGACTTTAGCGGGAACGTATCTGAATGAGGAGAAGTATTTGGATTCTTTAATTATGTCTGGTCAGAGAGTTGGGGCGCTAGCAAAGAGTTGTTCGTTGTTTACAACGTGTGGGAATAATCCAGTTGTGTTGTTGCAGAAGATTAGTCCGATTCAGAATTGTTGGAGTTATTTTATTGAAGGGAAGAGTTATTTTGTGAAGCTGCATCCGAAAGCGAGGCATGTGTTTCGGTTTGAGGGGAATTGTGAGATGTTACGTTTGCTGGTTGAGAATAGTTGCGATGCGTTATTTTTAGGGTATCCATATGGGTTGATTGTGGCAGATAAGATGGCAAGAGTAAGTAATGCGGAGCGAGATGGGTTGAGGATGAAGTTGTTGTTGCGTGAGGAGAATAGGGAGTTTGCGGATTATTTAAATGCGGTGAATGCGCATGATATTTTGGATAGGTTGGGATGAGAATGAGTGGTTAGTGGATCTACATTATTTTTTTTCTATTTTTGATAATTTTTGTTGGATTCTATCTGCGCGGATGAGGATTTCTTTGCCATTATAAGCAAGATTTCGAGAGTGGTAGATTATACGAAAGTTACTATTTAGAAATTCAATGGGTTTAAGCCAATGGGTGACGTCTAATATATTTTTTTCCATTTTTTCAATTGTTGTGCGGAATGGTTTTATGCTTTTGAGTTTTGTGTTATGGCCGGCATATTTGTATGCTTCGTTGACTAATTCTGTGCAGAAAAAGTGGGATTTATCTTCTTTAAAGAAGTTTTCATATGGTTTTCCGAGCTGTTGTTTTGCGTATTGTATAGTTTTTTTGATAATGCGATGTTTATTTTTAATGTTTTGAGGAAGGCGAAGGATTACAATGGTGTCGCTTTGTTTGAGTACGTGTTTTACAGTGTTATATTCAACACCGGTGCGGATGGCATGGATAATTTTTCCTCTTCCAAGATATAATGCAGCGTGGGTGAGAGCACCTGGGACAATTAGATTAATAGGAGTATTAAAGTTTCCAGTAAGTAATATATCACCTTTGCGAAGTTTTAGGTATGTTTTAAGAATCTCTGTTGTGGTAAGAAGGTTATGACGGTGATGGATGCCAATTTTTGTGAAAGAAGAGAGAATTTTTTCGTTGATTATTTTTTGAAGAATATGTAGTTTGGTTATAGTTGGTGATTCGGTTGGGGGAAGGGGAATATTTTTAGGAAGTCGTTTCATGTGATTACATCATTTTTGGAAAGTATAAATACTTATTGGTTGAATGGGTTGTGGTGTGAAACGAAAAGTATTAAAAGAGGGAAGTATTGCTTAAAGATATGATTGAAGTGTTCTATTATGATAATGGTGTGAAAAAAGGTGATGTTAAAGATTTGAGCTCGTTAAAAGAGTTTCCATTGTGGATTGATGTTATAGGTATAACTAAAAAAGAAGGGGAATTGTTAGGGAAAGAATTTGATTTACATCCGTTGACACAGGAGGATTTAGTGAGTTCGAATACACGTGTAAAAGTTGAAGAGTTTCCTAATTATTTGTTTTGTGTGTTTTATGGTATAGAAAAGACTAAATTAGTTAAGTTAGTGGATATTGATTTTATTTTAGGGAATACATTTATTATTACAAATCATACTAAAGAGTTATCTTCATTTGTTTCATTGAAAGAGTCTACAGATAAGTTAGGGCAGTTATTTCAAAAAGGACCGGAATTTATTTTTCATACTTTATTAGATGAGGAGATTGATTATTATTATCCTATTCTTGAGCGAATTGATGATCAGATGGAGCTGGTAGAAGAGGAGTTGACGAAGAGAATACAGCGAGGGACGTTACGAAAAATTTTGGATATGAAGCGGACGTTGTCGATGGTTCGTAAGACGGCGTTTGCGCATCGGGAAAAAGTTGGTTTTTTAGTTAGAAATGAGTATAAATTTATTTCTAAGAATGCAGTGTTTTATTTTAGAGATATTTATGATCATGCGATTAGAGTTTCGGATAAAGTTGATAATTCTCGTGAATTAGTCTCAAATGCGTTTGATTTATATATGTCGGCGATGTCGAATAATACAAATGAGATTATGAAAGTGTTAAGTGTTTTTGCAACGATTGCATTGCCACTTACGGTTATTTCAAGTATTTATGGAACTAATTTTGAGGTGCTGCCGGGAGCGCATAATCCTTCTGGGTTTTGGTTGATGATGGGTTTTATGTTCGTTATGAGTGTGGGATTTTTGTATTTTTTTAGACGAAAAGGATGGTTTTAGTTTGTTTTAAATATGTTTAGTTCTTCTATGTTATTAAATTCTTCAGTGGTGTTATGTTCTTCTGTGGAATTAGCGTCTATTGGTTCTAAAAGAATGATTGTTGTCTGGTTATCCCACAAATTCCATAAGTAGTCAAATTCTTGGAGGTATTGTCTTGCGATGGTTTTGTCTTTGATGATGAGGATGTTTTCGTCGTTGCGTTCATCGCCGTTTTTAGTGGGGTTGAATGAGCCAGTAATTACTGTTTCGTTGTCGATGAGGAAGACTTTATGATGCAGATTATTTTTGTTTTGGTCGATTAAGAGGGGGATGCTGTTGTTGTGGAGCAGGATGTAGGCGGAGTCTTTGTCTATCTGGCGGCGTTCCATGATGCCGCGGATGGTGAGGTTATCGAGGTTTTTTAAGAGGAGGATGTTGGTAATTTCTTTGTTGGTAAATGAGAAAGTCATGAAATAAATTTCAGATGTTGCTTGTTTGAGTTCGGTTCTTACTTTTTCAGCGCAGTTTTCTTCAGGACAGAAGTAGGTTTGGAGGAGGGTGTTTTTGATTTTAATTGTGGGGTTTAGGGTGGGGTTGCCTTTTTTGAATGTTCCATTCCACATTTCTTGGAATTCGTCTTCGTAGTTTTTGCTGAGGCGTTTGGAGTGGATGATGATGAGATTATTGTTGTTTTTATGGGCGTCGTTGATGGTGGGGTTCATGGAGCCGGTTATGGTGATGTAGTTGTCGATGATGCAGAATTTGTCATGCATCAAACCTGAGCGGTCGGCTTTGGAGTAAGGGGTGTTGAATTGATGATGATAATCACTGTCGGTGATGATTTTGACGTCGATATTTTTTGCTTTGTTTCTGAGCGTGGTGTTTACGGAGGGGAGGTCGATTTCGTAGAGAGCGCAGTGGATGCTGGAGTTGGCGAGGTTAAGAGTGTCGAGGAAGGCTTGTTCTCAGTTTTCGCGGGGGCA
>CAXNDX010000027.1:0-12785 GCA_964201585.1 Candidatus Woesearchaeota archaeon | reverse complement strand
AAACGCAATTTAGTGCCTGGATCCGTTTATTATTTAACACCAACAGGAGTTGTGCAACGAAGACAAGTGGTGGAACCGACGTTGTCATACTGTTTTTTTGAACATAATTATTTAGGACACCGGGATTCGATTACAAATGGGGTAAGTATTAATGAGCTGCGAATGATTTTAGGTGAGATTGCGGCAGAGGAGTGTTGTCCGAAAGGAATTGATGTAGTAACATGGGTGCCAAATTGTCCAGAAGCAGCAGCTGATGTCTTTGCGGAAAAAATAGGGAAAAACGCCACCTCTGTTTTTTATAAGTTAGATGAAGTGCGGTCGTTCATGGAACCAAGTCAAGAAAAAAGGGAAGCTGCAATTGATGAAAATTTATTTTTACTCCCAAGAATGCGCGAGAGATTAAAAGGTAAACGAGTGGTGGTAATTGATGATAGTACGGTACGAGGAACGGTGATTAAGCGAGTACAGCAATTATTATATCACGAAGTGGGAGTGGCGGAAGCGTTTGTGATTAATTATACCCCACCGATTGGTATTGTAGGAGCAGATGGTATTGCGCGAGGATGTATGTTTGGAGTGAATATGCCTGCCGATAAAACGAACTTTATTGCACGAGGAAAAACAATAGAACAAATATCGGCAAAAGTAGGAATTCAAGTACGATATATTTCACTAGAGGGAATGTTAAAAGGTTTTCAGCGGGCAGGTATTCCCCCACAGCATTTATGCACGTATTGTATTGGGGGCAAGCATCCGTTTGGAGGTTAAATGCACTTTTTTAAGAAAGTCTAGTTTACACAAAAGAAAATGTTATAAAGCAGTTATTTTTGAGTGGTTTTATGTACACAGTGGTAGATATTGAGACAACGGGGTTATCTAAGAATTATCATCAGATTACAGAGGTTGCGGCAGCGAGAATTCGCAATGGAAAGATTGTGGAGTCGTTTGAGAGTTTGGTGAATCCGCAGGTGAGAATTCCTTCATTTATTACTTCGTTAACAGGGATTAGTAATGCAATGGTAAAAGATGCGCCAACCATTAATAAAGTGATGCCTGAATTTGTTGATTTTGTGGGTAAAGATGTGTTTGTGGCGCATAATGCGACATTTGATTATGGATTTTTAGAACATAATGCGCGGTTGCATGGACATCAATTGGAGAATGAGCGGTTGTGTACACGAAAGTTAGCAAATAGGTTGTTTCCAGAATTGTCACGCAAACGGTTAGGAGATTTGTGCGGGCATTTGAATATTACGAATGTACGAGCGCACCGAGCGATGGGAGATGTACAGGCAACAGCACTTGTATTTAATGAGATGCTTGCGATATTGCAGTCGCGCGGGGTTTGTGATGTTTCTTCAGTATTAAAGTTTGAGCGGACGAGTGGGAGAAGAGTAGCTTAATCCAATAATATTTTTGTTCCATTTTTCTTTTCCACTCCCTCTTTCCCAAATCTCAATTTTGTTACTATTCTCCAATTTCGACCAAAATCTTTAAAAACCGCCCTCAACCAAAATTTTCTCTATGAACCAATATAAACTGCGCACCTCTCTAGAGATCATCGCCCAAGAATTCACTGCCATAGAACCCGGTGCTGCCTTTACTCAATGCTTTGAACAGAAATGCACTCCTGCCTACATGCCCGAACTTCTTCACTTTAAAATAGACGTCTCCGCCGAATCCAAATTATGGCAGCAATGGTACACCTCTGCAAGTATAATCATAACTGGTCGCAGTAAAAAAGGCAATGCTGTTGTCGCCTTCGTTCATACCGAAAATCCTTTAAATAACTCTACTAAAATCCTCGAAACAATTGCGCTTGGTCTGCAAAATGGTGCTGGCATGCTTCCAACGTATGAATTTAATAAAATTCTCGAACAACAAGACAATACTAATATCTTCGTAATTGATTACGACTCATTATATCATTACCCCATTCAAGAAATACCTCTTGATGACGCCCTCTCCCATCCTTTCGTCATACCTTTTTGCGGCGGAAAAGAAATTGCCGCACAATACCTAAAAAAATATCGCGAAGTCACCACTAAAAATACAATCACATTACAATACGGCGATGATGCCCAACTTCGCCCTCTCGCTCGCTTACTCTACCTTGCTCCTGGCGGTTCTTTTGATGCTACCGCAAGTCTTGAAAGCAGTAATTATCTTCTGGGTATAAAAGAAAATACTCTTTTTTCCTCACGTACAAAATCTAATTCTCAGTATTCAATAGATGACCTTCTCACCCTTGCTCAACAGTACGTTCCCCCAATTGTACTAAAACAATACGAAGCCCAGTTACGCGTACTTGCTGGCACCCAACACAGCGCTAAAGAGTATTCACCTGACTTTCCCCCTCCTCTCCCTACTCAAACTCTTCCTCTCCCTTCCCGTACCCTTCCTGCTCCCGAACCAATTTCCCAACCAAACCCATCTCATGAACTCGCCAGACAACAACCTCGTCCTCCCATTTCTAACGCTTTAACCCATCCTTCCCTATCTGCCCTACATAGAATAGTTCCATTAGGCAAACCAACAACAAATCTCCAACTTGTTGATTCAAAAAAAAGATAATATCATTTTCAATCAAACATAAAAATGAAAATGTTCTCGGCATCGTGGAGCATACGATTCTTTTCCACCTACCTGTACTAAAGGCGAATTCTTTGGTGCAACTTCATCATTTACATACCGCTGTACTCGCGTTGCTTCATGTCCGCAAATCGATCCATTATCTTTATAGGTGCATATTGATTTTAAATAAGTAATATGGTCTGCAAACGGCACTAAATCTGCCATTGTTCTCTTCTCATCTTTAAACGAAAAAGGCTTATCTAAAAAATCTTTCAATAATCCAGCCGCAACAACAATTCTACCTTGATTTGCTTGATAATTACAAAAATCAACAACTGCACTCTCTAAAAACTGCACCTCATCAATTCCAATAACTCGGCTATCACTTTCCAGCACTTGCTCAATCTCCCGTATATCTTTTACATACCTTGCTTCTTTCCGTACATCATCATGCGATGCCACATGATCTAACCCATACCGGTCATCAATTGCCGGCTTAAATAATTGACATTTCAACCCCGCAATCTCATAACGTCGTACTCGTCGAATCAATTCCGTACTTTTCCCGCTATACATCGTTCCGATAATCAGCTCAAGATGAGGCGTGCTATTCATAACATAAAAAGAAAAATAAATTATTTAAATAGTCTATGGTACTCCAAACCGTATATTCTATCAAGCAATTACTTTTGAGGAGAAAATATTTCAAAGTTAAACATAATCAGATAACTTCAACTCCAGTTGAACCTATCTCCCCATAACTTCCATTTGAGTTGAAGTTATAAATAATTTGAAAGAAACTGTTAAACGCACTCATCTTTCTTTACCTCTTAAAAAATATCCACAAATCCCCCTCCCAAACATTTAAATACCTCTCTCAATTTAATAACTAAAAAGAGGTGGTATCTATGTGGAATTATATGATGGATGGGATGTACCCTTATAATTTATTATCAGTAGGATTAGGAATGATGTTTGTAATGTTTATTGCATTTATTGGATTATATATATACACCGCGTTGGCATTTATGACCATCGCCACAAAATTAAATCATCCCAATCCTTGGATGGCATGGATTCCTTTTGCTAATATCGCACTAATGCTGCAGTTGGGCAATTTTCATTGGGCATGGACATTTCTCATCTTTATACCTATTTTAGGATGGATTGCGCTCTATGTTCTCATAATCATAAGTACCTGGCGGATCTATGAAGCCCGTAATTATCCTGGCGCATTAAGTTTAATTGCTTTATTAGGTTTCATCCCTTTTATTGGCTGGCTTGCAACAATTGCATATATAATCATCTTAGGTCTTGTTGCCTGGAAAGATCAACCGGGAAAAAGATCAGCCTCAAGACCAGCAGCCAAAAAAATAACCACTAAGAAAAAGAAATAATTTTTTATTTTCATCTTTTAATATGTTTCAATTACAATCTCATCTTACATTAAAATCCCATGCCAAAAATAAAAGACATTAAAGCAAGAAGAATTCTTGATAGCCGTGGCCATCCCACGATAGAAGTAACCATCACAACAACGACAGCATCAGGCACAGCTTCCGTCCCTTCCGGCGCCTCAACCGGCATCCATGAAGCCCTCGAACTGCGCGATAACACAAAAGCTTTCCACGGCAAAGACATCCAAAAAGCAATCAATAACATTCACAAAAAAATAAAACCAAAACTCCTTAACCAAGACTGTACCAACCAAGCACACATTGATCAACTCATGCTTGATTTGGATGGCACAGAAAACAAATCAAAACTTGGCGCCAACGCCACCCTCGCCGTCTCACTCGCCTGTGCTCGTGCCGCTGCAAACTCTCAACATAAACCCCTCTACATCTACCTTCACCAACTTATCAAAAAGAAAATTAACCTCATCACTCCTCTTGAACTCCCTCATCCATTTATGAATATTATCAACGGTGGCAAACACGCCGGCACAAAATTAGCCATTCAAGAATTCATGATTGTGCCCAATGGTAAAACGTTTTCTGAATCTGTGCAAATAGGCAGCGAAGTCTATCACACTTTACAACAACTCCTCAAACAGAATTACGGTCCCTCCGCTATTAATATCGGAGATGAAGGCGGCTTTGCTCCTCCTCTTCATACCGCAGAACAAGCCT
Organism: Candidatus Woesearchaeota archaeon; assembly: GCA_964201585.1. Classification (GTDB taxonomy): domain Archaea; phylum Nanobdellota; class Nanobdellia; order Woesearchaeales; family GW2011-AR9; genus JACPNA01. The sequence goes on along the minus strand of CAXNDX010000027.1, from coordinate 8,079 downwards.
TAGACCTTCTCACCACAGCAATCAAACGCGCAGGTTACGAAAAAAAAGTCTTTCTTGCCATCGACTGCGCGGCATCCGAATTCTACAATCAGAAAACAAATACCTACCATCTCAATAATAAATCCCTCACTCCAGAGCAACTCCTCAACTACTACCTCCAATTAATCAAAAAATATCCTTCGTTAATCTCCATTGAAGACCCATTTCATCAAGATGACTTCCAATCATTTGCAAAACTTAACCACGCCGCCAAACATATCCAAATTGTCGGCGATGATCTTACCGTCACCAACCAACATCGTATCCATCAAGCGATTGAATCCAACAGCTGCTCCTGCCTGCTCCTCAAACTTAACCAAATTGGCACACTCACAGAATCCCTACACGCCGCCGCTTCCGCCTTAAATACCGATTGGCAGGTTATGGTCTCACATCGTTCTGGCGAAACCAATGACACATTCATCGCCGACCTTGCTGTTGCATTAGGCTGCGGCCAAATCAAAGCCGGCGCCCCTTGCCGAGGTGAACGCGTTGCCAAGTATAATCGGTTGCTGGAGATTGAGATAGGATTATCAAAATAATGTCACAACTAGAAAGTAACAAATTCGACAAAACATTTATAAATAGAGCCTGTTCTACACCATAGATGAGCGATTATTACACCCAAGATCCTACTCGATTAGCCGGTACGCCAAAAGCAACAATTGCGGATTACGTAGAGCAACACAATCTTCGTGTCCCTCGACGTTTTGCTTCACTTGCAGACGCACGTGCTTCAGGCCTTCCTTTTCTTGCCCGCAGTGAACACCCTCAAGAATATGCGGGCGCATCCGGGTTGCTTGAGAGTTTTAAAGACAGAGAACTAACATCAATCTCATCAGAATCAGAACTCGTAGAAAAATGTGAAGAAATTACAGAAGAAAGCAAACTAAGTAACATCGCTCAATACTGTGCACTAACTAATACCTCCGAAGCGGATTTTCGCAAAAATATCTCCTACTCATTTTGGGAATTCTTACCCGGCTATAATCAAACAATCATTGCAGATAATACTATTTCTGGTCGCTATCATGTTATGACTAACATGCGGGGTAGTTGGAATTATACCATTAGAGAAAATGGCACAACGAAATCAGATTTAATCCATCCTCTTCGCCAAGAATTAAAAGACACTCTGCCCAATCTCATTGAACTCTATGAAACAATTCGTCATCTTCCCCATTTTAATCCCACTCATTGTCCAATCATGGAAATGCAAACAGTTGGCAACATACCCTATTTTTTACAATATCATCGAACACGAGACATGAACCCCTCCACATTTGTTCTTGATCGAAAACATTCAGTCCATGAATCGCAAGCATTATTTGTTCGCGGTGCAACTCCCCCTGAAGGTCTTACTGTTGACGCAACTCTGGTATACGCTTTTCTTGAACGCTTCCCCCACGAACAAGATCAACACGGATTTAGTAACTTTAAACTCCCACAACAAGATCAAGCCTCATTTGACAAACATTATTACAAATTATTTGCAGAACTTATGCTTCCAAAACGGAAAGTTCAAATCAACCATAATTCGTTGGATGGAGCATGTGCCGACGCTGTGACAGGCCATGATACTCGCTCAAACCTATTTAAACCAGAAGTGTCCTTGGTCTGTTGGCCTCCATTATTTACAGGAGAAGAAAAAAGAAGATTATACAACAGAGCACTCAAAACCAATCAAGACCAAAAAATTAAAGTCCATGTCATTTCTGATGGCACAACAGCGTATGTACGCGGAGTGTAATCGATAAACTTCTCTTCACATAACCTGTCCCTCTTTTTTTCACAAACCTTTTTAACTCTTCTCTCATTTCCTAAACACTATGGACGAATCCTCTTTTCTTATCTTCTGCGCCCAGCAACAATACTCTGAAATAGACATCAACACGTTCAAAAAAGCATTGGATCTAGCAAAACAACACCTCACCCAAAGTCCTCGTCTCTCCGGCGACACTCAATATGATCATAACTTAAGAGTCGCTATTATTCTCGCAGAAAACAAACCTGCATCTGAAATAATCCTCACTGGAATCCTGCAAGGCATATTAAAATATTGTGCAACTCAAGAAGTAACTTCTCAATTTGGCAATGAAGTACTCCATCTTCTCGAAGAACTCCAACAGCTCAAAACCCTCAAAATAAAAAATTCAAAACTCGAAGCCGAATCAATACGTAAAATCATCCTCACAACATTACGCGACATCCGCGTCATCGTTATTAAACTCGCAAGCAAACTCGACAACCTTCAAACGCTCCATCTCCTCCCTCAAATAGAACAATCCCGCATCGCCGAAGAAGTCCTTGAAATCTATGCTCCGCTCTCCTATCGGTTAGGCATGGAAAAATTACGTGTCCAATTAGAAGACAGCGCATTTAAAATCCTTAACCCTAAAAAATTCCAAGAAATCACCAATTATCTTGAATCATCTAAAGAACAGCGAGATAAAGATATTACTCAAACCATCGAAGAAATAAAAACACTCGCCCAAGGAAAAGCAGCTATCATTAAAATAAAAGGCCGTTCAAAACACATTTATAGCATCTATAAAAAACTCAGCAATCGCGGTGTCAAACTCAATGAACAATACGATCTTCTCGGCATTCGTATCCTCGTTGCAACCGAAAAAGACTGCTACACCATTCTTGGCCTTCTTCACGAACACTTTGAACCAATTGAAAGCCGTTTAAAAGACTACATCGCCAATCCCAAATCAAATTTATATCGCTCCATTCACACCGGCGTCAAAACCCACGAAAATCGTACACTTGAAGTACAAATTCGCACTCCTGAAATGGACGAATTCGCTGAAGAAGGCGTCGCCGCTCACTGGAAATACAAAAAAATAAAATCAGATGAACTCTTTGAAAAGAAAACCGCCTGGCTGCGTAGTGTATTAGACCTCGAAAAAGAAGGTCTGCTTGAAACAGTGCAAGTCGATCTCTTCAGCGACACCATTCAATGTTACACACCTAAAGGCGACGTCAAAGAACTCAACAAAGGCGCCACGCTGCTCGACTTCGCCTACCATGTCCATCAAGATATTGGTGATCATTGTATTGGCGGTCGTGTCAACGGCAAATTTGTACCTTTAAAACACTCTCTCACCTCCGGCGACGTTGTTGAAATCATTACCAACAAAAACCAACGCCCCAGAAGAACTTGGCTAAAATTCGTCAACTCGCCGCGAGCCAAACAAAAAATTCGTAAATCATTAAAAGTACACGAACAACTTCCTGCATTACACTATCGCGCTTTAAAACCAGTTCTCCGCGAAGAAGAAGGCACCCTCATCACTTCTGAAGAATTCCCACAAGCCGTCTGTAACATCGCTAAATGCTGTTTACCCATTCCCAATCAAGCCATCACCGGTATCGCCACCAAACGTCGTGTTATTTCCGTTCACAATCAAGACTGCCGTCTCGCGCAAAAAGAACAAGCACGCTGGGTTGACGTTCAATGGAAAGAAACATTTAATAAAAAAATTCGTTTTTCCATTGATGCTGATGAACGTAGCGGTTTACTCGCCGACCTCTTACACACTATCGCTTCCGCTGGCTTCGAAGTCAAAGAAGCTAAAGCAAAACTCTTAGGTCCAGATCGCGCCGAATGCTCATTTGCTGTAATCCCACGAGATCTCCCTCAGCTTCTTGAGATGATCAAACGCCTCAAAAAAATAAGAGGTATTAGAAAAATATATTTTGAATAAAATATCCATCTACAACCTCAAAAATATTATAATCAAAAACACTCATGTCAAACATCATTCCCAAAATCGTCGCCATCGGTGGTGGCGATATTCGTACCAAAAGCACTCTCTCTATTGATCGTGCCATCATTAAACTCACCAACAAATCCCATCCTCATTTTCTTTTTATTCCCACTGCCAGCTCCGACAACCAACAGTACTCAGAATCAATTCAACATTATTACAAACAACTCGGCTGCACAACTGACACACTCTACTTATTAAACAAACCATTCTCATTCAAAGAAACCGCTCAAAAAATAGATCATGCAGATATAATTTATGTGGGAGGAGGAAATACACTCAAAATGATGCGCCTCTGGCGCCATCTAGGTATCAACACTCTCCTCAAAGCCGCCTGGCGCAACGGAACTGTTGTCTGCGGCATCAGCGCCGGTGCAATCTGTTGGTTTACCTCTGGTCATAGTGATTCTTTATCTTTTTACAACCCTAAAAGATGGAAGTACATCAACGTCAAAGGCCTCAACTTACAAAAAAGTATATTCTGCCCCCATTTTAACGATAAAACTCTAGGAATTCCTCGTAAAAAACACTTCGAAAAAATGATTGCAAAGAAACGAGGTCTAGGTCTCGCAGTAGATAATAATTGTGCCATCGCCATAATTGGTGACACATACCGTATTCTCAACTCTCAAAAAGATGCCAATGCCTATCGTGTATTCGTTCGCAAGAACAACGTAATCTCTGAAAAAATTCCTCAAAAAACAACTAATCAACCAATTTCCAATCTTTATTTAACTTCTCTCTCTTAAATCTATCAAGCAATCAACCAGTTAATCTCTTTTTTTACCCCTCAGAAAAAATTCACACTTGTATTAAAAAATTAAAAACGCTGGTAGTTATAAGTTACCCTATAACTACCATCAATAATCTTATTTCTTCTTAGCTGCTTTTTTCTTTGCCATGAATCCTCACCTCATTTTTTGATTGAATATGAAAAACATTTCTTTGATTTTCAAATCTTTTTCAATTTTGATTGATGAAAATCTTCTCGTCGATAAACACCAATCCTATTAAAAGAGAAACCTTTTGAGAATATAAATGTTTCGGATTTTAACTTTTTCAAAAAAAAATAAAAATAAAACAAAACAAAAAATAAAAACACAAAATTATTTTCAAAAAAATCATGAAATAAACTTTATCATGCACAAAAGCATAGTTTTTGGCATGCTAAAATTCATGCAATGAACTTGATCATATCTATCATTCTACAACTATATCCCCACTCATTATCATACCATGCCACAATCTTCAACACTCGCTTATCGACGACCTTGGTTAATTTCGAATCAAAAATCGCCGAATGAGAATTATGGATAATATCGCAAGAAACTAAATCTCCTTGCGAATATTCAATGATTTGTTTATACTTTCCTTGTGCTTCCCGTTTAAATAATGCATTAATCTCTTCAGGAGTCACATCTTTATCCATTTCAATCGTAAAATCCGTAATACTCCCATCCGCAACCGGTACGCGTAACGCAAATCCTCTAATTCTTCCCCACAAGCTTGGAATCGCTTCAATCGTGGCAATATCCGCGCCAGACGACGTTGGCACAATGTTCAACCCCGCCGTTCTCCCTCGTCGTAAATCTGTATGTGGTCCATCTACGATATTCTGATCAGCTGTCAACGCATGCACCGTTGTAAAAAAACAACGTTTGATTCCAATATGATCCTGCAATACTTTCAACACCGGCGCAACACAATTAGTGGTACATGACGCATTAGACACAACATGATGTCTTTTCCGATCATACGTCTTTTCATTCACTCCATATACTAACGTCGTTGTATCGATTGGACACACATTCTCCTCACACTTGCACGGTGCAGAGACCAAAACCTTCCTCGCCCCCCCTGTTATATGTAACGCCGCATCAGCAGGCTTGGTAAATCTCCCTGTACTTTCAACAACAACATCAATCTTCAACTTCTTCCACGGCAGCTTCGTTGGATCTTTCTCTGCTAATACTCGTACTTTCTTCTTGCCAATAATAATATGTTCCGCATCAAACGTCACAGCTTCCTCAAATCGCCCATGTATCGAATCATATTGCAATAGATGTGCAAGCGTCTTCGTATCCGTTAAATCATTCACCGCAACGATATTAATCTTCTTATCAGACCATCCCGCGCGAAGCACCATCCGCCCAATTCTCCCAAAACCGTTAATTGCTACATTGATAACCATAGTTGCACCTCTTTTTTGATAATATAATTATTTAGAATTAAGATATTCTCTTTTACTTAATATAATTTACTTTTTTTACATTTTCCTCACCGCAACTCATTTAAATACACTAATAAAATCTCAATAAATCATGTCCAATCCCCAACAAATCCCCACAACCGAAACAATCGTATTCAAACCACTCTTCATCGAACGTTATTCTAAACTCACCGATTTTGAACAATTCAAAAAATATTCCCTCTCCTTCCTCCGCCGCAGCATTCGCATCAACACCGTTCGTGGCTCCATCAAAGAAATAAAAGCCTCAATCGAAGCCAAAGGCTGGCATCTCGACCCCATTCCCTGGTGTAAAGAAGGCTTCTGGATTGAACATTCTGAAAGAAGAGACGTCGGCAACTTATTCGAACACCATCTCGGCCAAATTTACGTCCAAGAAGCCGCCTCTATGATTCCTCCGTTAATTCTCCAACCACAGCCAAACGACCTCGTCCTCGATCTTTGCGCCGCTCCGGGTTCTAAAACAACCCAAATGGGTGCCATGATGCAAAATACCGGTTTAATCGTTGCCAACGACTACAAAGGCCAACGTCTCCAATCATTAGGCATCAATCTGCAGCGCAGCGGCCTCACCAACACCCTTATCTCTTTAATGCACGGTAAACGCTTCTACCAATTCCAATTCGATAAAATTCTTGTCGACGCCCCCTGCTCTGGCACCGGCACAATCAGAAAATCACTCAAAACCATCCACATCTGGAATCCTGGCATGATAACTAAACTAGCCAAACAACAAAAAGAACTCGCCCATCGTGCCTTCGAAAACCTCCGCCCTGGCGGCGAAATGGTCTACTCCACCTGCTCCGTTGAACCCGAAGAAAACGAAGGCGTCATCCATTATCTGCTTCAAACATTCCCCAACGCCGAACTTCTCAAAGTCAAATTACCTGGATTAAAAACTTCACCTCCAGTTCTAGAATTCAACGGTGAAAAATACGATCCAAGAATCAAACACACCTTACGCATCTGGCCGCAAGATAATGATACAGAGGGCTTCTTTATTGCGAAGATTAAAAAATTAGAAGAATAAAAAAGTAAGAATAAAAAAAATAAAATAATCCCCTCTCATTTTTTTTTCATTATTTTTATTTCTTAGGAGCAACTGCAATCTTAGCTTCCATCGCATCAAGACATTTTCGAATAGTTACTATCTGAAGACTCAAATTTGAAGAATCAAAGTATACCTCTTTTCCCATTTCGTTCTCTCCGTCACGTACTAACCTTCCATACACTTTATTTATCACCTCAGCAGAAACCACTATTTTCTCACAAAGATTTAAAAATTCTGTTTGTTGTCGACCTTTTTCAATCCTAATAACACCTTTACCAGGTTTAAGTGTACGTAAATTCAGTAAGTACTGGTTATATCTCTTATCAAATTCATTATCCAAACTTGTTGTTGAAGCAAATCTTCCCATATCCATTTATTTCACCTCTATTTTTTAATTTTGAAACTACTCTTTAATCTAAACAAAAGAGATATATAAACATATCTTTAGTCCATCATCCAGATCTCAACAAAAGTAATAATCAAATATTCCTACTTCCTCTTCAACTTCTTCTTAATGCGATGAAACACACTCTTTTTCTTCTGCGGCCTAAGCGACGCAATCTTCTCTTTCAATCGTCGCTTCAACACCCCTTTCGCCATTACCCATTCATGCTTCGTCACAAGCCCGCTTTTCATCACCGCTTTCTCAAAATGCCTGCTTGTTGATTTTACCACTTCCTCACTTACTTTTTTGGAACTGCGTACAAGTTCCGTCGCCAACTTTTTTGCTTCCTCATCATTTAAATTCAACTCTTTGCGCACCTGCCCCGCAATCTTCTTTCCCTGCTCAATACTCAATAAGCCAAGTCCATATCCTGTCTGTATCGCTTTTTTAACTGCATCTTTCATAATCTCACCTTTTTTTTTATAACTTCAAATTTTTAGTTTAAATGATGATGCTCTTCTCCCTCTTTTGTCTTGTGTGTAAACAACAAATACATAATAAAACATAACGCAGCCACAAA
>CAXNDX010000026.1:0-12992 GCA_964201585.1 Candidatus Woesearchaeota archaeon | reverse complement strand
TTTTTGTATCTTCGATTATAATCGTATCTGGGGGTATATCATGCCACCAGCGATATCCTTTTGGCAAAGTTCTTTGTAATAATTTTTGTGTATCAAACCATTTCAATTTCACTTCAATCTCCTCACGTAATGGCGCCGTAATCTCAACTTCATTTCCCTCTCGGTCATACGGTACAACTAATATCTTTGGCTGTTTATTGCCACTATACGCATCAAGTACATACTCCAGATTATGTTTAGTTATTTGAAAAGTCATATTATCTCTTTCTTAAACATTCTTTATAAAATGTGTGACCAAATTATCTTTGCAACACTCTCATCACATCCTTCACACTCATCTCCGTTTTAATCCCACTTGGAGAAAAATGCGTTCGCACTCCCTTCGTTTTTCGTAAAATTTCAGCCATTTTTGGAATGATAATTTTCATCTTATGTGCAATTTCATGTATATCATAAAACCCCACCATCTCTTGTTTACTCTCCGCGGCAAGTATCTGTAAAAATTTTACCTCTTCTTCAAATTTATTCTCTCGTTCCATCTTCTCAACCAATGGCGAATCAAACAGCGTACCAATCCACAACGGCCCTGCAAAAGAAAAATCCCCACCGCAATTACACTTTTCTTTATTATATTGCGACGTCTTAAATCCCAAACAATTCTCACAATACAAAAAGTATTGGTGTTGTTTAAGCAGTGCATCACATTTCTCTTTTCCTTTCTCGGATCGTAGAAACACCCGCATATAATGCTCTTTGTGATAGCTTAACACCGGCATCAACGCTTTATCGAACTGTACTCCAATTAACTGAATCTTTCGAATCAATATGCGCAATCCAATCTCATGCATCAGATAATTTCGCAATGGTTTCGCCCAATACTTTCGCACCGTAACTCTAGGATACGTTCCGCTCAACGCCGCCGTATCCGTTGCCGTCACCGCAATAATCCCCTGCCGTGCAATTCGTGCAACCGCCGCAGAGAGAAACGGATTCGGCGAGCCAAACGGGTCAATCTCAATATAATCCGCATAGCCGCAGAACTCCTCTGGCTTCACCGCATCATTGATACGATTCAACAAAAACAGCGACGCTTCTTCATTTCCAATCGTCATCTTCTTCAAAGCACTCAACGAAATTTTATTGAGTGCACAACATTTTTTGAACGTTTTCTTAAAATTCTCTTTCTTATCATTCACAAACAAATGATTCATTTTCCCTTTTTTTAACTCTTTTATAAACCGCAGCGACCTAACCCCCGAACCTGCCAATGGATCAACAATATTCATTTCTGTATTTTCAACACAATTCAACAACAAAATAGAAATATTGCGATTAGAAACCATCACCGGATTATAAAACACTTCCATCTTGGCACTAACATCCCCCAAAGGCATCTCTACGTTCAGTTTGATCGAATGTTCTTGAATAATTGTCATATTATCTCAAAAACAAGTTTATTTATATGATTTTGCCCAACTTAACAAATTAAACATTTTAATAACAACATTTAAATACAAATATATACTTACAGCTATATATGGATATAAAAATATGTAAAAAAATCATTACTACTCCGCACTTATTCATTCCTCACCTTTTTACTAAACGCCAAGTTGACATCATCAAAAAACATCTCTCCCACAAACAACTCTCCCCCACAGAAAAAACTTATTTCTATTCAACAATTTCCAAAAAAATATCTGCTTTAAATTCTCTCCAAGAAGAATATTATATCACCGGCACAAAAATGATTCCAGAACGTATCGAAAAAGCTAAAAAGCTATTAACAGAATTAAATGTTGACCAAGCTTTTATTTCTGGTTCTTTTCTATTTAGTAAGAGATACAACGATATCGATATCTACATCATCGGAAACAGCCGAAAACAGTTTCATCAAGAGAATCATAATTTCATCTACCTCACAAAAAAAGATTTGAAATTACCTCTATTTTTTTCTGCTGCTAACTATTCAGTTTCAAATTTCCAAATTGACATTAAACCCCTATTAAAACGTGAAAGTTTCACCGAGATCCTCACAACTTATCAGCTTGCTATAAATGAAATATTAGACAACACCGATCAAAAAACCGTTCGTCAATTATTGTTTTATTATGGGATTATGGTAAAAAAGGAGATAATCAACTCCTACACTTTATCACAACAATGGAAAAACTTAATAAATTATCCCGCCACAGAAAAAATAAAACGAATCCAGCAACTAACAAAAGAAATAATATCTGCTAGCTATTCTCAAAGATACACCTATCAAGAAACAATCCTCTTTGAAAACCGTCTCATTGAAATGCAAAAAGAATACTCCACCCCTAACCTTCCCATTTATTTAAAACTAGCTCAAGAGGTAAAACATGAATGCCGAACAACTGCAATCTAAACTTCGTGACATTTTAGGCAATCAAATTATTTTCAATAAAGAATTTAATCAGTTCGCCCAAGAAATAAAAAACATTGATGAAAACCTCATTGAATGGTGCATTCAAATTAAAGAAAAGAAAATAAAACCCATTACTGGTTCTGTATTAGATAATAAAATAGTCTTCATCAAAAAGATAGGTTCCTCCAATCGTTGTATTATTCTCAAAATAATCAATGGCGAATTTAAAGAAGTTCACCTAGGTGATCATACCTATTATGATAAATTAACTAAACTACTTGGGATAAAAAGAAGCAGTCACATGTATTAACCTCCAAATACCCCACTCATTTTTCTGCAAGATACATTTAAAAATAATCCCTCCTGTCATACAATTATGACCCTTCGCAAAGTCCTTGTAACCGTCGTCGGCCACGTCGATCATGGCAAAACCTCTCTCTTAGACAAAATACGCAGTTCCGTCGTCACCGCCGGCGAAGTGGGAGGAATCACCCAAGCCATTGGCGTATCTATCATCCCTATTGACACCATCAAAAAAATCTGCGGCAAATTGATGAACGTGTTCCAAAACAACCTCACCATTCCCGGGCTTTTAACTATCGACACCCCTGGCCACGCTGCCTTTGCTAGTCTGAGAAAACGCGGCGGATCTTTGGCCGATATCGCCATTCTTGTCGTCGACATCAACGAAGGCTTCAAACCCCAGACTTTAGAATCAATCGAAATCCTACGTGCTCATAAAGTCCCTTTTATCATCGCCGCAAATAAAATAGATCTCCTTCCCGGCTGGACCTACGACCAAAACAAATTTCTCATTGACAACATCAACCAACTTGACTACAAATCCCAAGGCGTCTTCGAAGGAAAAATGTACGAATTAGTCGCAAAATTCCAAGAATTAGGACTAGAAGCCGAACGTTTCGATCGCGTAAGCGACTACACAAAACAACTCGCCTTAGTCCCCCTCTCTGCTAAAACAGGCCAAGGCATACCTGAACTACTTCTCGTCCTCACCGCTCTCGCCCAAAAATACTTCGAACAAAAACTTTCAATTGAACAAGACAGCTACGCCAAAGGCACAATTCTGGAAGTCAAAGAAGAAAAAGGCTTTGGCACAACTATAGATACAATCATCTACAATGGCAAATTAAAAGTCAACGACACAATTATCATTGGCAGCATCGACCAACCAATCGTCGCGAAAGTCCGCGCTCTATTAGAACCCGCCGCCCTCGCCGACATGCGCGACAAAAAAGGCAAATTTCAAAACGTCAAAGAAATTTACGCCGCAACTGGCGTCAAAATCGCCGCACCCGGTCTTGAAACCGCAATTGCTGGCATGCCTCTTCGCGCCTGCTCAGGTAAACTAGACGAAATAAACCAGCTTAAACAAGAAGTCCAACAAGAAATCAAAGATGTCATCAGCGAAGACAACGCCGAAATTGGCGTCCTAATCAAAGCAGATACTATTGGCGGACTAGAAGCCTTACGCCACTTGTTACGCGAACGCCAAATCCCCATCTCCTCGGCATCATTAGGCGAAGTCAGCAAACGCGATATTGCCCAGCTTGAAATGATGAAAGAAAAAGACGAATTCTACGGCGTCATTCTCGGCTTCAATACGAAAATTCCCGTCGACATCGCCGAACTCATCAAAAATAAACAACTCAAAGTCATCACCAATGAAATCATCTATAAGACCATTGAAGACTACGAAGCCTATCGCGACAGCCTCAAAAAAGAAATCGAACTGCGCGAATTAAACCAATTAGTCCGCCCCTGTAAATTCCTTCTCCTCAAAGGCTACGTCTTTCGCCAAAACAACCCTGCCGTTGTCGGCGTCGAAATTGAAATCGGTAAAATCCGCTCCGGCAACCCGATAATGAACGCAGACGGCAAACACTTAACAACCGTTAAAGCCATGGAAGAAAACAAAGAATCAATTAACATCGCCGACCAAGGCAAACAAATCGCCATGTCCATGGACAACGTTACTGTAGGACGACAAATCCACGAAGGCGATTTCTTATATACAGATATCCCTGAAGAACACTTCAAAAAATTAAAAGAACTCAAACGCCACTTAACCAAAAACGAAATCGAAGTATTAAAAGAAATCCTCGAAATCAAACGCAAAGACAATCCTGTTTGGGGCGTTGGATAAATAATTTATTTCTTTTTTAGAACGAAAGATTTTTATATAAAGTATACTTTTAGTATACTATGGAAATAACAACCATTAAAGTGCAACCAAAAACAAAAATATTATTAGACCATTTAAAAGAAGAACGCGAAACCTATGACGAAGTCATCTCTCGTATTGCTCGACAAACAAAAAAGAAATTAATGGTTAAAGAATTAATAGAAGGATACCAAGTTAATTCTAAACGAGATAAAGAAATCGCCAAAGAGTGGGACGAAACAATAGGGGATGGATTGTATGAGTGAAATACGGCGAGGAGAGATATGGGTTGTTAATTTTGATCCCACTGTTGGACGTGAAATAAGAAAAACACGTCCTGCTGTTATTATTCAAAACAATCTAGGGAATAAATATAGTGATATTACCATCGTTGCTCCTTTAACTTCCCAAAGAATAGAAAAAATTTACCCTGTTGAAGTTCTTCTCACTTTTGAAAATGCTGATGTTGAAACCGATTCTAAAGTTCTTCTTAACCAAATCAGAGCTATCGATAAGACCAGATTAATAAAAAAAATAGGAACTATCAATCTCGCTGCTATGGAACAAATTAACGAAGCTTTAAAAATAAGTCTAGGAATAGAAAATTAACCTACCATGCACCACTCAACCATCTTAAACTCCCGCGACATCAAACGTCTGCGTGAACTTGTAGAAAACCAATTCGGCTACTTTCTAAAAGAAGACTACGCCTATCTCAAAGGTGATAACGATAAAATAAATATTGTCACTAAAGATCTTGCCAAACTCAACCTTAAAAATTTAATTATTGACAAAATCGGCTTGTACTTTGGCGAAGATTGCACAACTGAAATCCGTTTGAGTAAAGAAGGCGCCCAGCTGCTTGGTCAAGAAGCCATCGAAAACCATAAACCACTCAAAAACGTCATCGAATTCACACAAGAAGAACTCAAACAATACTTCCAAGGCTTAGACATCGAAAAAGACTGCGGCGACGAAAAACGCTTAGTTTTATTAAAATACAAAAACGACATCTTCGGCTGCGCCAAATACAAAGAAGGAAAAATTCTCAACTTCATGCCCAAAACCCATAGAGGAGAAGTTATCATCTAATTTTTCTCTCTTGCTTCTATCTTCCTTGAACCAAATGATAATTACATTCTCCCTGGAGAAATAAGCTAAGATCAACATTGTGAACTTGCCAACGTTTCAACTCAAGGTTTGGCGTACCTTCATGATCAATTATAATTATCTTACTATTCCCCATCTGATGATTTTTAGTTAGTTTTGATTTGGTATAATTGTTATGTGCACATTGAGTTTGCGAATTGACTCCAAACGTATTTTGCAAATGCGTCTCAATTGTTTCATAGTGTATCTCTAAACAAAGATGTTGAAGTGCAGGATCAGCATTATTCCAACGTAAATATTGATGGATTGCTTTATATCCAGAGGGTTTGGGATTTGCAATGTAATCTTTTTCTGGCTCATCAAGCACAAATTCAGGGTGTGTAAGAATTCTTTCTTTGTAGGCATAGCATTGTTGAAGAGTTCGAGTAACAATTGTTAACGCATAGATATCTGCTGCAGCAATTTGATCTTGCAGCGTAAGGTGAGTTATTCCTTGGTATTCCGGATTGCTTTGAAGACGAGAAATTTTTTCAGCAATGCTATTTGTACCTTTTACTCGTCCCGTGATCTCAAGAAGAGTATGAACTTCAGTTTTAGGTATAGAATATCGTACTTTATGTGCATTCAGAAAATTAAGATTATTGATCCCTTCTTCAGATTCATCTATCCTTTGCCCATTGCAAGATATCTTAAGTGGCTCAAAGAGGGCACAAATCATCTGTTCAAGATAAGAGGGGTTACGTTCGATAATTATAAGATCAGTATAAGTAGTTAATAATGGGCGGGTTTGTTCAAGTTCTCCAAGCAGATGAATTAGTTCCGACGTTCGTAGCGGATTTACATTGGTCAAAAACGTAGTTTTCATACTTTTCTGCAATTAAACCTTATTATATAAATGTAATGTCTTGTTATCACTTTTTAGTAATATTAACCGAAAGATTTAAATATAACGTTGCTATTTAATAGTAAAAACAACAGGTGATACTATACTATGAAACAAAAACTACTTGGATTATTCGTACTATTCGCACTATTAATGAATGTATTTAGCGCCAGCGCCGATACATTAAGTGATTATACCAAACAATATAATCATTTAACCAGTAAATATAATTACATCGACGCATCGTATGCAACTGCCTCTAGTAATTATAACGCCATTAAAAACAGCGGCGATCTCTATGACATTCAAAAATTAATTAATACTTTAACAGGCATTCAAACAAACGCTCAATCTGGTGCCGAAAAAAGTACTCAATACGCAAGTGAGTTAATTCAACTAGGCGGTGCCCAAGAAACTCAATTAGCCAACGACTTCAAATGGTTAGCCGTCGTCTTTCAAAACTTCAAAGACAAAGCAACACTTGACATCGCAGGTTTAGAACAAGCATCAGAAAAACAACAAACCAAAGTCGAACTCCAAGTTCAATCTAGCTTGCTCAATAAACTATTGATAAAAGCACAAGAAGAAAAAGCATCATTTTCTGTACTTGCCACAATTGGTCATATTAAAACATTAGACAAAGCAATAACCGATATGCAAAAGCTTCAAAACCTAAAATTCGATCTTCTTGACCATATTGCCCTTGCAATTACAAATGAAGACAAAGCCTATGTTGCCGGCGAAACTGAACTTGAAAACTCATTTATGAGTGTAAAATACGAACTCTACGCGCTCCAAAATGAAGTCAAATCAGACGAAGCAAAAATTAAAGAATTTATTGCAACAAAAGCACCAGAAGAAATAAGCACAATCAAAGCTGAAGTAGTTGCAGCAAAAAAAACCATCTCTTCACTTGAAATCGATTTAGACAAAGCACAATGCGCCCAAGACAAACAAGGTATTTTCAACACCATGACCTCGTTAAACACACTTGCGCAAAAAGATCTTCAAGACAAAAAATCATTTTTGTATACTCGCGCGAACGGCTTAGCTGAATTTAGTTTGCCAGAAGCAGAATTATACTTCGAACAAATCAAACAATATGAAGATTTAGTTGATAGCGTAACCACTGTCTTAAACAAACCATTTAACTCTGCATCTTGCCCAAATAACGGCAATCCTCAACCACCACAACCCCCTGTAAATAAAGCACCAATATTTACAAAAGTAAACAACCAAGACGTAAAACCAAACACTCCTCTTGCGTTTGGTGTCAAACCAACTGAAAAAATAGAATTCACGATTACTGCAACCGATGAAGATAAAGACGTATTAACCTATAGCGTAGAAAACGCACCAGTGGGCGCAGTCTTTGACCCAGCTAAGCAAACTTTCAGCTGGACTCCAACCAACACCCAAACAGGAATATATACAATTGGATTCAAAGTAATCGATGGCAAAAACGGCGAAGCTAAAATAGATATCTTAATTGGTGTATCTGCCGCAGGCCAACCCCCAGTTATTACAAATAAAGCACCTGTATTTACTAAAGTTGGAACCCAAGATGTTAAAGTCGGTGTTACCAACAACTTTGGTGTCAAACCAACTGAAAAAATAGAATTCACGATTACTGCAACTGACGAAGATAAAGATGTACTAACCTACAGCGTTGAAAACGCACCTGTGGGCGCAGTCTTTGACCCAGCTAAGCAAACATTCAGCTGGACGCCTACAAATACCCAATCAGGAACATACACCATAACATTCAAAGTTGTAGATAACAAAGGCGGTGACGCAAAAACAAGCATCAGCATCAGCGTCTCGGCAACCGGTCAGCCCGTACCACCTCCTGCGGTGTTAACACCTCAAGAACAAACATTTAAAGACTTGAAAAACCAATTCGATATCTATGAAGAAGATTTCAATAGCTACGAAAAAAGTTACCTCAACGCCGTCAAAAAAGATGACAGCTCTGCCATTAACAAATACAAGAAGAAATTAAAGAATTTGGACGATGACTTAAAATCACTTGATGACAAATTAGACAACTTACTCAGCGAAGTTGAAAAATTACCAAATCTAAGCGGATTAGAAAGTGACATTGAAGACAAAATTGATGACCTCAAAAGTTTGCGCCAAGATATCAAAGACGTCTTAGACGGCAAACAAAAAACCAGTGGAACTTCAAACACTCTTGCCACAAAGCAAGTCACCGGCACAACTAAAATCGCATCACAAGAAAAAAACGTCATTGTTGAAAAACTACCCGTTTTACCTGGCCCAGCTCCCATTGTTGCAGCAGAGCAGACTGAAGAATCAACAACTTCATTTGGTATGATGGCCGGATTAATCGGTGGCGTGATCGTTTTAATCGCTGTGATTATCTTTTTACTTGCGCTGTTGTTAGCATAATTTTTTTTATTTCTTTTATTTACATTTATCATGTTCGACACAAAAAAAACAATACAAGAACTATATCTTCAAAAAGAGAATTCCTTAAACAAATCAGTAGAGGATCTACGAACAGAAGAACAGCAGGAAAGAAACAGACTGGAACAAACTCTGCGTGAACTACAACAACAACAAGCAGACATTAAAATAAAATATGCTGCCCACACCACTGCTCTTGGAAAAGAGAAAACTCTTCTTCAACAACGCCAACAACGCTTAGGACGCTTATTTAACAATTGGCAAAGAATCTGTGACGATATTGCAAAACAAAGACCTAGTTCCCCGATTTTATCTAAAGTCGATGACGATGAAGCCTATCAACGATTACATGAAGTGACGGCGTTCTATTGGCAACGACGCAGAGGCATTATTTATCAATTACAAAGTGAAATTGAAGGAACACCTGATGAATTTTGCCAACAGATGGGAAAAGATACCGAATGGACAAAATTAGAACAACAACTTGTTGTCAACTTTCATCAAAATTGTATACCACAAATGAAACAGAGGTATGAGAAAGAATATAAATGGAGTCGTCAAAAAGCAAAACCCTCTTTTATCGATTTTATTCGTGAACAAATCGGCAGAGGGTATACCCGTACTGATGTTGCCATGATCGAAAATCGATATACTTCTGGCACATTATTAGAACGCTATAGTCCCATTACTTTAAAAATGAATGATTTAGTCTCTGAATCCCAAGAAAAAATATGTAATCGACTGATGAAAGAAGGAGAATATAATTTGATAGTATGTACCTCAACAGCAGACTTGTATAGTACATTTATGAAAAAAGCAGCAAGAGACTGTTTACTAGAATTGATGTTACGACGATAAACTCTAACGATTAAACATAAAGTACTTCTACCGTAACACATCTTCAATCGGCTTCTTCCCTTTGAATTGTTTTGCCGCATCTTTAGCCTGCGCCGCTAAATCCACACCCATATTCTTCAATTCAGAAACATGCATCTGCATTAACTGCTCAACAATCTGTAAGATCCGCATTAATTCTTCGCGTTCTTTGGAAAGCGTGGCAAGTGACCCTTTATGAAATCCAATCTTTTCATCTTTCGACATATTATCTTGTGTTGATTCTTTTGTAGCTGTCATATGAATAAGAGGTAAGAGTCGGGATTTATTAAGGTTACGGTGGAAAAATAAGAAAGGTTTAAATTCCCCAATATATTCTTTCAACCATATGGGTCTATTAGATAAATTAATGTTCTGGAAAAAAGAAGACGAATTTGGGTTAGATAATCTTGGCACCAAAGACTTCAACAAAGACTTTAACGTTGGCGGCTTGACAGACGACCCGTTAAAATCTTCTTCTCCAAATACATTTGGTGCTGAAAAATCCCCGTTTAGCAGCGAAAGTGATATTGACAGCTCTCCCCAATTGGGCAACACTCCATTTCCCACAACCTCCCAAAATATGCCCGGCACAAGATCATCTGGCAGCAGTAACAGTAGTTTCAACCTTTCCACTCCCCAAAATCAACCCTGGCAATCCCCTTCCTCCCAACCAACAACTCAAGGAAAAGATCTAGAATTAATTAACAGCAAACTCGACACTTTACGAGCCATGCTCCAATCCATCGATCAACGTTTAAACGAAATCGAACGTACAACTGCCGGCGACAAACAAAAACAACGCTTATGGTAACTTCCCACAACTCCTCCCCCCAACATTCTAACCGACCATTTCTCATTTTATTCAGCATCATCACTGCAGCCATAATCATTCTCGACCAACTATTAAAATATCTCGTCCTCGCCCTCCACCCACAAAACGACTTTGGTTGGGTATACATCCATCTTATTACCAACACCGGCGCCGGTTTTGGCATCTTGGCCGGCCAAACCATCTGGCTTGCCATGGTATCTCTTCTTGTCGCCATCGGTTTGATCTATTATTATCGTTACATCCCTCAACAACGAACTATCCAAATCCTCTTCGCCCTTTTTCTCGGCGGCGTCATCGGCAACTTCATTGATCGCGCTTTCCGTGGCTACGTCATTGACTTTATCGACTTAAAATGGTGGCCAGCGTTTAATCTCGCTGACGCCGCCCTCACCATCTCAACCATAGGCATCGTCATCTATTATTGGCACGAAAAAGAAGAATGAATAATTTCAATTTAATCATATTCTAAATTCCGCCGCAACCGGATAATGGTCTGATAATTGACCTGTTTCTTTGGTTCGCATAACAGAAGCATATTTTAAAAAAGGTAACATATTCCTAATGAATACATAATCTAAACGCAGAGGAGTAAAATGTGTATATCTCTCTTTGGGCGGCGCCATGGATGTAGGCGTTGAAGAATCAAATCTGGTTGCGAATTGATGCACACAATCCACAAACCCTTGTTGTAGAATTGCTGTAATTGCCTCCTTTTGCAGTCTATCTTTCCCAAATTTAATGATCTCCCTTTTTTTCATCTCTGCAAGAATAAACCTGTCATCATATGTATCTTGCGGAGAAAGAGCATTCAAATCTCCCATCAGAATCACTTTCTCCCTTGGGTTATAACATTTTGTAAGCACTTTAACTTCTTTCAATCGTTCTTCCTCAGTTTTCGGTGTCAGATGTACGAGAATCACCCGAACATTTTCTCGTTTTATCTTGAAAACGCACTGAACCATCCCATTACGAAACTGTTCATTATTAACCTGTATCTCTTCCATTCTCAGTTTCGAAAAAAGAGCAAGATGATATCCATTTTTCGATTCACAAAACGCTGCATTTGTAAATCCTGTCTTCTTCTGAAATTCTTTCAATCTTGCAAACTGTTGTTCGTTCCAGTTATTAACCTCAGAGAGGCCAAGTATATCCGGCTTTTCTTTCTTAACAAAATCAATCAACTGTTGAAAACGATCCGGCGGTTGAATCGCCACCTGAAAAATGTTCAA
Organism: Candidatus Woesearchaeota archaeon; assembly: GCA_964201585.1. GTDB lineage: Archaea > Nanobdellota > Nanobdellia > Woesearchaeales > GW2011-AR9 > JACPNA01. Next base: position 1,058 of record CAXNDX010000026.1, on the reverse strand, counting down.
GAATAGTACTTTCATCTATTTGGATAGATGTTCACTTCTTATATATTTAACGCAAAAAGAAAAATAATTATAATCCAAAATCCCTAATTCACACAACTATGCGCTTTGTATCCTTTCTCCCATGCATTTTCTTTAACTGCAAACCAGACTTGATGCGTCTTGTTAATCTTTTTCGCCCACTCACACTTCGGCTCATGGTACGTATTCCCATACTTGCTTGCAATATATTTTCCCGGCGAATGAACAGCCCCAACTTTAGCAGAAAGAGTTGGAGAGGCTTGTTTAGTCACCGTACTCTTACGTGCCGTCTTCTTATCTTCTTTTGTCTCAAATACAAAACTACCAAACGGCTCGGTTGAATTTAATCGTTTGACATTCTCTGCAAAAATCTCGCTGCGTGGTTCATCTCTATTATCATAATACGTTTCTACTTTTGTTGGTGACTCCACTCTAACTCTTCGTACTGTAAATAAATCCATTGGAATTGTAAACACAAACCCCACAAGTGTAATAAACACAAGTACAATATGAAACGCTCCTTTAAAATACCACACTGCCACAAAATTAACAAGTGCCAAAATATACATAACCATAAACAACCGTTCGCCCCAATATGTATTATAATTCATATACCCTGCTAACGTCAAACATAATAACGAAACAATTACTGCAACTTCTAACGGAAAAAAATTTGATCCTTGATATGTACTCAATACCCGAATCAATCCTAAAAACGTTGCCAATACAAAAAAACTCGTAATCCCTAATTTTAATTCATTTTTGTTCAAAACCATGCTATTTCCGCATCCTCAAACTTATATAAATTTTTCTATTTTTCAGTAGTTATTCCACTCTAAAAGTAATCACCACTCGGTTGCGTATTTTCTGCTAAAATCATTTTTCCTACTGCAATTAATATAAAGAAGTTTGAATAATTCATCTTTTCTTGTCAAACTTCTCTAAGAGACTTTGCAATGGCGCAATTTTAAGCTTATCTGTGCACCTATCGGTGCAAACTAAATATTACAAATTGCTTTTTGCAAAGTTCTCTATACTTT
>CAXNDX010000025.1:0-13191 GCA_964201585.1 Candidatus Woesearchaeota archaeon | reverse complement strand
TATTCGTAGGTTTCTTGGGTTGTGGGGTTGCCGGAGTATTCGCCGTAGTTGGCAATTTCTTTTTCTAATCCTAATGAGACGAGGGAGTCAAGGCAGATGACACTGGCGCCGCCTCCAGAGAGGATGTTCCAGATTCTGCTTTTTGGGTTGAGGATTGTTAATTTTAATGAGGCGCCGCTGTTTTCATCGAGTTGTTTGATGTAGGATTCTTCTGGTGATAGGTGTTGACCAAATGGTTGAGGGAATTGGAGGTGTTGCCAGTCAGGTTGGTGTTTGAATTTTGCGCAGTCGTCTACTTGGGCGACGAGGTCGAGAAGGTGGATAGCATATTGATTTGTGCTTGAAGTGATGATAGTGAAAGGGTTGATTTCTAATGAAGTGAAATTTTGATTGAGGTAGGTTGTGTAAAGCGATTGAATACATTTTGTGAGGATGTCGTGATGTTCTTGTTTAGATTCTTGAATTATGGCGGTGATTTTTTCTGTTGTGAGGTGTTGGAGTGTGGGGATGGTTATTGTTTTGACTGATTCCCAACGGTTTTCGATGTTAAATCCGCCTTGGGTTGAGAATTGGATGAGGTCATGTGTACGATTGCTTGTGATGTTGATATAATATTCTTCTTGATGCGGAATGAAAGGTTCGATTAAGAAATGGGTGAGTTTGTCTGTGATGGTGCCGATGGTTACTTCTTTGTTTTGATGGTCTTTGAGCCAGAGCTTGGTTTGTTCCCAATTGGCGTTTATGAGGACGAGGTTGTATTGTTTGCGTTTGCCAAATAATTGGTCTGGTTTGGCGACTAATTGATTTTGCAGGAGCCAGGGGTATTGTTGAGGGAGGGTGGTGAGGTTGGTTTGAGGGGTGAGGAGGATGGCTTTATAGTCTAGGTTGAGCTGGGAGGCAAGGAGGTTTTTGCCGTCAAATTCACGGATTTTGCGGTGGGCCATTTATAAATTGTTTTTTTCTTTTTGCTTTTAAATAGTTTTTGGTTTTGTGGTCTTTTTCGATAGGTTAATAAAAATGAAGATTTTGAGGATATTATGGTCTCTATTATTGTAAAACAAAATGTAAAATTAATGATTTCTTCTGAAGAAGAGGGTATGCGACGATTTGCGAATACGGAGAGTATGGGGGGAAATGCGTCCTCTCATAAAGGCAGGGTGTGTATTGGTGTCAATTTTCGGTTTGAGCCTAATACAGGAAAAATGGTCGAATTTACAAACGAAGGTGATACAACATTAAGCCAAGGAAGGTTTCGATTAGAAATGCTTGGTAATATGTTAGATATTAAGAAATATAATCCTGCAGAAAAAAAGTATCCACGTATTATTTCGTATGAAATTATTCTAGAAAGTGGATGGAGTGAACAAGCAAGTGCAGAAGCGGAAGCGGTGGTTCAAGAGAGTATGAAATTATACAATCAATGTTGTGATGCGTTGGAGCGCAAAAGTATATTTAATTGGTCAAATTATGAATGAAGAGTAGAAAATAAAGAGATTTGAGGGTAGGGTTTAAAAAGAGAAGTTAATTTTTTGAGGTATCATGACAGTTTGTGAGATGTGTGGCAAATCGGGACAGTTAGTTACGGCTGATGTGGAAGGAGTTCCATTACAAGTTTGTGGTGCGTGTTCTAAATATGGTCAAGTACGACATAAAGGAGCGACACCATTTGCACACACCAGACGTTTTTCTGCTCCTGTAAAAGAAGTTGTGGAACATGCGGTTAGAGGAGATTTTGCGTTTTTATTACGTCGGGAACGAGAGAAGCGAAAGTTGACGCAGGAGGAGTTTGCTAAGTTACTACAGGAGAAAGAAAGTATGCTGGCAAGCTGGGAGCATGGGATGATTAAGCCGTTGGTTGATGTGGCTAGGCGTTTAGAGAAAGTGCTGGGGATTTCACTTGTGGTGAAAGAAGAGTTAGAGGATGTGAAACTTGAGAAGTCGGGAAAGAAGGAGGAGTTGACGTTAGGGGATTTTATTAAAGTGAGGAAACGGAATTAGGGATTTTGGAATTTTGTGTTGTATTTTCTTTTTTTTAAATGATTTTTATACTTATCCAATAAGTGAGTGCGCCTAACACTATGCCTGCTGTTAAATCAATCCAATCATGTTTTTGTAGACGGATGCGGGAGTAGCAGACCAGAAGAGTAACTACTGTTAGAATTAAAGAGATATACTTGTTTTTGAAGAAAACGTGAAATGATAGTGCAAGAAAGACTATTCTTGCGGCGTGCCAGCTTGGAAATGAGGAGGCGTCGATGCGTTCAATGAAGTTGGTGTATTCTTTGGGTTTTGGGCGGGGTTTGAAGTAGATCATACGAGTGAGGGTGATGATAATCCCTGTGAAGAAAAATCCAGCTAATAACTGTATGAAGAGTGTTGTGTTGCCTAGGGCAAGTGTAATGGCAAGAATGACAGTAAAGAAGAATGTGCCGCCAAGAGCGGTGATGTCTTTCCAGAGGCCTTTTTTTATGTTCATATTGAGATCAAATGTTGCCATAGGGTTTGAGAAGTAAAATGTGTTTATAAAAATGATGGGTGAATTCTAAAAATTGTTGTCATGTGATGTGAAAGTAAATGAGTGCGAATGTGAGTATTATCCACAGAACTATTCCTATACATAATGGAATGTCTTTGATAATTTGTTCGGGATGACGGGTAATGATTGAGCCGTTGTGTAATAGATGATAATAACGAAATATTACAAATAAAGCAAATGGAAAAGTGTATAAGAGTTTATTATAGGGGCTGAGAAAAGAGTATAATACATAGGATGTTACTAATAATGAAGTGGAGATGTTCATCAATGAGAGGGTGAGTGTGGGAGTGTATTCTTGCAAAACGTTGCGGGTTTTAGAAGCGTTTTCTTTGAGTAAAAGCAAGTCGCTGTGGCGTTTACCTATCGAGAGGAAGAGGGAGAGGAAGAATGGGCAGAGGATGAGCCAAGGAGAAATAGTGACGTTAATTGCGGTTGCGCCGATAATTGCGCGCAGGATAAATAAAGTGGAAATGGTTAAGATGTCGGCAAGCATGATGTGTTTTAGGATGATGCTGTAGAAGAGGTTTAGGATGCAGATGAGGAGCATGAGTACTATTGTTATGCTGTTTAATTGGATGGTGAGAAGTATGCTGAGGGTGAGCATTATCAAGGCAATAATTATCGCTTCGGGAATTGTAATTTTTTCTGCGGCGAGTGGACGGTATTTTTTTTCTGGGTGTAATCGGTCTTTTTTTACATCGAGAATGTCGTTGATGATATAGCCAAAAGAGGAGATGAAGCAAAGAGAGAAAAAGGCGAGTATGGTTTGATGCAGGTAAGGGAAGTTGAATAGATTTGCGGAGAAAAATAAAGCGAGAAATACGACTAAATTTTTATACCATTGGCGGATACGGATAAGGTCTAGAATTGCAAATGTTGATTGAAAAAATAATTGGATTGTAGGATGAATAGATATGGGCATATTATAAACTCCCTATTCACCTCTTGGAATATGTAAAGAATAGGTACAGTTTTTAAACGTTTTCTGAAATATTTGGGTGTTTTCTGTTTTTATCTGTTGGATGAATGTCTGTTTAATTGTCATGCAGGTTTTATTTTGTGGTGAACAGGGGAGATTACAGTCGTTTAAGAATAAAAGCTGATATTGGTTTTTTTGTCGTTGATAGACTGTAGGTGCGTATTGTATGCCGTCTAATGTAATGATACGATGGTTGAGAAAAGAGACGAAGGCAGGGTCGGATGTAAGGATTGTGCCGGTGATGTTGTATTGTTGTATTGTTGTTTTAATTTCTTTGTCAAATATGGGGGTTTGTTCAATATAAAGTACATCGGGAAGTGAGAGAAAAATGAGAAGAGTTGAGAGAATAATGAATGCGGAGTGTGTGATAAGAGGTTTTTGTTGTTGTTTTAATTTATTGTAGAGGTAGAAGAGTGCATAGGCGCTTAGAATAGCAAGGAAAGGAAGAATGGTTACAAGATAACGTGTTTCTTTACGGGGAACATAGAGAAAATAGAGGATGGTGAGTAGAGGAATGAGGAAGAGGAGTATTTTAGGTGATTCGTGATAGATTTTTTCTTTATATCCTACGTATAACGCATATCCTGAGAAGAGGTAAATGGGAAATGTCCAAAAAAATTCAGTAAAATAAAATGTGAGTCCAGTTCCATATAACCACGTTGAGGTTTCTACTATTTTACTGCCTTCGATAAATGCTTGAAAAGGATTACCATAAATGTGGTAATTGAGCCACAAATAAGGAATGACGAGGAGGAGGAAACCGCTACTGTGGATTGTTATTTTTTTTATTTTTTGTTTCCATTGTTCTTGTTGGAATAAAAGAATAAGAAATGTGCAGCCAAACCAAATACCTTGAGGAAATTTGGTTAAGAATGAGAATCCAAGTAATAGGCCAGCAAAAAATAAGCGGAGGGGGTGATTGGTAGATTGATTTTTTGGGTTGAACGTTGGGATTATAACGTATATTCCCCACAATCCAAGGGTCATTGCTAATGGTTCGGTTAAGATTAATCCGGTGAAGATAATGAATAGAGGGGTGAGACTACAAATAATTGCACTGCAGAGAGCAATTGTCTTTGAGAAGAGAGTATTTGCGATGCGATAGGTAAGATAGATTACAAAAATTGAGAGAATTAAATCTAATATTTTTCCAATAATAAAAGGATTAAGATGAAGTTTCCAAATTATTCCTAGGATGAATGGCCAGATAAGCGGGCGAAAAGATTCCCAGATGCCTAATTGTCCATCAGAGAAGATGTATTTCCCGATGCCAATGTAGATATGGGAATCCCACCATAATGGATAATTGAGCAATAGATATGCGATACGAATTATTGCGGAAAAAAGAAGGAGGAAACAGAGAGGGTATTGTAGTATAAATGATTTACTTTTATCAAATATACTCTCATTTTGATTATTTTTTTCCATTCGAGATTATGTTAATTTTGGTGGTTACTTTTTTGTTTTTGGGCAAAATTCTGAATCTTTTAATGATTTGCAGATAATCGGTTCTAGTTCTTCTTTTTTGATGACACCTTCGTATTTTTTATCATCGATGACAATGGTTGGGTATTTAGTAATGTTAAATTGGGCCATGGCGATTTCAATCATGGGTTCTTTTGAGCGGAAGTCGAGGTTGATTGGGAAGATGAGGACTTTTTCACCGAATTGTTTTTTGAAAAAAGTTAAAATTGTACCTTGATTGGGACAGGAGGGGCAGTTTGAGGAGTAGAAGTAGAGAATAGTGACAAGGTCGAGATGGCATTCTTTTTTTCCTTCTTGGGCAAGCAGCCAGTAGCGTAAGTTGTCGAGGGTGTAGCGGCGCATGACGACTTCTTTACGTTTGTCTGTGACTTTTTCTTCTTCTTCGTAGGCGATTACTTCGCTTAATGTATCGGAGAGATCTTGTACGGTTTCTTTTAAAGTTGCAGATAGAATTGGGCAACTGTTGTTATAAGAGCGAAAGGAGTTAAGGTAGAGGTATTGGACTTGCAGGCTGAGATATTTTGCTTCTTGCTCCATGTTGGCTTCTTCGATTAAACTATAGCGTTTTTCATCGATGATGAAGCCTAAAGTGAGGCCGAGGGCGAAGATGAGAAGCGTAATTATTGCAGCGATGAGATATTTATCTTTGCTGAATGTTCTGGGATGGGGGGAGGGGTTGGTCATTTTATCAAGATAGTTTAACTATAGGCTTTATTCTTGATTCTTTATTTTGATACTTTATTTATATATTTGATTATTGAAGAATATAAATTTGGTATTTTTTGTCTTCAAAAAGTGATATACTAAAATTATTTAGAATTCGAACAGAATTTCAGTTCAAGTCACGCGTTCGTGACTTCTTTTACAGGAAGTATGGAAACTCACTATATTTAGGCACTTTTTTTAATATAGTTCTACCATTTCGCTTTTCGTGTCCAGGCGAATTTAATCATGGTGCTGAGGAGGATATAGGCTTTTAAGCTATAATAAAACATAAAATAAGGAATTAAAGGGAGCCAACCAAATTTGGTGATTTTTTCATGGGCATTTCGATGGGCGGCATAAAAGAGATAGACTCCGATCATCATCAAAAAGAGGATAATAAATGCTTTACGAAAATCTGTTAATAGAAAGGTTATAAAATTAAAGCGAAGTTTAAAGTCGAGAAGATAGGGGAGAATATTAAAATCAACTAAAAAGAATTCGCGCAGGCGTGAAAACCAGGGTTGGATCAAAAAAGTAATAGCGATACTGATTCCGGTGATGGCAAGAAAATACCCTGAGGCGTTTTTAACCATCTGCATCATACCAAAGTCGCCATATTTACGATTGGCAATGAGTTCACGGTATTGATGAACGCAGAGCATACTACCTAAATACCAGCGTTTGCGTTGGTAATAGAATGGTTTTAATGTGGCAGGAGCAGTGGTGTAGACATATCCGGCAGGACATTGGCGAATTTTATATTGATGTTTTTGTACGCGATAGGCGATTTCTTGGTCTTCGGTGATGTTTGTTTCGTCAAATCCGCCGAGTTTGCGGATGATTGAGGTATTGTAGAGGGAAAAAGGGCCGGGAGCAACATATAATGAATCGAGTTTGCTTGCAATCTTTCCAAGCAGGATTATTACCAGATATTCTAGCCATTGTATCCGTTGGAGAATTGTTTTTGGGTCATGAACTTTCATGGCAGGGGTGATGATGGCTAATTGTGGGTCGTTTTCAGCGGTATATAGATTGAGCATCTTACGAAGGGTTGTTGGTTCTACAAAAGAGTCGGCATCTAAACAGGCGAAAAATTCACCTTTGACTTGTTGCAGTGCGATATTTAATGATGCGGATTTTCCTTTATTTTTATGACTGAGTAATTGGAAATGCGGTTTGTCTTGAATATATTGTTTGATCTCTTGTTCAGTGTGATCTTTTGAACCATCATTAATTGCGATGATTTGTAATTTTTCTTTGGGATATTCAAGATTATTGATTGATTCGAGGGTTTTTCTGATTGTTTTTTCTTCGTTATATGCGGGAACGAGAATAGAGATAAAAGGTTCGAATGTATGCGGCTTTATTTTTAGATTAGATTGTTGAGATGTATTATTTTCTTCTGTTGGTTCGTCATACTCTGATCGTTTTTCTAAATAGACTATGAGAAGAAAGACGGAAAAGTATAATGACGCAAGATACATAATCCAGAGTATAATTTCTACAATTAGATTCATATGACACACTCAAATTTAATTTCTATTTAGAAATGTTTTTTCTTACAGTTCCTCGTTGTTCTTATTCTTATTATTCTGGAGTTGAGGATTTATTTGTAAATAGCCACATTTCTGTATCTTGGGTTGAATAGACCAATTTAAACCTTTCGTTTTTTAAGAGAAAAAGTAGGTTTTGATCACGAGGCAGAGTTTGTCTCATTTCTGGTGTGATATATAATAAAGAGATGTCATAACCCTCTAGAAGAGGAAATAATTCAGTGATGTATTTGGCGGAATATATTTTTTGAGTGAGGTTCCCTTTGAGTTCGGCAGAGTTTTGTAATGTTGAAACAACGGGATGTTGTGCATAGTATGAAACGTAATTGCCAATTGTGGGTGAGGTAAATATATGTTTATCGGGCGGGGTATTTTCTTTTATCCAACCTAATACTTCTGTATCTGCAGGAGTGGGTGGACGAGTTGAGAGGTGTAAACTATACGTCATTGTGCTAAATATTAAGCCGAGGACAAGGACTAGAATTGTGAAATTTTTCAATTTTTGCAGCGTCCAGGTTCGTTCTATTAAGTAGTTTAATGCAACACTACTTAAGAAAATAAACCATATTCCTACACTTGCAACTATAGCAGTATTAAATAAATATATTGGAATAGTCAAAAGCAAAAAAAGTAGGGTGCTATAAAATAAAGTGTGTTGTTTACGTAGAAGAATAAACCCAATTATTCCTAAAATAAACATGAAGATGCTCATCCCCTGGATGCCACCAAAATCAGTGATTAAATCGTTCCATTGATTTTGTTCAATGAATGGGCTACTAAAAAGGGATTGAGGAAGTAGAGTTTGATGAATTATAAATGAGAGTGATATACTGAGGAGAAGTATCCAACAGGTGTGTTTTGGAAAATTTGTTTCTTTGCGATAGAAGATGTAGAGCACGAGTACAATGAAGAGTAAAAAGAGAGTGGTACTCCCCTCAAGGCTTGATGCTAAAAGAAAAGGGATTATGCTTAGGATAGATATGTTTTGAATGAATACATTTTTGCTTTTAGTGGGGGGTATATTTGTTGATACTTTGGTTAGGTCATGTTTCAAAAAGAAAAAATAGAATCCAATTGAAGTTAAACAAAGAAAGAGGCCAATTGAGGAAAGTGTATGAAACGCATATAAAAATAGAGGGCTGATTATTAATAGTGAGAGAAAAATAAGCTGATGATTTTGGTTGGAGGTTATTTTTTTAAGCGTGAGATATAGGCAATACATTGTAATTAAGCCTAATATTCGGGGAAGTAGAGCGAGTGCGTTTAACGGGAGGTACTTGTGAGCAAGATAGAGCGGAGTATATTGCCAGTTGTGTATTGTAATACTTTTTGCTTGGTTAATATGGTAATAACTTTCTTCACCTTTTAGGAGAACGTTTCCTGAAAAGATGTTTCCAACTAAAGGGGCTATAATTAGTAGGAAATAGAGTATAAATAAGTATAGTTTTGGGTAGGTCTGAATTGATTTAATTAGTTTTGAGATTATAATTAGCACATGTATTCCTTCTTTCTCTTTACTTTTTTGTTGTTGTGGCATTGGCGGGGTTATAATTTACTCTGTTTCTTTTAATGCACAATTGATATAATATATTTTTATTTCTTGATCATAGACTTTGCTAAAACAATTGCTTGCAAGGTAGAGTGGAATTAATGGGTTGGTTGTTGTATTTATAGGAGGAATAATAGTAATATATCTGAGGTGATAGCGATCAATTATATCTAATGCTTGAGTTTCAAATGGGGTTGTGAGAAGAATATTGCTATATTCTATTCGTTTTTCTACGTCTGGGATGAGGGCGAATTGATCATCAAGAAAGTTTGAGCGTTGGGCATAATAGGTTATAAGGTGGCCTTGTTTAAGTGGCGCAAATACAGTTGCACTTAACGCAGAGTTTTCGCGCAGCCATTTAAATGATTGTATTTCAAATTCAGATGGAATTTCTTGTGACTGGTTTTGGATATAGGCAGGATAGATCATTGTTGCGGCAAGGAGTATTATAATCCCTACAGAGAAAAATGAATGTGAGGAGGATATTTTTGTTTTTTGTAGATAATTCATGAATTCTTCATAAAATAAAGAGAAGAGGATGGCTAAAAGAACGCCGAAGAAGGCGAGAGTGGTTTTAAATGGAATTAAGCGGAACCAGGAGAGAAGAGCGGTTGCGATTGCAAAACTAATCAATAAAAAAGATTTTGTGGTTTTAAGACGAAATACAGATTGATATACTACATAAATTCCAATTACAAAAGGGATGATACTGACTAATACAATACTTTGTCCTAATGAAAATGTAGGGAAGTATTGGTGGATTATATCAGTTGGGATGTTGTGCCAGATGAAACTTGGGCCGTCTTTGAGAAAGTTCTTTTTGAAGAAGATGATTTGGGTCCAGATAAAAAAGAAGAGGGAAAATAAGATGAGTTCTAATTCGCCACGATCTATCTTTTTTCCTTCGGTAAATGAAAGAAGGATATAGATACCAAAACCAGTGATCAGTAAAAATGTGGTGGAACTTGTTAGGCAAAGTAGGAATAATAAGAGGATATATCCATACATAAATTGTTCTTCTTGGAAGCGCATAAATGTGTATAACGCTAAGAAAAGCAATGGGTAAAATAATGTTTCCACAGCGATATCATTGGTGTAAAATAAAATGGGAAGAAAGCCGGTAATGAATGCGGTGTAGAGTGGTGCGTGTTTATGTGTTGTGATTCTTGTGGCGATAAGGTAAGAGATAATTGTCAGAGAGGCGATAAAGAGATTAGGGAGGATTTTTGAGACGAGTTCAAGTGGAAATATAAATGCAAAAAGGGCGAGTACGTAATGAAACAAAGGAAGAAATGTAACTTCTCGTCCTCCATAGGAAAGGGGGTCGTTGTATGCGGGTATTCCGGTTTGGGTGATATGTTCAATCTGACGAAGATGGTAATAGGATTCATAGGTGAAATTTGAATTAGAGAACGCGAGAACAAGACGGGTAATTAGAACTAGGAAGAATATACCTATTACTAACATCTGTTCTCTTTTTAAATTCATGATAATTGAATGATATGTTTAATATTTATAAATGTGTTTAGATAAGTTTAACTTTTTTTAAAAACAAACCATCAACTTTATATCTTTGAAATGTTAAATGTACGTTATGACAAAAATATTAACGGGAAGTGAATGTTTTGATCGTTTTCTGGAGGGTGGGTATGATTCGGATATTATTACTACTATTTATGGGCCTTCAGGAGTAGGTAAAACTAATATGTGTTTGTTGTGTGCGATTTCTGTTGTGAGTTGCGGGAAGAAGGTTATTTTTATTGATACAGAAGGAGGTATTGCAGTTGAGCGAATTAAGCAGCTTGCAATAGAGTATGAACTGGTGCTTAAGAATATTTTTTTTTGCAATCCGACGACATTTGAAGAGCAAAAAGAGATGTTTGAACGAGTGAAGGAGATGGTGAATGAGGTTGGGAATGAGGGGAAATTTGGGTTGATTATTGTGGATTCGATTTCAATGTTATATCGCTTGGAACTTGGGAAGAGTGAAGAAGTGTATGATGTGAATACAGCGTTGGGTCGGCAGATTGCGTATTTAGTTGAGATTGCACGCAAGAAGAAAATTCCGGTGCTTATAACAAATCAAGTGTATGCGGATTTTGATAATAGGGATAAAGTGAAGATGGTGGGCGGTGATTTGTTGAGGTATGGTTCGAAGTGTCTTATTGAATTGATGAAGTTTGCGAATTGTCGAGGAGCGGTGTTACGAAAGCATAGGTCATTACCGGAAGGGCGGGAGTTAAAGTTTAAGATTGTGGAGAAAGGTATAGAAGAGATAAATTAAAAGTTTTGAAAATAATTTATTTTTTTCATAAACATTTATAAATAAAGCTTAAAATATGTATTTCATAGCCAAAATTGACCAATGATAGGTTAATGGAGCTGCCTGAGGCAAAAGAAAAGGCAGACGAGATTAATTAGTATTATTCTTGTGCTATTATAATAATCAGATGTATAAAAATTTGATTAAAATTGAATATTATAGGTGAAAAAAATATGGGAGAACAACCAGAAAATTTATTGATTGACCAAAATGAGTATTTAAAATCAGGTATTCATATTGGGACGAAGTTTAAGACGAAGTATATGAGTAATTTCATCTACAAGACACGACCAGATGGGTTAAGTGTATTGAATTTGAAGAAGATTGATGAACGTGTGGCTGCGGCAATTCATATGCTGTGCCAATATGAAGCTTCAGAAATTTTAATTATTAGCCGACGGGAAAATGGTTGGAAAGCGTTGAAGCAGTTGACCAAATGGACAGGTATTAATGTGATTAACGGTCGATATCCTCCTGGGATTATGACTAATAGTAATTTAGAGACGTTTACTGAGCCAAAAGTTTTGATGGTGTGTGATCCATGGCCGGACAAAAACGCGGTAGATGATGCGTACAAGATGGGAATTCCAATTATTGCGTTGTGTGATACAAACAATCAGTCTAATAAAATTGATTTGGTTGTGCCGTGTAACAATAAAGGGAAACGCTCAGTGGGGTTAGTGTTCTATTTGGTTGCGATTGGGTATATGCGCAAGAAAGGATTATTAGCTGGCAATGAAGAACCAAAGTTTAAAATTGATGATTTTGTTGAAGAATAGGGTTTTTAGGTTATTTTTTATCTCTTTTTTGTTTTTACTTTTTATTTTTTTTAGGTATATTTAAATTCACATTTTGTTCCATGGCAATCCAATGAAAATCCTCTTGGTTTTCTGCGGTCTGCTTCAACTAATGCACAGAAGCTTCCGCCTTTTTGATACGTGACGGTCATATCATGGGGTATAGGGCTACAAATTTCATTGATGTCTATTATAAACTGTCCTTCCCAAACATGTTGAGGGTTAGAATCTGTCGATTCTTTTTTTTCTAAACCAAAAAGATATAATACTTCATCTATAGATCCACCTTCAGTCCCTTTTCTTTCGTAGATTCCAAGTGCCATAGCTCTAATAACTGGTGATCCATAGTAATTCTTTATAAAACCACTAATTCTACGATATAAATCTTTATTTTGTTGAATTCGTAACACTGAAAGGAAAGTATCTGCTTCAGCGGTGTCATCTAATGAAAATGAGGTTGGTCTTAATAAGTCAGCGATACAATATCCAATTGTATTAAAATTTTGAGGAGTAATTTCTTGAGTACATTCTATCTCAAACTTTTCAGGCAAAAATGTTGGTGAAGAAAGAACTTGACGGTATGCTGGGTTTGGATTACGTGCCCATGTTTTTACGTCATATCTTGAGATTATATCTTGATACTTTAAATCTTTTTGGGTTATTGTTGCTGTTGGGTGCATTTAATTAAAATTGTTTGTTCTCTTTAAATATGTTTCTTCAGATTTTAAGAGATATCTTAACAAAGTGCTTCTTCCACAATCTTTAAAAGCGGTTTGTGCGTTACGTAGTCTTTAATGAAGAAAGTTGTGGTTATTGGCGGCGGTACAGGTAACTTTGTGGTACTTTCTGGGCTTAAGAATTATCCGGTTGAGCTTTCAGCTATTGTTTCAATGGCGGATGATGGGGGTTCGACAGGTATACTACGTGATGAGCTGGGGGTGTTGCCGCCAGGGGATGTGCGGCAGTGTTTGGTGGCGTTATCTGATTCTAGTCGATTGATGCGCAATTTGATGAATTATCGGTTTGAGAATGGAGGATTAGGTGGGCATAGTTTTGGGAATTTATTTTTATCGGCGCTTGAGAAGGTGACGGGGAGTTTTGAGAAGGCGGTGGAGGAGATGGGGAGAGTGATGTCAATTAAAGGGAAAGTGATTCCGGTGACGACGCATCAAGTGCGGTTGAAGATGATTTTGAATTCGGGCAAAGTACTTGAAGGTGAGGGGCAGATTTTCACGTCTACAGAAATTGATAAAGGGTTTCAAAG
>CAXNDX010000024.1:0-13212 GCA_964201585.1 Candidatus Woesearchaeota archaeon | reverse complement strand
TAACGTCAGCGCGGAGCTGGATATTCTGCCAGATAGCATCCCAGTCTCCAGCGAATTCTTTGACGCGAGAGGCCATGCGTTTGATGATTTCAGAGTTTCCATTAATTAAGTCGTCAGTAATTTCAAGCTGATCGGTTTTAGGGTTATAGATCATCAAGTCGACAAAGGCGTTTTCTTTTAAAGGGTCGTCATCCCATTCTTTACGAATTTCGGTGATTCTTAGGATGCGTTTAAAGCGTTTTAAGCCGGAGATGACAGGGTTGACAATAATGATAATGTCAATTGCTTTGAAACTTGTTTTTGGTACGCCGATGTCGTTGACAACTCTGTCGTAGACACCATACGGGGAGTCGGCGTGGATGGTTCCAGCAACAACATTTGCGGCGGCACCGACACGCATGGCTTCAAATAAGGCAATTGCTTCTTTACTTCGTACTTCGCCGACGAAGATGGCACTGTCGCCGAGACGTAAGGTTGAGCGGATGCCAATGGAGGCGTCGACTTCAGAACCTGGTGCAGAGAGGGCGGAGGCGACTTTAAGGGCTTCTAAATTGTAGCCTAATGCACGTAGGGATTCTTGAGGTAATTCAAATGTGTCTTCTATTGTGATAATTCTAGTTTTACGCATGATTTCGACGAGGAAACTGCCTAATAAACTGCTTTTTCCACTAGATCGGGTGCCGGCGATGAGAATTGTGGCGTTGTTGTCGATTAAGAAGCTGATCAATCCTGCGGTGAGAGGATTGAACATGTTTATTTTTGGCTGCATATAAAGTGGAAAAGTCCAAGGGTAGTCGCGGTGACGGCGGAAAGAGAAGGCGAGGCCACTTGGGTTTAATGGGGCGGTGATGGCGGCGACCCGTGAGGAGAAGCCTGTTACTTTTAATTCAGTATCTAAGATAGGATTTGCTTCATCGAATGGACGGCCGCTGATTAAACGCAGTTTAGTTGCCCAGGATTCGACTTCTAATCTTGTGGGGTAAATATTTGTATAACAGTCGCCGTAGTCTTGATGGACGATAAAAATAGGAAGCGGGCCGTTTGGCGAATTGACGTTGACGTCTTGGACTTTAGGGTCGGCTAAAAGGAGTTCGATCAGACCGAAGCCGACGGTGTAGCGGAGGAGGGCTTGAGCGAGTTGTTCGATTTTTTCTTCAGTGATGTTGAAATTGCGGTGCTGAACGAGGTCGTTGATTAAGTCTTTACCTATGTTGAAGAAGACTTCGCGCATGCGTTCGGGGTCGACGAATTCTTCTTTACTTGGTTTATGTTCGGCCATGATGCGTTTTGCGTCGTCAAGAAGCTCGTATAATTCTTCTTCAAATGTAAATTCAGGAGGAGTGAGATGATACATCATTTTGATGTTGTCATCAAATGTAAATATGTTGACTTGACAGGTATCATTATTGGCCGTAAATTGATAACTTTCTTCAAGATTGCCGTTTTCAGGGTATTCGGTGATCAATCGAGTATACATGAAATCAGGACGGGTGGTGGGATGGAAGATGTTATTGTAGACGTCACGCTGGCCAACAGTATATTCTTTTGTATGGGGGAGAAGAAGGGCGATGAGAGGGAGCTGCTCGATGGTTTTTATGGTTTGTTCGAGCATGGTTGTGAATAATTGCTGCGAATTATGATGGCGTTGATCGATAATATTTTCTTGATGTGTTTTTTCACGGCGTTCGAGGCGTTTGAGTTCGATGTAGCAGGCAAGTGGATCTTCTTTGAGTTTTTTGTTGATTAACGATTGGAATTGGGCGTAGTTGCTTTTAAGATAACGTTCGTGTTGGGGGTCAGCAATCAGATGGGTGTATTGGGTACGTTCGTCTTTGTTTATTTTTTTATAGACTTGAGCGAGTTCGATTAGACGTTTGACTTGCGGATAATCGTATTCATATTCGCGATATTGAGTTAGGATGATGACAGTAATGCCGGTGTTTTGGAGGAGAAGATCGATGATTTTAGACATGCAGATGTCGCTGTATTCAATCGACGGAGGGAACGCACATTTTTCTAATGAGATTTTGAGAATCTTATTCTCGCCTTCGTGATACGTTTCGTATTCGAAGCAGGTTTTATCTGTAGTGTTTGAGGTTTGTTGGTCTACCATGCTCTTTTTTGATTATTCTTTTTTTTGATATTTTGTGATATTCTTGATTGTGCTACTTTGAAATGCTCACATAAGTTTAATATCTATTATGTATCTATTAAATGATAATAATGGAATAAATATGAGAGGATTAATAAAGTTAATTGTGGTGCTTTTATAAATATCCATTAGATAGATGAATTATACATTTGAATTAAATTAAAATTAATAAAGAGAAATTATGGCAGATGCTAAAGTGAATCCGGAAGCAACGGGAAGTTTTGATGCGGGAAAGTTGTACGTATGGGTGAAAGGGTTAGAGAGTAAGGTAAATACACTTTTGCGAGAGATTGATTTAGTTAAGAATGATACGGTTAAAAAGAATGGGGAGTTACGTAAAGAGATTAAAGTGTTACATGAGGAAGTATTAGACTTAAAGCGCGGGCAGGAAAAGATGCAGCGGACAATGGATCTTGTTATTAAAGAGTTGAAACAGACGGCGGGGAAAGAAGAGATTTTAGTGTTGAGGAAGTATATTGATTTTTGGAATCCATTGACGTTTGTAACACAACGTGATGTGGAACGAGTAGTTGATGTGAAGATGAAAAATAAAGAGAAAGTTGAGGGAAATAACCAAAAGGTATAAATTGAGGAGAAGTTTATTGTTTAATAATTAATTAAATTATACAAAAGAGTTGAAAAAATAATGCCGTCGTTTACACAACAGGGAACACCTATATCGGAAGTTGAGCAGTTGCGTGGACAGGAAATGACGGATAATGATATTGTTGAACAATTGATGAGGAAAGGTTATTCACCAGATCAGGTGCATGCGGCGATTACGCAGTTAGATGAGGGAGGAGGGATTATGGCAGATACAAATTATTCTAGTGGGTTTCAAATGGGGAATGCGCCGATGGCGCCAGGCCAAATGGTGGGGCAGGGAGGGGGGCAACAAATTGGTCAAGGTGATACAAGCGGAGATGTGTTATATGGACGTATGGAAGAGCTTGTTGAGAAGATGATTGATGAGAAGTGGGATGAACTTATTGGTGAGGTTAAGAAGATTATTGAGTGGAAAGAAAAAGTGGAAGTTCGGCAGGTTAAGATGGAAAGTGATCTTGTGAAGTTAAAAGAGGATTTTACATTATTACATCAAGGTGTGTTAGGAAAGTTAGAGGATTATGATACACGGATGCGGGATGTGGATACGGAGTTGAAAGCGGTAGGAAAAGTGTTTAAAGATACGATTCCAACGTTTGTTGAGAATGTGAAAGAGTTGTCGTCAGTTACGGAGCGATTGAAGAAGTGAGTTTATTAATTCTTTCTTTATTTTATTTAAAGTTTGAATCATTTGTTATATTGCTGGACCAGTAAGTAAAGCTACGGCAAAGACGGCGATGCCAAAGAGAATTAATAAGCCAAGTACTTTTGGATGAAATAATGTAGAGTAAATATTTTGCTGGAAGTTTCCGGTGGCGACGCTGCTACTTCCAATGGAGGTTGTGCTGGCGTTTGCCCCTTCTGCACCTTGTAATGAGGCTTCAGTTAGTTGCTGGCCAAGTACATTAGCAAACGCAGCAAAGATGATGACGATGCCTACACCGATGATGACCCAGCCAATGGCTTTATCGCCTTTGATATAATTAAAAATATCTGATTCTTTGGCGCCAAATACTTGGAATACAAGGATTATTAGGAGAAAGAAGATGATTGCAATAGTAAACCAGGGGACGATGAATTTAACGACTTGAATGACGTTCTCGGAAAGTAAAGCCATAAATGCAACAGCTACAGCAATGATAGAGTTAATACCTAAAGAATCGCCTACAGCTTTAGTTTTTTGGAGGATGGCAAAGACTAAAGCAAAAATTAAGATGACGGGAAAAATGACGTCAAATGATTGTAGTAAGCCGAGGTCAAGGATGGTTGCCATAGATGTTTTGTGGTTTTATTATTCTTTTTTATTTTTCGTTTAGACTTAATTGTCGGTTGTTATTATTTTTTCTGTTCAAACATACTGGAGATGCCGCCCCAAACTTTTTTGAGAGAGTCTGCACCAGTTGTTGAGGTTGGTTCTCTAGTTATGAACCAAATGACCAAGCCGAAGATTAAGAGGACAATCATTAATTCAGTTACATCGGGTGTCCACCAGGAAAATGCGTCGTAAGGGCCGTTCCATAAGCGAAGGGAGGAGCCAAATATGTATATTACAAATCCAAGCGATGCAAGAGCGATTATAGGAGTTGCGGCAGCAGCAAAGCCTGTGCCAAAGATTCCCATTAAGATTAAGAGCATAATTGCGGCGATTGAAACTAAAGAAATACTTGGAAGGGTTTCATTCATGACTTGAACGGGGTCGTAGCCAAGAGGATAGGTACCACCAATATGGGGGGCGACGAATAATAAGCCGAGGATTAATGCTATAACAACATTAAATTGTTTTTTGTCACCGAGAATTTTTGTTTTCTGCATGACAGCAAAGACAATAGTAAAGACAAGAATAAATGGAAGCAGAACGTCCATTATACCATATGCTTGAAAATATGTTGCGAGATTATTAAATGATGGAACCATAGTCTACCTCTTTTTTATTTGTTTATTTGATGTTTTAGATTATTGATTTGTTGAATGATATTCTTAGAGTATTTATTTCTTTGCTTCGCTTTTGGCTGGTGCAGAGGTGTTGTCTTTTGTAATATAATAAAGTATGCCTAAGAGTACTGCGGCGAATAATACGCCACTGGCGACATCAGCGTTCCAGTATTCTGTGGCTTTAAAGAGATAATTCATCCAGCCGAAAGCGTTAATGAAGATGAGGAGGATGCCAATGAACATGAAGATCATAAAAAATTTGATCCAACCGGGATATTCTTTTAATGTGAATTCGCCTGTGCCCAGAAAGACGCCAACGAGGAGGAGAAAAGAGATGGCAAGGATGAGTAATAAGACGATGTTTGCCATGACTTCGTTGACGATTGAGACTAATTTTGTTGAGGCAATGACGAGAAACGCGATGGTGAATGCAGCCATAGAATTGAGATTTTTTTTGGTGTATTCTTTGCCATCGATTTTTTCGATACCTAAAATACGAGTTTTTTCAAAAATGGCAAAGACAATGGTGAAGACTAATAGAAAAGGTAAGACGACATCGTAGATGCCCACTTTTTCCATAAATAAAATGACGCCACGAAATGTGCTTTCTTCTGCCATATTTTTCTATCAACTCTTTTTGTTTTTATCTGATGGTTATAAAAAATTTTGAATATATAAATGTTTCTTTTACAAAGGGGTGTGGAAGACATTTTGGGGTTGTTTACATTAATCTAAAAATTAAGAAAGCGAATGGTTTAAATAGTAGAAAGATTTGTTTTTAGTACAAGAGTAGTGTAATATAGTGTAATTATTTATAGTTATTATCGAGGTGAAGAGGAGTGTTAAGCAAACATTATAAAGTATTTGGATTGATGGTGGTTTTTGTATTAGTAATCTGTTCTTTCTCTGTTTTTGCGAAGTCTATTATAACAGTTGAAACAGTTGACAATCAAATTAGGCCAGATGAAACAGCGTATTTTATGGTGAATATTGAGAATACGGCTGCAGTGAAGCAGAGGTATAGTTTATATTCTTTACAGACAGGACAAGGATGGGATGTTGAGACGGAACCAATTAAAGATAAGATTGTGGAGTTAGAAGCGGGAAAAAATTATACTGTCAAAGTGAGAGTGCATCCTTTTGAGAAGTTGCTACCAAGTGTCTATGCGATTCAGTTAAGTATAGAGAGTGATTCTGGTGAAAAGTTTAGTGAACCTTTGAAAGTATATTTAAGCCCAGAGTTTGAGGTTGATTATTTGCCGTCGATTAAAGTGGTTGTCGATATGAATGAGAAAATTGATCCTAATGACATTCAATCGGTAAAGTTGTTTTTAGAGAATAAGAATCCGCTGAATCTGACAGGGTTAGATGTGAAAGTGCAAAGTGATATGTCAGAGTTTGTGAAGCAGTTACATGTGGATTTGCCTCCATTAGAGAAGAAAACAGTAGAGTTTACGGTGCAGATGTCAAAGCATCAACAGCCACGTGAATATGTGTTATTTTTTGTGTTTGAGAAAGATGGACAGCCAGTTAAGATTGTAGAGAAGAAGGTGGTTGTAGAAACTAAAGCGTTGCCGTTTACAGTTGATGTTGTGTATGTGCCATGGGTGTTAAATGAGTTGGGAAAAGTTAGGGTGACTAATGAAGGGAATGTATTAAATGAACAAGTGGTTAAGGTTCCAGTGTCGTTTTGGGGTTATTTAGTGGCGCGAGGAAATGGTGAGCGAGTGAAAGATGAAAGTGGGTATTATATGACGTGGAAGTTAGGGTTAGCGCCTGGTGAAGTTGGGGAAGTTGAGTTTTTAGTGCATTATCGAGGATATCTTTATATGGTTTTATTGGTTATTGCTATTTTAGTTTTTTTTGTACTAGTACAGGCGCCAGTTGAGATTGTGAAAAAAGCGGTGATTACACAGTTAGGTGAGGAAGGTTCTTTATCTGAGGTTAAGATTACATTAAGTGTGAAGAATAAATCAAAGAAGATGTTGAAGAATGTCACTGTTGTTGATAGTGTGCCTGCGATTGCGCATGTAGAAAAAGGAAATGAGGTCGGGACGTTAAAGCCGCAGGATGTGAAGCATACGGGTAAAGGAACGGTGGTAAGCTGGCATATTGCGGAGTTAGATGGGCAGGAGGAGAGGTTGATTACTTATAAAGTGAAAGCGAAGTTTAGTGTGCTTGGGGAGTTTGAGTTGCCACGAGCAAGTGTGGAGTATAAGAAGAAAGGGATGGCAAACAAAGCGTATTCGAATGTGGTGAGTTTAGGGGAGAAGAAGTAAGAGCTGAATGAGGAAGGATACTCATGTGAGGTGTGGGATAGAAACACTGCACAATAAAAATATTTATATATGAGCAACGAATATGGATGTTATAATAAAGAAATTAACAAAGAGGAGTGATTAACTATGAGAGACTTTTTTTTACAGTTAAAAGAGAAGTTTAACAGACCTTCACGTGACGATAGTCCAGAAGGGTATGTAGAAGTTGGGCAGACGCCTGTTAGTGGTGAAAAAGCGAAAGTGTCGGTTCGGCCATTTGTGATGGAGGAGTTTGAAGATATCAAAGAGGTTCTTGATGTATTACGCGAGGGTACGACGATTGCACTTGTGAATATCAAGCCATTAAAAGATAAAGATTTAGTGGAGTTAAAGCGAGCGATCACTAAATTACGAAAAACATGTGAAGCAATTGACGGTGATATTGCGGGGTTTGGCGAGGATTATGTTGTGGCTGTGCCGTATTTTGCACGAATCCATAAAGGAAATGTGCCAACGACGTCAAGTGTAGATTAGAGTTTTTTTAATTTTTTTATAATTTATTTTTTGTTGAGTATATTTTTTTTTTGTGGTGTTTTTTTTGATATGTTTTGTGAGTATTATTTTTTGTCGTCTTTAATTTTCCAATTTTTTTTATTTTAAAAAATAAGTTTAAGAAAAAAGAGCGCCACGGCCCGGACTTTCTCACTAACGTTCGGAGCATTCTCGCTCCGGCGCTACTATTTGAACCGGGAATCCCAGAGGGACGGAATGTTTGTACGATACAGGGGGAGATCTGAAAGACCTCGGCCTTTAGCAATCCCGCGCAGTACCGGATTGTGCCACCGTGGCGTATTAGGGTTGACGAGGGGGTTGTTTTTTAAATGTTTCGAATGGGTTTTGTGAAATGAGGGGAAGGTGGGTTTGAATAACTTTTATTACGAAATATTTATAATTATTACTTCTATTACTCTTTCATAAAAAAGAAAATCATTAAAGAAAGCGAGTATGAAATTCCTTTTTGGGAAGAGTGGTTACATGCTGATTCCCTTGATAAAGCAAAGTTGGTTGAGAAGTTGCCTATTTTAGGATTTGCAGAGGATGCAAAGAAATTGCCTGCAAAAATGCGGGCAAAATGTTTTGCGCAATGGTTAAATAGTTATTTTGAAGATTTAGAATGGGCTGTTGATACAAAGATGAGATTAGAACAGAAGAGAAAGAAGAAGTAGTATTCTTTTTTGATTTAGATTTCAATCCCTTTTTCTACGTCCATTTTAACGATGGAAATTTCTTTGCTTAATTTCTTGAATTCTTGAGGGGTATAACAAAGAAAATCAACTGGGGAGTTTAAGTGCCAGTATTTACGAAAGCCAAGAGCGCGCTCGTATGATTTTTTTTGTTTGAATTTCTGGCTTACGACAATAAGATCTATATCACTATCTTTATGAGGTTTTCCATAAGCTTGTGAGCCAAAGAGGATCATTTGTCTTATAGGGATCTCTTTGTTTAGTTCTATCTTAAAATTTTTAAGTTGAGTTATAAGTTTTGTTCGCACCATTGTAGTATTTTTGCAGCTAAGTTAATTTTACTTTCTTATCTTTATTTGATGTTGTTCTATAATTGTTGTGGTGTGTGTACAATTTTCAATTTCTCCTGTGCGATGTAGTCTTAGAAATGCTTCTGAAACCGCGTGTGGTCTTTGTTTGCGTAATTTGAACACAATTATTCCTGCGTGTTTCTGAGGAGGATAGGCGATGTTGTTTTCGAAATCTGTATCACTGGTTATGAGCACGTATTTTTCTTCTGTGCACACTTCTAGTACTATTTTGTCTTTTTTTCCTGAGAGTTTTTGTTCGTACACGCTGCTTACTTGGTATCCTGCGTTGAGAATGATAGATTTTAGTTGAAGAGGAACGTTTTCGTCGAGCTTGAATTTAACCATTTTAGGCAACGGCAATAATCTCTTCTTTGGAAAGTTCTGCGGCGTATTCCAATGCGGCGTGGATGTCTTCTTTTTGTAGTGAAGGGTAATTTTTTAGAATTTCTTCAATGCTGAAGCCTTCGGCAAGGGTGTCAAGAATGACAGAAATCATGATGCGTGTTCTTTTAATGCAGGCTTTGCCGTGGCAAATCGAGGGATCGAATTGAACTCGTGCGAGGTGTTTTTGTGTCATTATGTTAAATAATGTACTTATATTTATAAAATTTTCTCTCCTAAAAAATACAAAGTGGGTTGAAGTTTGGGTTTGTTGTATGGGGGATTGACGGTTGAGAAAATTACTGAGGCTGAAGTCTCTGAGCGGTGTAATGAATTGTTAGCAGAGATGTTTCATCAAATTCATTTTGTGGAAAGATGGGGTAGAGGAATTGGGTTGATGTTGTCAAAGGAACCTGATACTCGTTTTAAAGAGGTGGGAAGGCAGTTTATTGTGACGTTTAAGCGTAAAAATCTCGTTGAAAAGGTGACTGAACGTAAGGGTGATATAGTGCAAACGTGGAGTAAACGTGGACAAAACTGAGGAACAAATTCTACAACAAATAATGCTGGATTCACGTGTACGACTTATTACAATTTCTCAAAAACTGAGATTGCCGCGGCGTACAATTGAAGATGCGGTTGCAAGGTTAAAATCAAAAGGGGTACTTAAAAGAATTGGTCCAGATAAAGGGGGGCGGTGGGAGATTGTAGAATAGTCTTTCTGTTGAAAAGATACTTGAGAAATTCTTGCTCGATAAAAAATAGCAAGATATATAAAGGTAGAAAGTTTCTTTCCCGTTAATGAAAAAGAGAGTGGTGTATCATAAAGGAAGTTCTGTACATGATTCTGCGGTGAATAGCAAGTTTGTCGTAATTATTGTTGTAGGGGTGTTGTTGATTGCGGGGTTAAGCGGGTTGTTTTGGTATGCTGATGGGAGAACGGTGAGTGGGAAGGCGTTTGGTGATGATGGAGAAGCTTATGATACTTCTGGGTGTGCGCCAGGGGAATGGTATTATTGGTTAAATGGAGTTGAACCTTTGAGTTCTAGTAATTTTAAAGGGCCTTTAATTGGATGTGAAAATTTAGGGTCTGATGGTAAAACAATAGATAGTGGCGGTAAACCAAACGAATTCTGGTGTCCAACAAAAATTGTGAAGAAAGAAGTATGGGTATTTAAAATGAGTACCAATGCTAAAAATGACACAGATTATGTTGAGTGTGGTCAGGTACCTCAAGATACTATGAATCCATCTTGTATTTCTGGAGAGTGGTATATTGAATCTGTAGATAATCAAGTAAGTGGACCTCACAAAGGATGCACTCCTACTCTCGGTGGATATCTTTTTTGTCCAAAATCTGGTTCTTCTTTACTCTCTAAGAAAACAATTCAGTATTATAAATCAGGAGTTGGAACTTGGCAGAATTGTATGGGAAAATGTGGGGAGAAACTTATGGGTCAATTAGATACAAAATCTCCTAGTTTCCACTGCGATGGTAGTCAATGGACGAAGTGTGATTCAAAAACGAAAGGTACATCTAAAGAGAGTGCAACTGAAGGAAAAGAGTATTTTTGTGCGGGTGAAAAATGGGTCGAAACTGATAAGTGTAGTGATAAAACAAAAAGCACTTTTATACTTACCTCTGACAAAGATTATTTTTGTGATGGAAAAACATGGGTTGCGTGGGATAAGTGTAATGCTAAAGCTGTGGGATTAAAGCAAAAGGATAATTCGTTAGGGTCGTTTATATGTGATCAGAGTGTTGGGAATAGTGAGAAGTGGAAAAAATGTGAGAATAATTTCTGTCCATTGAATAAAGAGTTGAGTGATTTGAATAATAAACTTTTAATCCCTACGTTTATTTCAACTTTAGTTAATCAGGACAAAAAAAAATCAGATGTTGAGGAAATTTCACCAGATATAGTTGGTCAAGCGGTGGATTTAGGTAATTATGTTGGTCGACCTTTGGCTTCTTCTTTGGGTGTTGCAGTTGATGGGACAATTTATCAGAAAGTATATTTCAAATTTAAAAAGAGTGTGTATGTGGTCCAGATAAAAGAAGAGGAGAGTGTATTAGGTAAAGTTGTAGTGGATGTGAAGAGTTTAAAAGATGTGAATTTGCTGAGTGCGCTTGCTACAGTTACGTTGCAGTTGGATCAGAAGAATCCGTTGAAGTTTCCGCCGAAAACGGTTGGTGTAGATTTAGAGGGGGATAAAACGCCAGAGGTGTATGTGACGGCAACAGGATTTTTTGAGGTGAAAGGTGATGTGACTAAAGGGTATTCTTTAGGGAAAGCGAAAGTGTTAGTTCTGGTGAGTCCGTATGTGGATGTGGTGAGCGGAAATGGGAAGGTTATTTTAGCAAGTGATAATCCTCAGGAGTTTGCGTTTAATGGTCCACATCCAATCGTATTAACTGGAGAAGGAGATAATCAAGTGTTGTATATTGATCAGAAGAGTAATTATGTGTTGAAGAATGTTGATAAAGCTAAAGGGCAGGATCATTATACTTCTAAAGATAAAACGCAGTTTGTCAATTTTAAAGTTCCATCGCAATCTGGTTTATTTGCGGTTCTAGAATTATCTTCTGCTGCAGATGGAGGAGGCGGGTTGAAGCAGGTGTATGAGGACAAGCTCGTTGCGGGCAAAGAGTTGTTTTTTGGGATGGGGGTAAAAGCGGGTGATAAAGATGCAAACCAAGAGCCTCCGTTATCTATTTGTGCGGATGATCCACCTAAAGAGGTTCAAGGAATGAGTATTTGTCATGGTGGTAAAGAAGATAATATTAAAGCGGGTGGTGTGAAGTTCTTAGGAACGTATGTGCCATATGTGTTATGGTATGTTGCACCAGTGCCTGGGGAGCAGAAAATCGCACGGGCGTTTTCGGTGTTTGATTTGAATAAGAAAAAACAAGATGGTACTTTAGAGGTAGTTAGTGAGCCGTCGTTATTATTTACAACTAATCTTGCAGATGGGCGACGAGTGGCGTTGCATGTGGAAGTGGCGGATGAAGATAAGTATTATTTATTATCTCATCCAGAAGCACAATATTTTGATTTTCAACAATTAAACTTAACGGATATATCTGATGTGAAACGTCCAATGTATAAGAGTGAGGGTGATAAGTCAGAAGTCGTGTTTAATTTGCCATTGAAAAAGCAAGTGAATGTGAAATTGAATTTTGGAGAGCCAACTGTGGGTAAATCGTCTTTAACGTATGAGTTAAGTTCAACAACGCAGAAGAAGACAGAGGTCAATTTACTTACTGAATTGCAGGCGAGTGTGAGTACGTATGGGTCGACACCGTTTAAGGATGATGGTTTACTGAAAGATTTAGGAACAGTTGCGGTGAGTGAAAATGATATTTCGTTGTTAAAGGATACAATGAGGGTAAAATATGGGACTAATGGGGATTTAGAGTTGTCATATCGCAAGCCGGTGGTTGTTCAAACGAATGCGTTGTTATATTATCATACGTTTACGAGTGGAGGGTTAAATGCATTCACAAAGTATGCAGATGTGTATTTATTTTATGATTTAACTGATTCGAAAAAGAGTTATACGCACTCGTTTGATGATACGACGTTTATTTTACCGATTGTGAAGGGAAGAAAGATGGCGTTTAAGTTGGAGAGTACTTATTATTTATTGCGATATAACAAGCCATGGACTGCTGAATCCGTAGATGGGTTTGATTCAAATAATTTAGAGTTAACGTCGATGGATGGAGTGACGACGTATGCGGCGAAACCTATTGCAGGGGGTGTGCAGTTTGATGTTGATCAGAAGCAAATTCAATTAGTCTTTGATACCAAAGATCCAAAAGATAGAAGGGTTACATTTAAAGGAGTGAAGTTAACGGAGTTTGGCAAGCAGAGTGTCGATTTGGGTAAGGAATTTGCAGGGGTATTACCTTCAATGAGTACAAAGTTGGAGATTAAAGATGCTACTGATGTTACCGAAACAATTCGTAATTGTGATAGTGAGTCAACCAAAGAATTTGGAAGTTATGTGTTGATGTGTGTGGATGAGGCTAAGGGTAATATTAAAGTTGTGGCGAATGAGCCGTGGGTGCGGACGTTGCAAAAAGATGGACCTGGAAAACCTGATTACGTATTATGGTTCAAAGGGAAGAGTGCAAGTGGGAAAGATGTAGCGGTGCAGAAGAGATTTGATCTGAAAGCATCGGTTAAAAATATTGATTGGGTGGCATTACAAAAAGCGTTAGCGTTGAAAAATCAGCCGGTGTTTGAAGTTAATAAAAATTTATATGAGTTAAGCGGTGGAAAAGA
>CAXNDX010000023.1:0-14100 GCA_964201585.1 Candidatus Woesearchaeota archaeon | reverse complement strand
GAGCATAGGGGTTATGTTTTAATGCTTGGCCGATGGCTTGTGAACTTTTACAATTGATAGCTTTGGCAAGAGCTTTGTAGGTTGTGACTTTACCTCTTGGAATTTTTTTGCAGAGGGAATAGACTTGTTGGGTAAATGAAGAAGGTGTGTTTGGAAGTTGAGAGGAAGGGGTGGTTTTCATGTGAGGAGGGGGAATTTTATTTTTGTTGTTTGAAAAATTGAGTGAGACGTTTGTCGCCTTTGAGTTGAGCGTTTTTTCCCAAAGTGTAATAGGTTTTTTCAACGGTTGTTCCCCAGGAGAAGTCGCCTTGTTCTTTTTGGATTTTATGAATTTCAATTTCGTTTGTTGTTGTGCCTTTGCGTAGATGGTAGTAGATACTGCGTTGGGTTACTTTGGGAAAGATTTCGTTATAGATTTTGCTGAGTTGGTAGCCGTAGCCTTGCTTGAGATGGGAGAGGAGTTCAAGGAGGTTCTGACGGATTTGACTTTTGATGGGGCGGCCGCGGGTCATTTGTTGTTAAAAAGAGGTAAGATTTATATGCTTTGTTCTCTTTGGATTCGTATGACAAAACCACGGTATTCGAAAACGCAGCAAACAGAAATTGCGCAGCAGCGAATCAAAATATTATTTTCTGAGGCGGGAGCGGTGTTTGCAGCGCGGCCGGATGATGCGCATAGATATGTTGCTCTTGCGCGAAAAATTGCGATGAAAGTCAAAACAAAAATTCCGGTGGAGTTGAAACGGCGGTATTGCAAACATTGTTATCATTATTTGTTGTCAGGCGTGAATGCGCGAGTGCGAACGCGGGATGGGAAAGTAGTTATTTCGTGTTTGGATTGTAAGAAGTTTTTGCGAGTACTGATGGGGAAGAAAAAATTGCAAAAATCATAACTTCAACTCTACTTGAAGTTATGATGTTAAATGCACTCAGTTTTTCTTATTGAGAATCTTTATCAATAAAAGAGGTTATAATTTCTTACGTTCTCCTTCTAATAATACTTTTTTCTCTACTCTTGCTACGGTTGCGCGGATTTCGCTTACGGCGTCAGCGTTGGCGGAGATTGAGTCTATCCCCTGGTGAACGAGGAATTCAGCCATCACGGCACGAGAGCCTGCTTGGCCGCAAATAGATGTGGTTACATGATATTTTTGGCAGGTTTTGATGACTTTCGCGATTTCGCCCAGAACGGCGGGATGCATTTCGTCGAAACGGTTGGAGAGGCGTTCGTTGTTGCGGTCTATTCCTAACGTGAGTTGGGTTAAATCGTTTGTGCCAAAGGAAACGAAACTAATTCCTTCTTTACAGAGGTCTTCAATTATCCAGCAGGCGGCAGGGGTTTCGACCATGATGCCAAAGTCAATGTCGCGGCAGGGTTCTAAACCAGTTTCGCGCATGATATTTTTGGCTTTACGAAGTTCTTCGACGCGAATAATAAAAGGAAGCATGATGCCGACGTTTTTGTAACCTTCAGCGTGCAGATCAGCAACGGCTTGAAATTCGGCTTTGAGAATTTTTGGTTCGTCTAACAAGCGACGGATGCCGTGCCAGCCGAGCATAGGATCAGTTTCGTGAGGTTCTTGATTGCCACCGGTTAAATTGCGGTATTCGTCGGAGCGCATGTCGGAGTTGCGAATCCAGACGGGTTTATGTTTGAAGGCTTGGGCGATTTTGCGAATGCCGTCTTTTAGGAGGGTGATGTAGTCTTTTTCTTTGCCTTGGCGGATGTATTCGGCGGGGTGGATACTGCTTTGGGCAATTATGATTTCTAAACGGACAAGGCCGACACCATCGGCATCTGTTGCGGCGGCTCTTTCTGCGAGGTCAGGGAGGTCGAGAATTATTTTGATATCGGTTGCGGTGATTATTTTTCCGTTTGATTGAGATTGGGGCAGAGATGTTGGTGTAGCAGAGGAAGAGGTTTCTACTTTGCCTTCGTAAACTAAGCCTCTGGTGGCGTGAACAGTGATAATTTCGTCGTCTTTTAAAACTTCAGTGGCGTGTTCGGTACCAACCAGACACGGTGTGCCCATTTCTCTTGATACAATTGCGGCGTGGCAGGTGAGGCCACCTTCGTTAGTGACGATTGCGCCGGCGCGTTGCATGGCAGGAACCATATCTGGCGTGGTCATGGTTGTGACGAGAATATCGCCTTTTTCGACTTTGCCTAATTCAGAAGGGTCGTGAACTATTTTGACTTTGCCACTATAGACACCTGCAGAGGCAGTTTCACCTTTGAGAAGAATTTTTCCGGATTCTTCTTGAATAGTTGGACGTTGAGTAATTGGGTCTTTCTTTTTTAAGGTTGTTATGGCGCGGGTTTGGACAATGTATAGGTCGTTGTTGTTTTCGACGGCGAATTCGATGTCTTGGGGTTTGCCGTAATGATCTTCTAATTTTTTTCCTAATCTTGCGTATTCGAGGATTTGTTTTTCGTTTAAGACTTGGCGAGCTTGAGTGTCGACAGGAATAGGACGTTTTTCGTTTTCGCCGTTGCTATTGCGAAATAGACCTTTGTCTTGTTTACGAATTTCAATTTTTTTTATTTGTTTTGTTTGTTTGTCAACCAAATACATGTTAGGATTAACCTCACCGCCGACGATTAATTCGCCAAGACCGTAAATGGCTTCGATAACGATTTCATTTTCGTTGTTTGTAGCGGGGTTCGCGGTGAACATGATGCCGGATTGGGTGGCATTTACCATCTTTTGGACGACGGCACAGATGAGGACATCCATGTGATTGAAATGATTTTTTTCGCGGTAATAGATTGCTCTTGCGGTAAATAGCGATGCCCAGCAGGCAAGAGTTGCGCCGACGACGTTCTTTCTTCCTTTGACGTTGAGAAATGTGGCTTGCTGGCCGGCGAAACTTGCTTCGGGTAGGTCTTCAGCGGTGGCGGATGAACGGACAGCGACGAAGACTTCTTGGGCGGTAATTAGATCGTTTGCGCGTTTGGTGTTTGTGCCAAGCAAATCGTAGGAGTCCATGATTTCGTCAGCCATGTCTTCAGGAATAGGAGTAGAAAGAATGAGGCGTTGGATTTGTTCGGCGACTTTTTGAAGTTGGGTGTTGTCTTCAACGTTTAAATTGGTTAAGAGTTGTTGGAGTTTGGGTTTGAGGTTGGTTTGTTCGATGAATTGTTTGTATGTTTGGGCGGTGACGCAGAAGCCAGGAGGAACGGGGATGCCCAGACGAAACATTTCGCCGAGATTCGCACCTTTACCACCTGCTATCGCAATAGAATCTTTGGTGATATCTTTAAACCATGCTACATAGGACATTGTATCAAACCTCTTTTTAATAGGGAAGTTGAGAGTGTTTTTAAAGGTTTGTGAGAGGTTGGGAAAAAGAAGGAGTTTTGGATAACTTCAAGTGGAGTTGAAGTTATTGTGTTAAATGCACTCAAATGTTCTTATTGAGAACTGTTATCAATAAGAAGGATAAATGTGGTTTATTTGAGCGGGAATTCTCGGATTATGTTGTATATTGGGCCTTTTGGAGTGAGGGTGCTTTCGTATAAGATGATACGATCGACAAGAAGAGTGCCAAAGTTATGTTGCGACCAGTTGCTGATGGCGGCTTGTAATTGGGGTTTTCCTTTGCTTGATTTGAGACGCAGGATCGTGAGGTGTGAGACTATCTCTCTTTGTTGTTCTGGTCGAAAATGATCTAAGATAGTGTATATTTTTGTATGAAGGGAGGAGAGTTCACTACTTTTTGTACTGACCCAGACAGTTTGTATTTGGTCAAATGAGGGGAAGACGCCGACGTTTTTGATTTCAGTGGAAAATTTGAAAATGGGGAGGAGAGCTTTTTTGATTATTTCGCAGATTTCGGGAATTCTTTTTTCGTCGATGTTGCCGAGAAATTTAATGGTGAAATGGATGTTTTCGGTGGTGACGAAATTGCCATCGATATCTATTTTTTTAAAGCAGTGGATAATTCAGTAATATGTTCGCGAATGTTGTCGTTTAATGGGATAGCAACAAATAAACGTTTCATAAAGAAAAGAAAAATAAAGAGATTATAAAAACTCTTCTTAAAACTCTTCGGAATCTTCGTAGTGCTGTGCCTGTGTTTCTTCTTTTGAATGAAATTCGTCGGCGCTGATGGTTGCAAACTTAGATGCTCTTGGAGGAGGGGCTTCTAGTTTCTCAATGACTTCGCCAAAGCCTACTTTGGATAGAACGCGGGTAATTTTGATTTTGACGTAGTCGCCTTTGGCAACTTGGGGGACAAAGATGACAAAGCCTTTGACTTTGGCAATGCCGTCGCCTTTTTCACCGACAGCGTGGATGCTTACTTCATGTACTTCGCCCACTTTGACGGGGGCAACTTGGCCTGATTCATTCATATATTTTTACCTCTTTTATTGATGTTATTTTGTTTATTATATTTTGAAGAAGAAACTAGTAGTATCATTGCGAAGAAACCTGAAAATGTAATTTGATATTTGAAGTCATGTAATGTATGAGAGTATAATAGTAAGGGGATTTATATAGTTTTTGGCGGATTTTGAGAGAAAAAGGGAAAAATGAGCCCAGAGAATTATTTGCTTTTTAATCGCACGTACAATCCTATCTTAGGAACCAAATCCACTTTTTTTCCATAATCAGCTTCTCCGGCGACGCCCAGAGTGAAATTGCTGATTGTGTATCCAAGATGGGCGCGACTCGTTGCTTTAGCAACATCTTGATTGGCTGAAATAATCTGTTCTAATTCTACCACTGTATTTTGTGTCATTGGTATATTTCCTAATATCAATAATTCGGGTAGAGTGTCTTTGTGTAGGCTTGATGTCAATGCGATATACAAACTCTTCTTCTCACTTTTGGTAAAATAAGAGACTCCTGCTTGCGGTACTAACGTATCACCCACTAATCTTCCTTGCCCAAGCAATCGTAACTCATGCCAACAGCCCAGACTTACTTCATTTTGCATAAATGAGGCGTTTTTGTCATCATATCCACGAAAGCGGCGGACTCTTGTGAAATATTGGGCGTTTGGCTGATCACCGATACTTGCACTGCCTTTGACTTCAAGGAGAGTTCCTTTGTTATTGCCAAAGACTTCGCCGGAAATGAAATCGGCGTGGGCTGGTGTTGCATACCCAAGGACGGCACTTAATATTCCAGATGTGATTACTTTTTTTAATGAGTTCATATTATTTTTCCTCCCTCTATTTTTTCTAATTCTTGAATGAGTGCGTCTAACGAACGAATGATTTTTATTCGAGAATTAGGAGTGGTTCTCGTGCTATAAACGTCTGCTATTTTTTGGAAGTAGAGAGGGAGAGGTTGGGGAACTTGCTCATACAAATTCGTTTGCATTTGAGCTTTTGGAGAAAATTCAGTTTCCGCTTGTTCTTGAGTTTTTAAACCACGACCTGAGAAGTATGCCAAATTGTACTTTTCATCAACTAAAAAAGACACGCGTGGATCTTCATCTAATGCTTTATACAATTTTTCGTAGCGTTGTCTTGATGTACCTTGTTTTTGGGTGAGATATGCGGAAATTGTTGCTTGAGGTAGACCGCATTTTTCCCCTACAATTTTTTGTGTGAGATGATGGTCATACATTACTCTCCAAATAATATCTGTTGCTGTTGGTGTTAACGTGTATCCTTTTCTAGAACCCGCGCTTCTTTCGTGGAGGAGAGATATAGATTCTTTATCTTGTGGTGAACGTTGTAATCTGTTCCCGCTAGGTAAAAAATATAATGAATCAGGTTTAGGATCAATTAGAAATGAAATGCGAGGGTCTTGCCCTAACGCTTCATATATTTTATGATAGGACCTTTCTGACGCGCCAACTTTTTGCTTAAGATAAGTATAAAGCATTTGATATGACATATTACTCTTGCTGGCTAATTCGCTTTGCGATAACTGAAGATCAGACATTACATTAAGTATTAGTTCTATTCCTTGTGCAGTTAATTTATAATTTGTAAGAGTCATTTTTTAATCTCTACTCTAGAGTACTCAATTAGTGTTGCTTATATAAATATTACCTACCCCTAAAGGGGGAGAAATAACAAAAACTTTAAGAAGAACGAGATATTTTGAATATACAATGGCGTTTAGTACAGAATTATTAGAAGAAATCGGCTTAACCAAAGCCGAAATCAATGTCTACCTTGCTCTCTTAGAACTGGGCTCATCCACCACCGGTCCGATTGTGGAAAAATCAAACGCCTCCTCTTCCAAAATCTATGAAATTTTAGAGAAATTGATGCAAAAAGGTCTTGTGAGTTATATTATACAATCAGGCACAAAGTATTTTGAAGCGGCAGATCCGAAACGAATCTTGGATTATATGCAAGAGAAGAAAAAAGAATTGGAAGAAAAAACTCAAAAGATACAACAAATTATACCAGAACTGGTGCTGAAACAAAAGCTAGCCAAATATCGCTCACAAGCCACAATTTTTAAAGGGATCAAAGGAATTCAATCAGCATATGAAGATATTTTTAATACGCTTACAATTGGTCAAGAGTATTATGTTATGGGGGCAACTACCCCTTCTGAACCTTATTTTAATTTTATTACACATTTTCATCAAAGACGAGCAGCAAAAGGAATTAGAGTTAAAATTTTATATTCTAAAGCGATGCAACCCCTTGCGGATGCCATTAGTAATATACCCTACACGCAAATAAAATTTGCGACTCAGGAATTGCTTAGTTCCGCGTTTGTTATCATGTATGGCAACAAGACGTTGATTTCCGTGGCCACAAAACGTGATTTTATCTTATTTAAAATTGAAAGTGAAGAAGTGACTGAATCTCTCAAAGCTCATTTTAAATTTTTATGGAATCAAAAAACTCAAACATTTGAGGGGTTTGAGGCGGCGACGTCTTTTTTTAGAAATATTTTATCTGATTTGAAGCGAGGGGAGGAGTATTTTGTAATTAATGGAAATTATGGAGGGAATGATAAGTTGGGTAATTTTTTTGCGTCGTATCATCGGGAGCGGCAGCAGGCGGGAATTAAAGCGAATCTGCTGTTTAATCAGAACATCAAGCCGTCTGCCTCAAAATTGGCATTGCAACCTTGCGCGGTAAAATTTTTGCCGCAGGAATTTAAGTCGCCGTTGCAGATGACGTTTTATAAACATAAATTATATATTTCAATTTGGTCCAAGAATCCGATTGGGTTTCTCATTGAGCAAAAAGAAGTGGTTGAGGCGATGAAAGCGTATTTTGATGTGTTGTGGAAAACGATCAAATGATGAAAATTTAATACGCTTCTCCTAGAGCAACTTTTCGTTCGAGAAGAAAAGAATTGTTACGAGGAAGGCTTAACACAACTATCTCACGTTCGACTAAAGGAATAGTGTTTCGCCCTTTTTTTTCTAAACGGATTATTTCAAATCTTTCTAATATTTTTAAGTCGCGCGTGACGGCTTGTTTGACTCGTTTTGTCATGTTTGCCAATTCTTGAACTGAATGAGGATGACGTTTTTTTATTGTTTCAATGAGTTCGAGGCGTTTTTTGGTGAAAATACTAGTGGATTCAGGTAAAGCGATAAGAGCATTATCAGGAAGATTGATAGTTTCGTTAAGTATTTCGTTATCTAAAACGGTAAGCCATTCTTTTAATTTTTTTTTATTCATTTTAACACACTCTGTTCGAAATATGAACGGTATCGTTCAAAATTATCGATGATTTGATTACGATATTCTTCTAAAATCATAGATATTGACCAGTTTTCTTGATGTGGGAGAGGGATTGGATGGGGACTTCGCCAAAATTTTTGCTCATGGAGAAAGCCATGATAATTATCAACGCGATATATTTCATACCATTTTCCGTGGATGTACGCACGGTAATTGAGGGCAAATTTGGTAAGTATTCCTACTTGTTGCCAGATTAAGACTACATCAAGTATATCTTGAGGAGTGAGTTCTATTGAATATCTTTTAAACTTCATGGTAAACAAATAATGTTGACTATTTAAATATTTCCTTTGAAATTATAAAAAAAGAAAAAAAAAGAAAACTTAATCTAAATCTTTCAAGCCGCCTTCGGTGACTTCGAAGCCACATTCTGCGTCAGGTAAGTTGGGTGCGTCAATCAATTTTGCTACCCTTGTACCTTTCTTGCCTTTTCTCAAATATATCCTAAATGTACTGGCATGGGCAACAACGTGGCCGCCAATGGCTTGAGTTGGGTCGCCAAAGAATTGGTCAGGTTTGGACATGACTTGGTTGGTTACGTAGACACAAATGTTATTTGTATTTGCAATTTTTGACAACGCGTGCATATGGCGGTTCAATTTCTGCTGTCGTTCAGATAATGTACCACGGCCGATAAATTCGGCACGAAAGTGGGCGGTTAAAGAGTCGACAACGACTAATTTGACTTTCTTTTTTTGTTCGGTGAGCAAGGTCTCAATTTTTTCAACTAAGAGCATTTGATGGTCGGAGTTGAAAGCTCTCGCGACCATGATGCGACTTAATGCGTCTTCGGCATCAAGACCTATGCCTGCAGCTAATTGTTGAATTCTTTCAGGACGAAAAGTATTTTCGGTATCAACGTAGACGGCGTAGGCATCTGGGTCTGCTTTTAAGATATTCACGGCCAATATATGGCCAATTTGAGTTTTTGCGGAACCAAATTCACCGAAACATTCGGTAATTGCACCTGTTTCAAAGCCACCTTCCATCATGGCATCAAAGGCGCGACTACCAGTTGAGATACGATATACCAATTCACGTTTTTTTAATACGTCCATTCCGGTTTCGAAGCCCATTTTCATGCTGTCTCTTGCGGCGTTAATCATTTTTCTTGCGACGGCTTCTGAGACGCCAGCGGTTTCGACTAATTCGCCGATATTAGCTACGGCAATGGCCATCATATCGCGATAACCAGCTTGTTCTAATTTTTCTGCGGTTGCGGCTCCTACACCAGGTAAGTCGTGTAATGTTAATTTTTCCATTTTTAATTCTTGTTTTGTTTCTGCCATAAAGTTATATCCTCCTTTTTTAATTGCTCCCTTTAAATAAATCTTGCTCTTGTAATACTAAAAATTCATACGCGTGTTGTAAGACAACGGCGGCTTTGGGTAAGTCACCGATACGATATGAATTAGTGGTTTGCCATTTACCTTCTTTATCAGCATACGCACGTTCTAAAGAAATAGTACGATATTCTGTCTCTCCACCTTTTTGGTCGTGGCCTTTATTGAGCCAGACAGTGGCAGAGATTGCTCCGGCTCGGAATTTTTTCTCTGGCAGGTTGCCTTGTTTT
The DNA here is from genome assembly GCA_964201585.1 of Candidatus Woesearchaeota archaeon. Classification (GTDB taxonomy): domain Archaea; phylum Nanobdellota; class Nanobdellia; order Woesearchaeales; family GW2011-AR9; genus JACPNA01. Next base: position 4,846 of record CAXNDX010000023.1, on the reverse strand, counting down.
TCTATTTGTTTTTCTTGTGCTTTTGGCACTGGCGCTTTTTGCGCAATTCCTATTGTTGTGTTCATTTCAAACACCTCGTTTTGCTTTCGCATTTTATTTCAGACCGACTGTATGAACCAAATTGACAATTTTTGTTGTTTTTCTGGTTTTAGCTGTCGGTGAGGGTGCCCACATTGTGTGAGTACAGAAATATTATTGTTGTGGGAGCTATATAAACCCTGTCCGCAGTTGTCCAGTGACCAGTGGCTTTGTAAATTGAGGTTTTAGGGCTTAAGATGGCAAAAATTTGAAGGTTGAAGGGGTGTCCAGTGGCTTTGAGAAATATTATGGTGTGTTTTCTTTTTTGATGTAGAAAAAGCTGGCAAGAGAAATAATCAATATGAAGAAGAAGGCATAGTCTGAGAACTCAGGAACGGAGCTGCTAGTTAAAGAAGAGACGATGTTGATTGTGCGTTCGCTGGTGGCGTTTTCAGAGCCAGAGGAGTTCATTGCGGATGCAGAATAAGTGTAGGCAGCGTAGCCTAAAGTATCGGTTGCGTTTTTACTTTGATTGATATATACATACCATTGGGTAGAGTTGTATTTATGGACATTGGAGGCGTATTGTTGATAGATTTGATCTTTGGTCATAGAAATATTCCACACTTGCACTTCATCTATAGTCCCATTGAAATATGAACCAGTGATGTTTCGAAATGAGCCTATTGACAGTATTACGGCATTACTTGCTTTTTCAACGATAGTGGAATCTGATTTATTTGAATTTAGTTTGCCGTTAATATAAAAATAAGCCATTTTGGCATTTGAATCCCAGACAACGGCGACGTGGGACCAGGCGTTGTTGGCAGCAGTCATTGAACCAGTATCTAAAATATCTTTATTTGCATGATTCCACCACCATAATTTATTATTTGATTGCAGCCACAAACCCCAGCCACCATAACTGGGTGCACCATGATCAAAATCTTTGTCTACAATAGATTGTTGTTGTGATTTTTGAGGATAAATCCAGGCCATGATAGTTTTATTTGTAAGATCGGCGCCAGTTATGGATGAAGAGAAGTTAAGAGCGTCGTTAATTCCATCAAAATTATAGGCATTTCCATACTTTCCTGTGACTAAAGTTGGACAATTAAAACATAAGCCGGTATGTTGGCTCGGAGAACTATCTTTAAATCCAGTGCTATTTTCATTAAGAGCAGAGTTATTGTTTAATTCTGTAAAAAGGACTAGATTAGAATTGAATAAAGTATAATTTGTGCCATTCCAGTTGTATTTGATTTGGTTTATATTTTGTTCAGTGATGCTGAGATTGATTGTAAATGAGGTGGAAAGTGTTTCGGCGTTGTTACTAGGAGTGGGGTCGATAAAGTCAATGTAGGGGATGGCAGATACAATGGAGGAGAAAATAAGAGCACTAAAAATAATGAAAAGATATCGTACACTCTTTTTGAACATTAATTGAAAGAAGAGATTTTAGATTTATATAGCTTTCTGAAGTAGAGCGAACAGAAATAATAGAAAAATAAAGATAAATATTCCTAACAGAACATATTCCTGCCAACTGCCGACACGAACAGGGCCAAAGATGCGTTGTTCTGAAAAAGGGTATAATGGTGCAACACCCATTCGGGTCAAGCAGTCGCTGAAAATGTGGGAGAGATAGCCCATGAAAAAGGCTAAGGCGTATGGCCAGCTAGAGAAGTAACTGAGAAAAGCACTTATGATAATGTATGGCCAAAAAGAGTGGAAGATGCCGCGGTGTTTGGAAAAGTAAGTGATGAATTTGCCGATAAAACCGCTCCAGCGATTGATTTTACTATGGGGTTCGTCGATGTCGGGAAAGATGCTGCCAAGAAAGACGAGGAAGGCTATTAGAAGAAGATATCCTTCTGATGTGAATGAACGTAGCAGGAGAAAAAAGATACTGGCAACAGTGAGGTGAGTCCAAAAGAGCATGTTTCTTTGAAAACAGAATAAGTTAATAAAACATACTTTTAGAAAATGGATGATTTATTGTGTTTTTTCTAGTCTTGCTAATTCTTCTTCTGGTTTTGCTTTTTCGACGATCTGGACGTTTAATTCCAAGCGGTCGAACATTTGGTTATGTTGGACGCGGCCAATCATTTTGACTTGTTCGCCAAGCAAGTCGGTTTTGATGTCTTCAAAAGATGCGATGTTTTCTTTGTACTTCGTCATGTCAGATTCTTGTTTAGTGAGTAGATGATTTGTTTGATTTTTCCACAAGACACTACGGATAGTGCCGGTGCCGTCGTCGAGGACGACGTTCATGACGTATGATAAAGAGGGTTGGACGATGCCGTGCTCAGCACAAGTGAAATTATTTTGGGCTTCTGTTACTTTTTTACTGCAATTACTGCAGACGTTGAAAAAACGGGGATCGAATACCTGGACGATTGTGCCTAAAACTTCGGCGCCGTCTTCGCCGCTTTGTAATTCTTGGATTGTTTTACGTTGAAATGCGACACGTTGGCGAGTGACGTTAATGGTTTCGCCTTCGGGGTTTACGACAATAATGCTTTTTTCGCCGACGTGGACTTCTTTATTGCCGTTGTTTTCACGGACGTAACCTTGTTTGAGAGCGAGAATGTCTTCTTCTTGAAAGGTTTCGGTTAAAGAGACTTGGTCATTCCAGAAGACGACACGCATGGTGCCGGTGTCATCGCCGACCATAATTGAACAGACTTTGCCTTTTTTGTCGTTTTTATTGAATTCGCGAACGTCATATTTTTTGAGAACTTTTGCGGTGAAAGAAACGTTGCGCATGCCAGCGTAGATTTCTTTTAATTTTAATTTGGCCTGTTGAGTGTTAAATAATTCTATACCTAATTCATTGGCAATGATGTGGGCAGCACCTTCTTCGCTAATTAATCCAGAGAGTTCATTGATTTTAGTTTTGATGCGTTGGTCTAGTTCGGCTGCGTTGAGTTTGCCGCTTTGAACGATCTTTTCTTTGGCTTCGGCGATGGGGATTTTATACATGGGGCACCTACTATTTTTTTGTTTGAGGACTCTATTTGAAAAAGGGGAGAAGAGACGTTTATAAGGATTTGGATTATGAAAAATATATAGGCGTCCAAGTAGTTCATTAGAGTTACACTTGGACGCCTGAATAGTCCTCCAACGTAAATGGCACCGAATTATTAAGTTGGAGTACTATAGAAAAGTTTGTTGTCTATTTAGAGCTCATGGCGACAAAATTGGTAAGAAGAGATTCTTCTTTGTCGGTATGGGCAGTGATGCCTGCGATATATGAGACGTCTTTTTTTAGTCTTGTGTCTGCGAGGTAATAGTTGATTTTGTTTTGGCAGAGGTAGGCTTGGTTTGGTTGGGCGTCGGTGGGGGTAGCGCAAGGTTGGAGGTTGGGTGTTTTAATTTCAATAGTTGCATAAAAAGCTAATGCCGGATCAGTGGGAACGCTGGAAAAGATGTCTTGGGCTTTGCCAGGAGTGTTATCTTTGATGATAAGCCAATTTGTGTAATATAAGTTATAGCTTTGGGCTATTGGATTGGAGGAGAATTGAAAGCGGTAGATGTCTTTGTCTTCAATGTAGGTGATGGTTGTGTCTTCGATGGGAAGGATAGTGGAAGGGGTGAAGTCTAAGGCGAAGGTGTACAAGATGTTTTGTTTGGCGTTGTTAGTTGGAAGGGTGTAGCCATTAGGGCTTTGGATGCAGAAAATAGTTTTACGATCTTGGGAGGATGCGCCGGTTGGTTTGGGGAGGATGTTTTCACAAAAACCAGTGTGCCAATGGGTTGGTTTGACTTGATCAATGCAGGAGAGATATTCTTGTTTGTTGCGGCATTTTTCTACCAAGAGCTTAGCTTCGTTTTGTAGCTGAGTGTAGTCGTCAAATGAATAGGGAAGTTCGATGGCGAAGCTTGGATCGTAGAAATATTTTTGGTCGGAAGGAAAGTTTGCTTGTTTGAGTAAAAGAGTACGAATTTCTTGTTTTTCGGCTTTGGCAGAGAAGGTGTTTTTGTTGAATTGGAGGTTAGTGAATTTTATTTGAGGGAGTTTAGTGTTTAGTTGCGCGGCGGCGGACGCAGAGAAGTTGGTTGGGGCATCTGGTAAGCACCATTGGTCTTTAGTGTTCCAGAGGTTGATGTTTTGAAGCGTGCCACAGGCAGAGAGTTCAGTTTTTTGTAGTCCGCCGTTTTGGGCGAGTTCTTGGATTGTGTCTTTGGCGATGTCACGTTCGATGCTTTCATATGAGAGGAGGATTTTTTCGGCTTCAAGATAATTATTTTTGAGGAAATGGAGGGACCAGTAGCCTTTTTGGTCTATGTTAAGTGATTTTTGGGTACCAAGGAAAAATATAGCCAAGGCTATTAATATGCCGAAAATTATCCAATGGAATATAGCGCCTTTTTTATTCATGTTATTGTTTTGCAATCATTGATTCTGTTGATTTGACTTCGCATTTCTTTAGATTGTTGTTCCAACTGCAGACGAGGTTGTTTTCAGTGTGAATTGAGACTTGATCAGTAGTGCAATCTTCTTTAGTGAAGTAGTCGCGGCAATTGGTGATTACTTTGCCCCCCAATATTTTACTGTTTTGAATTAGGTGGGGGAGGTCTTTTCCTTCTAGGCTTTCGCCATCGTGTAATTGGACACGAATATTGTTTATAGCGGAATCTAAACGTTTGAAATCGGCAAGATGTTCAAGTGATTGTTTGTTAGAGGTTTCGACGGAGCCTTGAAACGTGAAGTTTAGAAAAAATAAGAGGAAGAAACTGACCATTACGGTGAAAATAAGATCGAAAAAGTCGTCCATCATGGCTTTTTTGTTTAATTTTTGTAGAGGTGGCATTATATTTTCTC
>CAXNDX010000022.1:0-14132 GCA_964201585.1 Candidatus Woesearchaeota archaeon | reverse complement strand
ATCAGGGGAGGTGGTGTTGCCGAGGGATTTTGACATTTTTACACCGCTGACGTCGTTTAGGAAGCCGTGCATGTAGACATTTTTGAATGCTGGTTTATCAAAAGCGAGATAGGATGCGATCATTAATAGGTTGAACCAGCCGCGGATTTGGTCTTTGCCTTCAAGGATGAAGTCGGCGGGGAAGAGGTCTTTGAAGAGTTCTTTGTTATTTGGGTAATCAAGGCAGTTCCAGGAAACGGTGCCGGCGTCAATCCAAACGTCGAGTACGTCAGGGATTCTTTTATATGTTTTGCCGTCTTTAATAATAGTGATTTCGTCAATTGCAGGAATGTGCATATTGGTTACTTTAGTGTTTGAGAGTTTTTCTAATTCTTGGATACTGCCAATGACGATGTAGTCGGTGTTTTTTTCGTTGGTTTTTGAATCAGTGGTTGTCGTTATCCAGATGGGAACGGGGGTGCCCCAATAGCGTTGTTTGGTAATAGAATTATCACGCAGATTTTCAAGCCAAGAGGTAAAGGCATTTTTTCCTGCTTGGGGATGCCAATGGATTTTTTTATTGGCGGTGAGCATTTTTTCTTTGAGGTCTTCGACTTTGAAGAACCATTGAGAGGTTGTTCTGAAGATGACGGGTTGATGTGAGCGTTCGCCGTGGGGGTAGTCGTGAGTGTATGGTTCTTTGGCGAGTAGAGAGCCGGATTCGTCGATTAATTTGATAAATTGTTTGTCATCAGTTTTGGCTTTGAGATTTGTAAAGGGGCCAAAGTTGTCAAATATTCCTGCTTCGTTGACGCAATTAAACGGGGGGATATGATAGAGGTGGCCGACTTCGTAATCTTCAGGACCGCAGCCAGGAGCACAATGAACTAACCCTGTTCCTGATGAGGCGTCGACGTATTCTTCGCTAAGCAAGATGGTGAAGAGACGTGGGTTTTTTTGCAGGTCTTTTGGTAAGTGGGGTTTGGTATCTAATGGATGAATGTAATGTTCGTTGTCTAATTCTGAGCCGAGATATTCTTTTTTGATTTTGAATTTGTCTTGGCGGGCTTTGTTCATGAGGCTGTGAACGAGTGGTTTGGCGATAATCCAAGTTTCTTTTTCACTAGTTTCAACGTCGCAGTAGGTTAATTTGGGGTTGACCATAATGGCTAAGTTGAGGGGAATAGTCCAAGGTGTGGTTGTCCAGATGATGAAGTAGGTGTTTTTCTTTTTGGCGTGAGGGAATTTGATGTAGATGGATGTATCTGTGATTGATTTATATTCTAATTCGTGTTTAGCGACAGCGGTTTGGGTGGCAGCATCCCAATGCATGGTGCGTAAGCCTTGGTATAAACGTCCTTTTTCATGGGCTTTTTTGATGAGCCACCATTCAGCTTCCATGAATTGTTTGCTAATAGGTTGATAGGGGTTGGAAAAATCTAATGTTGCGCCTAAGCGGATGAATTCTTTGTTCATGGTGTGCATCATGTCGATGCAGAATTGTTCACATTCGTCAGTAAATTTTTTGAGGCCGTATTGTTCGATGTCGTGTTTGTTTTTGAGGTTGAGCTTAGCCATGACTTTTTGTTCAGTGGGTAAGCCATGCATGTCGTAGCCCATGCGATCCCAGACGTTAAACCCTTGCGCACGTTTGTATCTTAAGATAATGTCTTTTAACGCCATGTTCCAGGCGGTGCCAAGATGGACTCTGCCTGAGGTATAGGGTGGGCCTTCGAGGAAATAGAATTTTGGGCCGTTTTGATTCTTTTGTTTGAGTTGTGCAAGGGTGTTATTTTTGTGCCACAAGTCGAGAATAGCGAGTTCAAATTCTTGGGGTTTGTAGTCTGGGAAGAGCATTATTGATGAGGAGTGAGGGGGGATTTAAAAAGGTTGTTGTGGGAGATTTTTGAGATTTTGATTTTTTCAAGCGTAACATTTATATATAACTTAAAAGATATAATGTATATCTTATTTAGGATATTGAGAAAAAATATGTTATTGGCAACGGAATTAAAAATATTACAAGTACTGTTTGAGGATTTTACAAGGCAGTATACGATTCGTGAGATGGCGCTGCGGTTGAAATCGCCGTACCCACAAGTACATAGAGGAGTGCAATTGTTATACAAGCGAGGTTTGGTCTTTAAACGTGAGCAGGGAAAAAGTTGTGTACTTTCGTTGAATTTTGAGAAGCAATGTGATGAGTATATTCTCGTGGAGTTAGAGCGAAGAAAAGTACTGTTAGATAAGTATAGTCGGTTAAAGTTGTTGAGTTATGATCTGGAGCGATTGCCTTTTATGCAATATATGTGTATTTTATTTGGTTCATATGCGGCAGGAAAAGCAACGCAGGGATCAGATATTGATGTGTTGTTTGTGATTCCTGATACGTATGATTATGCGACGTTTGAAAAGATGGTGCGAGGGGTGTTAACATCTTCGTTAGTTGATATGCAGATTACAACTGAGCAAGGGTTAGTTGAAATGTGGAATACTGCGGGAAAATTTAATGTGGGAAATGAACTATTAAAAAAACATATTGTATTATATGGGGCAGAGGCGTTTTTGAGATTACGGAGGAAGTGGTATGGTGGATAAGAAAGAGAAACAATTGTTGAAATGTATTTTTACGTAGATACTTTTTCTTTCAATATAATCACATTTCCCCTTCCTTTTTTTATTTTTTCAATTAATCCTTTATGTTCTAATTCTGTGATGATCAAACTGACTTTGGCTTCAGAGAGGTAGAGCATTTCTTTGCGTAGTTCTTTTTGGTTGATTCGGCCGTCGTGTGATTTAATAATTTTTAATGCTTTTTCAATGTAGGATGGTTGTTGTTCTAATTCTTGTTTGTGTTGTGCTTCGTTTTTTTGGGATTCGGCTCTGATGCGTTTGCGAAAGATGCTTAATGAGCCGTATTTTTTGCGCATGTAGAGGATACGAATAAGAAGAGCGAGGATGATTATGCCAATGAGGATGTAACGCCAGAGGTTGGAGGGTTGTTTATCGTCGAGTGGTTCGATCAGAGGTTCGTCTTGGATGTCATTCCAGAGGTCTTGATTTTCTTGACTATCAGGGAGAAGAAAGAGGTCGATGAGGTAGGTGCCATCTTTTGTGATGGTGATTTGTTCGGTGATTTCAATATCGTTTTTTTGAGCGGTGAGGCTGTATTTTCCGTTTTCAAGACTAAATTGATAGGTGCCGTCTTTTGCTAAATATTTTTGGAGGGGTTGGCTATTTATTTCAAGCAAAACGTTGGTTTCAGGGTTTAATTGGGAGTTATAGATTGTGCCTTTGAGGGTGGCGGCGTGAATGAGGGTTGAGAATATAAGAACGTAGATGATCGCTACTATAAATTTATTATTTGACATAATAAGCTTATTTTAGAGGGTAGATAAAAAGATATCGTTTAAAATATACTCTTTTTTGTCCCAATTCAGTTATGGAATTGTATTTCTTCACTACTTTAAAATAATTATTGTTCCGAAAGCTTTATAAATTGGTGGTTATATTCATTTTCTTAACATCTATCACCTCTTTTTCCCCAGCCAACCTTTATCGGTTGGCCAGGGGTTTTATATTCTTATTGAGAATTTTGTTATGTTTTCTTAATTCAATCTATATTTTTCTTTCCAGAAGCGGATGCCGAATAACGATAATAGAGTTAAGAGGAAGCCGAGGAGTAGGCCTTCGCCAAGTAGTATCATATCACGTTTTAGCGTGGTGGGGATTTCGATATTTGTGATGATGTTTTTTTCTTCAGGGAAATAGATTTGCAGGTCGCTTAATTCTAGAGCGTATTCTTGGTAGACTAATGAGGTGTATTTATCTGTTTCTTTGAGGCTTTTGGCGTATTGGTAATAGGAATAGCCTAAGATGGGGAAGATGTCTTGTTTGGAATTTTGGGCAATAGTTTGCTCTGCGGCGTGTTCTTTTGCTTCAATAAATTCGTTGAAGCTCTCTTCGGGTACGCCAAGTGAGCTGATTAATGCATTGGCATCGGCTTTGGCTTGCATGGCTTTCATTAAACATAATTCTAATTGGTTTTGTTTTTGGGCGATTTTTGCTTGGTTAATATTTTCGGTTAGGCTTGTGAGTGGCATATTATTGAGGAAGAAGCTGATATAATTATGGCGTTCTTCAGCTTCAGATATTTTTAGCATGCAGGTTGTTTGCAGATGGTTTTGATCAAGATTAAATTTTTTCCCGTTCATGGTGAAAAATTGCTGCCAGGATAATGCTGAGGAGTAGCGTTCTTGGGCGTAGGCAAGATAGGCGTAGGTTTCTTCAGGTTTTAATGTTGCACGATTGTCGTAGTATTTTTTGATTTGAGTTCTGACGTCGTCGAGGCGTTCTTTGACGACCATTTTAGTTTGAAGGTCGGAGATTGTTTCAATTTTTTCTTGGTTGATTTCTTTTTCTAGCTGTAATGTTTTGAGCTCAAGTTCTTTGAATAATGAATTTATTATTTGTTGTGAAGGGTGTGATTTGTCGTAATAGTATTTTTTGAGTTGAATGTTTTTAGAAAAGCACATACTGGCAGCGGAGTAATAATTTTTTTTGGTTGTGGCGTTTTCGATGGCGGTATTTTTTTCTTGAATGTTTTTAGTGAAGTTTTGGTCGAGAGTAATGTTGTGTTGGGTGATTTCAATTTCTATTTTTTCTCCTCTGGTACATAATTGTTCTTTTAGGTTGATCATGATTTTACTATATTCTTGATTTTCGGTGAGATTTTGGATTTGTGGGGAGATATTTTTTCCGGTGATATGGTATAATACTTGTTCAATTGAGGTTACTTCGATGATTTCTATGCTTAGGTTTGTTTGTGCATAGGCAATCAAATTCATTTTTGCTGGAGGAGTGTTGTTATTTGTAATATTTTGAGCGCTGATATTTTGCTTGGAGTTATTTATTGTATTTGTATTATTATTTATTGATGAATTGATGTTGCTTTTTGTTTGGTTTGTGGAATTTGATTTATTGTTTGTTTGATTTATTTGTGGTGGTATTTGTTCTACCAGAGGATATTCTTTTGGGGCGTTGCCTTTGGAGATGAGGACTTTTTTAAGATTAGCTCTTGCGGCGGCTTCTATTTTTTCTTTGATTCCACCAACGGGACCGATGACGCCACCAGAATTAATTGTACCGGTGATGGCGACGTTTTCGTTGATGGGAAGATCTTCAACGGCGATTACGGTGATGGCGGCAATTGCGGCACCAGCAGATGGGCCACCAATAATATTAGATTGGGCGCGAATGGTGTATAAAAAGTCGTATTGATCGCAATTTAATGAGTAGTGTTTGCAGGCTAGTTCTTTGGCGAATCTTGTTGAAATTTGGGTGTCCATTTTGGTTATGGGAAATGTGTTGAGAAAGACGTTGCCGGTACCTTGTTTGAGTTCGAGATATAAATCGGCGTCGCTGCCTTCGTAGCCGGTTGGTGTTTCTTGAACGGCTAATAATTTTAAGTGGTAGCTTTTGGGTTGAGCGAGCAGAGAGGGGGATAGGAGGAGGATACTTAGTACGAGAATTAATGATAGAATGATTTTTTTGTTCATGTTTTTATTTTTTTTTTATGATTTGTATTATAAATGTTGTTATAGTGGAATGGAGAGGTTGTTGTAGAGATATAGTAACTGTGAATTATTTTCGAACATTTGTTCACAGTTACAGATAACTGCACATCTATATCTAATTAGGTGCAGTGATCTTATATTAAACATTTGAGTTTAATATACTAATAAGCAAATGTGTAGAATAATATTCGAATATTTCACACATTAGCTATAACGAAACATTAAAATAGGTATAAGATTTAATTATGGGTATGGCGCATGATAAAGAGGTTGAGCGAGTGAAGTTAGTTGGTCCGTTATGGACGACAAAAGTGGTGTTGTCGATTGTGCGGGATATTCTACTGATTGTGTTTTTGATTGCGGCGATTATTGGGGTTATTTTTATGGTGAGTTCGCTTTCAGGGGTGTTAGATAGTGTTGGGGGAGTAGGCGGGTTAGGTGGGTTGTTAGGGTTATCGAATACGATGCAAACAATTGGTGAAAGCGGGCCGGAAGCGGTGGTGCAAGGGTTACAGCAGGATATCAATAATAATGATTGGGAGAGTGCGAGTGCGAAGGTTGAGCAGCTGCAATTTATTGTATCACAGATGGGGAATCCGCCCGAAGCAGTGTATGCGTTGCAACAATTAAAGCAAGGAATCAAAGAGAAGGATAAAGCTAAAGTGTATCAGGTGTTAGCGCAGGTACAGAATGCTGATTCTAATCGGTAATCCTGTTTTTGACACTTTGAGTTTTTATGGGTTAAAAAAGTCATAAGTTTTATATATGTTGTTTGTTTATCATAATGTATGGTTTCTGTTTCGGCTAAACATGTTGTTTCTGATTGTTTTACTTTAGAGCAGATTGAAGTTTTATTACCTAAAATTGAGAAGATGATGTTGAAATTGCAGGTGTTAGATACGGCAGTTGAGATGTTAGAATCAGTGGAATTAGATGTGGAGGAGGATAATTTGGCACATGTTCAATATATGATGAAGTTTAACAAAGAGTTTCATAAGTTATGTTATAAATACTATCAACTGGCGGAAAAGTTGGGGTTGTTGGGTGTGATTATAAAAGATATTGAGGAGGGGTTAGTTGATTTTCCATATATGTATCGTGGTAAAAAAGTGCTGTTGTGCTGGAAAATGGGTGAAGAGAAAGTGGGTCATTGGCATGAAGTAGATGAGTGTTATGATGAGCGAAAAAAAATTGTGGATTTAAATATGCGTTAAATGCATCTTCATATAGTTATTTTATATTTCATTATTATGAAACCGCTTGCGATTGTGGGAATTGATCCGGGTACAACGTGTGCGTATGGGATTGTGGATTTTGAAGGGAGGGTGCTTTCTTATTATTCTGGAAAAGAGTTGGGGTTAGCAGGGGTTATTGCGGCGGTTATTTCGCAATGTTCACCAATGATTGTGGCGACGGATAAAGCGAAAGTGCCAGGGTTTGTTGAGGAATTTTCGCGTAAAGTTGGGGCGGTTATTTGTTTTCCCGATGAGGATTTGAAAAAAGAAGATAAGAGGGTTGTGGTTAAAGAGTATTGTGAGCGAAAAGGAATTGTGATTCATACGGATGCGCATGAGCTGGATAGTATTGCGGCGGGGTTGATTGCGTTTAACAAATATAAAGAGTGGCTGGAAAAAGCGAGGATGTTTTTACAGACGAATGGGTTAGTTGGCAGAGAGTTTGATTTTTTTCAATTGGCGTTAAAGAGTGAATTGCGGTTTGGGCTTGTGAAAGAGTTGTTGATGAAGCCAAGTGTTGAGCGGATGGTTGTGCGAGAGGTGATGGTTTCAAATAAAATTACACAAAAAGATTTTAAGAGATTATATGAGCGGTTTTTAGGGGTGTTAGAGGAGAAGGAGAAAGTTGAGAGGGTGTTGAGGGTGACGCGGCAGGAGTTGGGAAAAGTTACGAAAGAGAATCTTTTTTTAGCGCGCAAGCCGTTGAAGTTTCAGGAGAAGTTGGATCAGCTGCTGTTGTTTAAAGAGCAAAGGTTACGGGTGCAGCAGCAGGAAATTGAGAAGTTGATGACTGTGAATCGGGAGTTGCGGGAGAAGATTATGGGGTTGTATACTTTTATTGGTGATATCGGCAAATATGTTGTAGTGAAGAAGATGAATTCGCTTGGGCAGAAAGAATTTGTGCAGCGGGGGCAGGTGTTTGATTTTTTGGAGAGAGATATGGTTTTTGTGGGCAATGTAAATATTCATTCTGAAGAGGTATTGAGGTGCTTTTCGCAGAGAAATATTTCTATTGTGACGTTAAATGCAATCCCTGAGAATGTGCGGCGAATGTTAAATGTAGTTAGGATTTCTTCAGAGGATGTTGTTCGTTCCAATGAGTATTTTTGTTTGATTGGAAAAGAGTGTTTACAGCGAAGAGGAGTTGATGAGGGGAAATTATTTGGTTTGATTTCGGAGTATCAGGAGGTGAGAAAGATGGGGTGGGAGTGAATTAGAGCAAAAATAGCGAAAGACATAAATAAGTTTATTCTATTGTTCTATCTTATAGGCGTCTAACTTGTTCATTAGGTTAGAGTTGGACGCCTGTTATGTCACTGCGGTTCCAAACTTTCCCTTTGGGAAAGAATAGTCCACCGAGGGGATTTTCCAACACAAGAAATGAGATAATTATCTCATTTCTGTGCAGAAATTAAGTAGTTTCTTAATTTCTTGCACCGGAAAATCCACTTGGAGGACTATATTTGTAAAAAAAGAGGTTAGGATGAAAAAATTTTATACCAAAAGTCATAGGAAATTAAAATTAGGTTTGGTATTAGGCGCAGGTTTGGCAAAAGGGTTTGTTCATGTGGGTGTGCTTAAAGTGTTACATGAGCAGGGGATTTATCCGGATTATATTGCGGGTACGTCGGTTGGGGCGGTTATTGGGGCGGCGTATGCGGCGGGAAGAACGCCGGAAGATATTGAAGAGATTTTACAAAACACGGATTGGAAAAATATTGTTGATTTTACGTTGCCTAAGCAAGGATTTATGAAAGGGGCAGTGGTTGAGTCAAACATTAGAGCTTTAGTTCGAGGTAAACGTTTTGAGGAATTGCATATCCCTTTACAGGTTGTAGCATATGATGTTACGGCAAAAGAAAAAGTGCAGTTTAGCAAAGGGGATGTGGCACGAGCAGTACGGGCGTCTATTTCGGTTCCAGGAATTTTCACACCAGTAGAGATTGGGAAGCATATGTATATTGATGGAGGGATTGTGGATCCGCTGCCAGTACAGGTAGTTAGAGAGATGGGTGCGGATATCGTACTTGTTGTTGATTCGTTTATAGATGAAAAGAAAGGACGTGCACCGATTGTTCATGAACGAAGTTTACTTTCACAATGGAAAGAACAATTCATTGTAGCAGAGTTACAGGAGTTGAAGTTTCTTTTAATTCCGAAAAATTGGCCTAGAATCGTGAAAGGATTTCTGAGATGGGTGTTTGATTTGCTGTTATATCCGGCACGAGTGGTACGGATGATGGCAGGTGTTGAGATGTTTCCGCTACCAAAGTTGATTTATCGTGCGATGGCAGGAATGTCGGATACGTTAGCTCTTGAAAAAATGAAAAATTCAAAGATAGATGTGATTGTGCGACCTTCTTTTAAGAATTTGGATGGGTATGATTTTGATAAGATACATACATTTGTGGTGTTAGGAGAAAAAGCAATGAGGCAGAAGATGGGTTTGTTACGACAAAAATTGAAACGGTAGTTTAGTTTGAGGTTTTGTTCTTATTCTTTTTTAGGTTTTATCATGTCCATATTTTTATAATTGAGGTGGATTTTTTTGCCTGATTTGTTGTGTTGTAAAATGATTTCTTTGCCCATAGCGGTGACAGTATGTTCTTCGGCTTTGTAGATGACAATGTCTTGGCGTTGGAAGGGGACGCCGCGAAATAGGACGGTTACGCGAAATATTTCTTTGCCGTCTTTTTGACCGTATAATTTGGCTGTTGTGAGGGTTTTGCCACCAAATTTTTCTTGCATTTTTTTGCCGAGGTTGCGAGTGAATTTATTGTCTGCTAATTGGAAGTCGTAGCCGTTTTCTACGGTTTTTACTTTGGCAACATGGATGTGGCAGCGTTCGATCTCGTCTTCGGCGAATTGAAGCATTTCTTGGGTGAGGTTTCTAAGCTGGAGATTTGCTTCAAAATAGTTTGAGTGTTTGCCTTGGATGTTGCGGACCATGTTTGTTTTATTTTTTAAATGTTGAATGTTTATTTTTTTTGAGTGCGTTTAACTTTTGATCTATTTACTTTTGAGTGCGTTTAACGATCTATCTATATAATGCTTTTGTATCTTTTGTTAAGTCCCATTGTATCATTTCATCTGTTGGGAATATCGGGCCACAGGAGGGATGGTATGGCTCTGGCTGCAAGCCTTGTTTTGTTAATGCGTCATGAAACTCTTCTCCTTTTTTATGGCTGAAATTATCATAGTTGATACGAACTAGATTTAGGTGATACGTTCTTTTGGGGTGCCAGCTGGAGTCAACTAAATAGGCGATGTCTTGTGCAACTTGGCCATCTTTACGAGTATCATATTGTTCCTCGCGAACTACGCCGTCGGTGAATCTTGTGCCAATAGAATATTTATTCCATTCGTGAATAATAATATTATCAATCCCTACTTCTTTACATGCGGCGATGATTTTTTTTTCAAGTTCGTCTTTTGTGATTCTTGGAGGGTAATGCCGGTTGTTTTGTGCTTCTATCGATGCGTGGTCCATGGCGTCAAATGCTCTTTGTAATGCTTTTTCATCATATTTTTTTGTTGTGGTTGTTGTCATATGTTGATCTCCAAAGCTATATTTTTCTTGTTGTTACTCTTTTACTTGTTTTAATGGTTTTTTTATAATTTTTCGTATGTCTTCTTAAACTTTATTGCGTCGTTTTCTATCTCTTAGGCGAGATTGTCAAGTTGGATTTCACTTTGTTCAATCCAACGACCAAAGCTATACTTTATTTTTATATCTTTTCGTATGTCTTTTTAAAAAGTATTGCGTCATTTTCGATTTGTGGTGATTCGCAGGTGAGAACGCCACGAACGTTGAAGTCTTTAAGTGCTTGTAAGACGGCTTTATAGTTGAATGATGATTCTGCGACGTTGACATGATTGCGTTCGCCCTTATCTGTGTATTCGATGCCTTCGAGATGCATATGCATGTTTTGTATTGCGATTTTGCCTAGTTTGGTTTCGATTTTTTCAAGGATGGTTTTGAATTGTTCCAATGAGTTTGTTTTGCCTAAAGATCTTGCATAGTGATGCGCCCAATCGATACAGGGGAGAACTTGTTCGACGTCTTGGCTTAAGCGGATGAGGTCGTCGATGTCAGCGAATTGGTTGATTTTGCCGCCGGTTTCGGGGCGAAGCCAGATGGGGTTGCTCGTGTCTTTGAGTTGTTTGACTATCTGTTTGAGGTTGTGTTTGACTTTCTCGTAGACAGTTGCAGGAGGGTCTTTCATGTAATATGCCATATGATAGCAGATGGACCAGGCGCCGGCTTGGTTTGCGCGGTCTGATGCGTCAAGAATGCGTTTGATGGATTGCTGCAATGTTGTGTCATCGCGAGCGTTTAAGTTGATGAAGTATTGACCGTGGCAGGTGAGGGTGACGTTGTGGGTTTTTGCGTGTTGTTTGATAAGGGGGGCTTTTTCTTCTGAGATGTTGATTGAGCGGACGAATTCGAGTTCCATTGAATCTAGGCCGAGGGTTTTGATGTGGGCGATGCCGTTGAGGGTGTCGCGATTAGGGGTGCTTAAAGGAATGCCGGCGGTGCCGAAGAGGAGGCGAGGGATGTGGGTCATGTGTGGTGTTGATTATTATTTTTCTTATTATTTTTTTACGAATTCTACATCTTTGATATATCTAAAATCTTCGTCTCCAGTGAGAAATTTGATATTTAGACGTTGAGCGATGGTATAGCCTATTGCGTCGGGGATAGATAGGTCTTTGTGTTTTAGACGTAGAGACATGGCATTTTTTACATCTTCAACAGTTACTTGGACTAGTATTGAAGAAAATTTTTCGGTGAAGTTATTAGCAGTTTCGGTGGTTGTTTCTTTTTTTAGACCATAATTGAGTTCGGCAAGGTTAAATATAGAAGTTACGGCAGTTACATGACGATAGGGATCGTATTTTGGATTGCCACGAATTATCTCAAATAGAGCGTAGGTGTCAAAGAACAATGTTGCATTATGCATCCCAACCTTCCTCATCGATTTCTTTTAGAATTTCTTCTGTTGAATGTTTGAGTTTTAGTTTGCCAAATAGTTCATTGATAACGTTTGTTTTTTTAAGTAGGACAAGTTCGATGGTATCCCCAGCGTTTATGCTTTGTTCGTTGATACAGTTTTTAGGTATAACTATACCAAGGGAGCCGCCCCATTCGCGTACTTGGGTTTCTATCGTGGTTGACATGTTGTTATATAAGTATAACTAGTATTTAAGTTTTTTGGTACTGTTTTTAAATTAGGGAATGTTTTGGATATAGTTGTATCTTGATAATTTTTAGGAGAAAGGCTTATAAATTAGTTACTTTTTAATGGTATAAAATGCCAATACAACCACTTTCAGGTGATTTACGCAGATATCCGGATTTAGAACCACATACTTTTCTTCACATACTTTTTTAAATCAATCATTGGTTTTGAGTATATATGTTAACTCTTGAAGCGAAGGCAGAATTAGAGAAGCAGCATTATCGTATTATTGGTAGTCATAGCGCGGTGAAGACGTGCGGTTGGACGAAGAATATGATTAATGGTGAGGGTGGGTGTTACAAGTTGAAGTTCTATGGGATTATGAGTAATCAGTGTATGCAGATGACGACGTCGATTAGTTGTGCGAATCGGTGTACGTTTTGCTGGCGAGGGTATAAAGCGCCTGTTTCAAAGGAATGGAAGTGGGAGGTTGATGATCCAAAGATGATTTTAGATGAGAGTTTGAAAGCGCATCATAAGTTATTGATTGGGTTTGGAGGTTCAGATAAAGCAATTAAAAAATCGTATGAGAATTCTAAAGAAGTGAAGCATGTGGCGCTGTCTTTAACGGGGGAACCGATTACGTATCCGAAAATGAATGAATTGATTGAGGGGTTTCATGGACGGGGGATTTCGACGTTTCTGGTAACGAATTCGCAGTATCCGGAGCATATTAAAAATTTAAAACCGATTACACAGTTGTATTGCAGTGTGGATGCGCCAACCAAGGAATTGTTGAAAGAAGTGGATAAGCCGTTATTTTTGGATTATTGGGAGCGGATGATTGCGTCGCTGCGTTATCTTTCTTTGAAGAAGCAGCGAACGTGTGTGCGTTTAACGATGATTAAAGGAATTAATGATGTTATGCCTGAAAAGTATGCGGAATTAATTGAGTTGAGCGGGTCAGATTTTATTGAGGTGAAAGCGTATATGCATGTGGGGCCGAGTCAGGATCGGTTGAGTAAAGTGAATATGCCGATGCATGAGGAAGTGGTTGCGTTTTCGAAAACGTTGCTTTCGTATTTACCTGAGTATTCAATTGTGTCAGAGCATATTCCATCACGAGTTGTGATGTTTGCCAAGAATTCGTATAAGAAAGAGGATGGGTGGTATACATGGATTGATTTTCCTAAGTTTGCTACGCTTGCTTTATCTGGGCGGGAGTTTACATCTGAGGAATATCTGAAGAAGACACCGCAGACGGGGCTTTCGGGAAAAGGATCGATTGAACGAGCACAGGAGTTTGTTGAGAAGTTGAGGAAAGCGGGGAAGTTGAAGGTGCGTGTGGCGAAGGTTGAGGAAGTTGTTGTGGGTGCTGATACTGTTGATGTTGCGTCTGTATTTGTTGATGAGAAGACGGATGAATTGAGTTTTTATGGTGAGGAAAAATAATCTTTTTGATTGCGTTTAACGTTTGATTACATCTAACTAGATGTTAAGTGCACTTTTTAAATGGTATTCTTAAGAAATAAAAATTAAATATCAATGTCTTTTGTTCTTTTTTCTTGCTCAGTTGCTTGGAACATGTCGCGAGGTTTGGTATATCCCATGAGTTTGGCAATGATCAAATCAGGAAAAGATTGAATGCGCATGTTGAAATTAGCAGTGCTATCATTATAGAATTCTCGTCTGTCTGCAATCTGATTTTCAAGTTCGCTTATTCGTTCTTGAAGTTGTTTGAAGTTTTCATTGGCGCGAAGTTGGGGGTAGTTTTCTGATACTGCGAAGATGGTTTTCAACGAGTTGCTGATGGTATCGTTTGCAGCGGCTTTTTGAGCGGTATTTTTAGTATTGAACATAGAGGTACGAGCTTTGGTTAATGATTCGAGTACGCTTTTCTCATGTTTCATGTAGCCTTTAACGGCGCTGATCAAATTTGGGAGTTCGTCATGTCGTTGTTTTAGGAGGACGTCGATGTTTGCCCAGGATTTGTCGATGTTGATGCGCAGGCGAATAAGGCCGTTGAAGAGGGAAATGATGTAAATAATGAAGAGAATACCAACGATGATGAGAATTATTGTGATGTATGATTCGGCCATGTTAGATTGAATAATTAGTTGTTATATAAAATTTTTGTGTTGAACTGGGATTGTGTTTAA
>CAXNDX010000021.1:0-14137 GCA_964201585.1 Candidatus Woesearchaeota archaeon | reverse complement strand
ATACCGCAATCACACTAACCAAAAATGACATCGTTTACATCCTAACAGCTGCCAATTTCACTTACGAAACCTGCACCTGTCCTCCTTTTGCTTTGATTTTTTCCATCGCACTTGCACTACACGAAGGAATCGTAATCATTAACTTCACAGCCGCATCTCCAGCGCCTAATAATTTTGTATATCCCAACCCTCTAAGATCAACTACAAACCCTGCACCCTCTTTTGTTGCTTTTCCTTCACTAACCCAAACATTCAATTTTGCAACCGTAAGATCCCCAATATTAATAGACTGTTTGGCAACAACCTCTCTTCGTGGCCTAAATCCAATACTGCCTAACTTAAAATTCTTTAACCCTGCTTTTTTCTGTCCTGCTCGCTTACCAGTTCCCGCATTACCACGTCCTCCTCGACTTCCTGCTCCTCGTCGCTTCTTACGCATACCTCCACCGTGATTGCTGCTTCCCCGATATTTGCTGACTTTTTTTGTTTTATAAGTAACCATAATATTTCACCATGCTAATTAATTTTTTTAATTCAATATTAAACATTTATTCAATCTATTTTTATAACATTCGCTCAATTAAATCATTAATCTTCTCGCCCCGATTCCCAAGCGCCCCGCCGACACCAAATGCGATTTTAATACCTTTTCGTCCAAATCCTTTTCGTGGCGGACTTAATCTAAAATAAGGAAGATAATCTTTTCCGTTAAATGCAATCATATCATACGAATACGCTTTCTGTCTATCTGTTTTTCTACCTAAAAACTCCACTCCTCGCTTCTCAACAAGCTTTGCAAACGTCTCACTAGATATTGGACCAAACGTCACACAATCCTTCACTTTAACAACCATACCATGAACCGAAGGCGTATCTTCTACAACTACACAATGATTTTTTCGTGTTAAACGTAACATTCGTAATGTATCTTTAATTTCTTGACTTAAATCAATTAAACCACGCACTAAAACAACAACTAACTTGCCATTTGAACTACCCGGCGCTTTTCCTACTACACTCGCCGCAACTTTGCTTGCTTTTTGTCCTTTTTCTTGTTGTGTTTTTTCAACCATAGTCATTTCCTTTTATTATTAATGTTGATTATTTTTAATTATTTATACTTCTGTTGAACTGTTTATTCTCGCTTATTTAATTCTTCCTTCGATTACTCCTAATTTTGCCACATCCTCAGGCTTAATTTTAATTTTTGATAATTTTTCTAACGCATCAAATAATGCATAAATTAAGTTCAGTTTTGTTTTCGTCTGCCCTTCTGTCTTACTCCATATATCTTTAATACCTGCAAGCGTCAAAATCTTTGCACATTCTTTTTCAACACATAAACCTTTCCCTTTTGGTGCCGGCATCAATGTAATCTCAACTGACCCACACTTTCCTGTAACTGCAAATGGAATTGAATTTGCTCCTCGCTCATCTGTTTCCCAACTCCCGCATCCTCGTCGGATTCTAAGTAAATGTAATCGTGCATTTCGTCGTGCTTTATCTCGCGCAGGGACCGTCTCTTTACTCTTTCCAATTCCATAGCCAACATACCCATCCCTATTTCCAACAACACAACACGTCGCAAACTGAATTCGATTTCCCTCTTTGGTTTTCTTCTGCGTTTGTCGAAAAATTCTTCGCTGACCGCCGCCAAATTTACCCTTAGCTTGACCAATTAATAATAAATCTTCTTCCAAATTAGGTAATAATGCATTTGTAATTTCTGCTTCTAAAATAGGTAACCCTCTTTCAAACACTTCATCAATATCTATAATCTTTCCTTCTTTAACCAACTTTCCTAACACTGTTTTTGGCACCCAGGAACTATCACGTACGGACACAACTTCCTCAATACCGACTTCAATCTCTTTGCCATCCTCTCCAATCTTCTTAACCATTGGCTTCTTCTTTGCATTTCGGTCTCGTCCTGAAAATCTTCCTTTATTTTTATCCATGTTTTTTGCCATAAATTTTTCTCGTAAATAGTATATTTTTTAATTATTATATTCTTATTATTTCATTTATTTTATTATTTTTGATTCTCACTTCTAATTTCCAATTTCTTAACAGCTACTCCTATTTTTTGTTTCACACTTTCAAAGAGCTTCCCTATATCTTTTCCCGCGCCATTAGTTTTTAAATATTGTGTAAACTGTCCTTTGTTTTTACCTTGTGCTTGTTGTACATACTGTTCAATATGTTTTCCTTGTAACCGATCCGCTGCGACTCCTACCACTTCTGCATCATGAGGAACTACTAAACCGCCATCCACAACTCCTTTCAAAAACGCAAAACATTTTCCGCCTTTAAGAGGTTGTTTAAAACCAGTGTCTAAGACTCCTTCTTTAATTCCTTTTGCTAACACTTTTTTTGCAAAAAGTAATCCAGTAAGATATGAAGCAGGCACATTTTTAGCAGAATAATTCCACCCTAACGTTTTTAATTCTTTACAAGAATCTACTCCTACCACAACCACATCTCCCGTTGGCTGAAACGTCACTAACTGTGCAACTATATTCTTATTTGTAAAACGAACAACTACTCGCGGCTTTTGTCCCATTAATGTTGATAATCGTTTTCTGTAATTAGTTCGCAGTTCCCGCTTTCTTCGGAATAATACTGTTCGTGGTTTTAAATTTTTCATGTTGTTATGACCTTAATCTTGTATTTTGTAATTATTTATATAATATTTTTTATCTTTATTTTTTATTTCTTTTCTTTTGCCTCAACTAAATTCCTTTCTGCAAGATACAACTTGACATGTCGCTTATTACGAAAATATCCGCCTTTGCACATATTATATAACTGACGATAAACCGGTATTGGAACTAACTTTTTCACACGCAACTCTTTGATAAACTCTCGCTGCACTCTAATTCTACCCATCCATTCTTCTTTTCGCGATACAGCTGCAAAGTGTGATCCGCCTTTACTTCCTCGCCCTTTCCTTCTTCCTTTTCTTTTTTGCCCTGCAATTGCTCGTGCTCGTCCTCGTGACTGTTGATTTATTCCCGCTTTCGTAATTTTTCCAACCGCAACTAACCCGCGAATATCGGAACGTGTAATTGCTTTTTCAATATCAGCTAACGCATCTTGCGCAAAACGTACTTTTCCAGCACTTGTTCCTAAGATTTCCGCTGCTAATCTTTTTTTATGTTGCATTGTAAGTATCCTCTGTTATTTCAATGAATGTATTTTAATTTATATCCTTTATCGTTTCTTTTATTTATTTTTTCTTCAATTTATCCTTGTTTTTTCACTAATTCTTTCTCAATCGCTTCACGTTCTTGCTCTTGTTTATCAACTGCAGCTGCACCACCACCTACTGCACTTTTACTTCCTGCATGTACATCACTCACTTTCTTCTCAGCATCTTGCTTTGCTTTCTCTGCTTGTTTCTTTTTCTCATCAGCTCTCTTTAGCTTTTCCTCAACTTTTTTACTCTTTTCTTGTGATCGTGTAACTTTCGCTTTTGTTCGTAATGCAAACGCCGTTGTAATCCCCTCAACACTCTTCGCAACATCTTTCACATTTAACACTCGAATTTTCTTCTCTTGCGCTAACTGTAATAACCGTAACCGTTTTCGTCCACCCACTGTACTTCGAATAACTGCCCCTTGTGTAACCACATTAACCCCAAGCAATTCCGCTTCAGTGCTTACTAACACTTTTGCTAAACCCGATGAATGTAACCCTCGAATAGATCGTGGTGAACCATACCCTGGACGTGGTAACGCTGGTCTTCCTCCAAATCTTTGCCTTACTGGTGAATGTAATCCGCGCGGATATCTCCATCGTGCTTTAACCCCTGCTTGATACTTCGACTCTTTAACGACGAATCCTGGCTTTCTCTTCTTTGCTTTGTTCCGTATTGATAATAATTTTTTGAAATCCATAGTAATTCACATCATTTAATTATTCATATTATTTTTTGATTGTTTTCTAAATTTTTTTTGAGCATTAATATTTAAATTTATATCTATTTATTCTTTCCCACTTTTCTTTGTAATGTAACATCCATCTTGAAAAATACGTCGATCACGATTCGTAATCCGACATATACCTTCAATCTGTGATGCCATTAAACCTGCAGCCTCAATATCTGCACTTGTAATCACAATATCATTCCCTGTAATTTTCACATCTACCCCTTGAACTATTGCAACTTTTCGTGGCACCGTCTCTCCTAAAAAGTTTTTAATCACAAACTCTTTACCCGCAACTGCCACCGTCATCGGAAAATGGCCAGAACATATTTTCAACGTATAACTATGCCCCTCTGTCACACCTCTAACAGTATTAATAAGATGCGCTTTAAACGAACCTAACATTGTTTTTTCTTTCTTGGTAGCTTTGGGAGATTTTAAACTAATTTTGCCAGCATCGATTATAATTTGAATTTTTGGATGAACTAACTCTCGTGCAACCTCTCCTTTAGGGCCTTTGACTGTAAGTACACCTTTCTCATACTTTGCACTCACTCCATTTCCCAGTTCCACTTCACGTGCTAAGTCAATTTTCATATTGTAAGTATATAATAGCAATAATTAATAACAGTATGCTACTAATTTCCCTCCTGTATTCTTCTCTTTCGCTTGAATATGTGTCATTAATCCTTGCGGCGTTGAAACAATGATAACCCCAAAATCTTTTGCAGGTAAATATCTCTTCTCCCACTTTTCAAATCCATTTTTCTTCGTTGAAAAACGTGGCTTGATAACCCCGCATTTATTGATATTTCCAAGTAAATTTAATTTAAGCGTATTTCCTTGCCCATCTTCCAGTTCTTGATATACACCTAAATACGTATGCTCTTGAAATAGTGTTAATATTTTCTTCATCATCACGGATGCCGGCTTGATAAGTACTTCTCTCTTACCTACTTTCTCCGCGTTCATTATTTTTGACAATGCTGCTGCCAATGGATCATTTAACATATTTTTTTTTCCTCATTCAGCTTAATTTTTTGAATCCTAAACCTAACGCCATATCTCTAAAACATAACCTGCATAAGTGCAAACCATACTTATTGATATGTGCTCC
Source organism: Candidatus Woesearchaeota archaeon (assembly GCA_964201585.1). Taxonomy (GTDB): domain Archaea; phylum Nanobdellota; class Nanobdellia; order Woesearchaeales; family GW2011-AR9; genus JACPNA01. The sequence continues at coordinate 9,091 of CAXNDX010000021.1, read as the reverse complement.
CGTACGACCGCAATTTTTACACTTTCGTAATCCGATACCACAGCTTCGTTTTTTAGGTTGATTGTGTTTGATGTATTTTGCTTTTTTTATTGGTTTCGCATTCAACTGCGTAAACATCTTTTTATAATCGCTTGTTGTCATTGTACTTACTGAACCTCCACTCCCAAACGCTTGATAAATGCAATAGCTTCCTCTGTTGTAACTGCTTGTCTTTTTCCAACACGAGCAGATTTAACTCGTCGTCGCTTAACTCGATACCCTGGTCGCTCAAGTGTCACTGCTGCCTCTAAACCCATAATCTTAAGTTCAGGATCATACTCAATCCCTTCAATATCAATATATTCTGGAATTCCAAACGACACATTCCCGCTTCGATCAAAATTACCTACTTTCAAAGTATTTTCTTTTGCCACAAGTAATCGCTTCAATAACTTTTCTGCATTTTTCCTCACCGTTACTTTACAACCAATTGCTAATCCAGGTCGTAATCCCCATCCTGGAATTCTTCGCTGTGTAACTGTTTTCACAGGAACATAAGGTGCGCCTAAAATCCCAAGCAGCTTCAATCCTCGCTTCATTAAATCATCACTTTTTTGTGTACCAATGTTAAGTGTAAGCTTCGCTATTGTAATCTTTTTCATCGGATTTTCTTTTCCAACTACTGCTGAGGTAGCTGCTTTGGTGGTAACATTTTGTGTGACTGTTTGAGCCATGAGTGTAATCTCCTTGTATTTCTCCTTTATTTTATAACGTCATCTCCGACGCTTTTTCTCCTACAACAAAAACATACTCTTTTGCCGTTTCAATTTCTTCAGTTCCTTTTGTATATATCGCTTGTGTCCCTTTCAATTGCTTTAACACTCCCGTATCTCCGCCGTGTTTTCCTTTGATCAAAAATATGGACATTCCTTCTTTGAGTGGTAACACTTTTTTAATTTTTGACCCTGGTAAATCCACAATAACACTATCACCTACTTTTGCAGTGATAGAACCAATAACATTTTTCCCATCGTAAAGATGATACTGAATCTTGCCACTTTTTAAAACTGTTTTTCCAGTAACACGAGACACTTTTAATACACTCTCACTAGCTGGAATTTCTTTTACTTGAAGTCGACATTTTGCATCTAATACTACACGATAATGTTTTTTATGATCAACAACGCTAACAACATCAAATAATCCTACCATAAATCTATAATCTTTTCGTTGTACCCCATCCACAAGTACTTGCTTTGCATTTAACAGCTTTTTAATCTCACCCATTGTTTCCGCAAGATGTAAATGATCTCGTAAAACTGTACCTAACGCTAAACCCATCTCTAAAGTATGTGTTCCAGGGTTTGGTCGTGCCGCATAAATATGTAGTCCTCGATTCAAATGCCACGTTTTCGGTGCCGCGATTCGTTTTAAATGATTTTTCATGGTGTAAACCTTAATATATTTTTATTGTATTTTTTTATAATATTTTGAATTTTATTTTTTTATTTTAGTTTCTGCAACTTTTACTTTTGCCACTTTTTCACTTTTCACTGTTTTTTCTTTCTTCCCTGCTACATCTTTCTCCACTTTTCCTCGTCTCTTAGCATCCGCCATATCTGCCACAACTAACAATAAATTAGAGGGATGTATACCCATCGGTGCTTTACTACCATTTTTCTTAATAACTTCTACCCCATACACATACACTTTTCCTTTCTTAAGATCTACTCGTTCCACTTTACCTTCTTTCTTTACAAATTGGCCACGCATAACTTTAACCGTGTCGCCTTTGCGCACAGATAGTGATCTCATTCCATATTTTACTCGTAATTCTTTGGAAAGATGAACCTGCATGAATGTTTGCTTAACATGTAATGGAGCAACATACCTATATAACCGCTGTTTTCGTGGTTGAGTACTTGCATTCCAGGTTCGTGCAAACGACGTTTTTTTCTTCATGTTTTATCTCCAATATTATAGTTAGTATCTAATTTTTCTCCAAATTATACAATCATACTCGCAACTTTAGCAACCGCTGGCCATCTCTCAGCAACTTCTTTCGCAATTGGCCCTTTGAAAATTGTTCCTTTCGGATTTCCTTTTTCATCTTTTAATACGACTGCAGCATTATCCTCAAATTTGACTCGTGTTCCATCAGGTCTGCGAAACTCTTTACGTTGTCGCACAATAATTGCCGGAACTACGGTCTTACGCATTTCTAATTTTCCTTTTTTAACCGACGCCATTACTAAATCGCCAATACCAGCTGCAGGGACTCTTCCTCTAACCGTTTTATGCCCAATAACTGCAATTAACTTAATCACTTTCGCGCCAGAGTTATCACATGTAACCACTTCCGCTTGTAAAGGTAATGGTCGTCCAACGTTACTTTTTAATGTTTTCATGGTATCTCCGTTTGATTATATTTTTTGAATATTTTGGTATATTATTGTTTTTAATATAATTATTATTTTTTTACTTTTACTTTTCCTTCTTTTTTTACTCCCTCAGTTTTACTACTCCCACTTGTAGCTTCAACCTCTTCGCCACGTGTAACTACTTGTATAATCACTAAATTTTTAGTTTTGCTTAATGGACGTGTTTTTGCTGCCACAACTTTATCTCCAATGTGTGCATCTAAACAACCAGGATTGTGAACGCGTAATCTATACCTCCGCACTTCATAACGCTCATACTTTGGCACGAATACTGATTTATTCCACTCTAATGTTGCTGACCTGTTGGTATCTCTTTTGATAATCTTACCAGTAAATAATTCATTCTTTACTGCTAATTGCCCATGGAATGGACATTTTTGATCTGTACAACTTTTGTCTGGTGCACTCATGCCCAGTACGCTTGATCCTTTTTTTGTATCCATTGTTATCATACCTTTTGATTTGTTATGTTTTTATATTTTAATTATGATTTCTTTATTTTCCAATCATTCACTTCACTTCACTTCAAACGCTCTTCACTACGTCTCGACACACTCTCGCCCGAAATTTTCTGTTTCGACGAAACCAGCCTCAATTCTATACCTCGTTTAAACACCCGTTTCCTCGTGTTTCCGATTTGTATCACAACGGTTTCTTTTGTCTCATCGACAATTTTTCCCCGCAATCCTACTTGGCTTTTATTTGACGACATCACGACTTCGGCATCTTGTCCAATTAATTCATGCGGGTATATCTTTGACATTTTTTCCTACCTCACCAAAATATTCCATTTTGATGAATCTGTTAATTTTTCATGAAAGAGGATATTTCACAATTAATTAAATTGTTAAATCCTCAATGACAATCATTTCTTCTGGAAACCCCAATTCAACTAACGCTTTTTTTGCTCTGGATTTATGATCTCCCTGCAGCTCAATTGCACCATTCTTTGCTGTTCCCCCGCATGCAAATTTTGACTTAAGCATGCGAAACACCTCATCCAGATTCGCTTCTTTGGTAATCCCTGCGATGATTGTGTATTTCTTTCCAAACTTTCGTTTCTCAATCTTCACCACAATTTTCTGTTGCTCACGTGCGATTGTTTCACACACACACAAATCCATGGGCAAGCCACATTGGTTACATACCACCATTAGTATTAAACGTTCCTCCGTTCATGCAGCAATTGTAATAAACGTGCAATCGTTTTTTTTGATTGTTTAAGTTTTCCTGGATTTTGTACATTAGCTCCACTTCGTACTTGACTATTTAATTTCATTACTTCTTTTCGCAACTCATTCAATTTGGAAGTCAACTCTTCTTTGTTCAAATTTTTCAAGTCTTGTTCAGTTTTCATGATATGATTGTAATTTAGGTTGATTTTTTATTTTTGTAGGTATTTAATTTGTTTGATTTATTCTGTTTTGACTTCTTCTTTCTCTTCTTTATTCTCTTTTTCTACTCCTGCTTCTTTAACATCTTTACTTTCTTTAGCTTCTGTTTTCTTGCGAGGTGCTGCTTTTTTCTTCTCAATTTTTTCTTTCTCGCTGCCACCGCCCGTTTTCTTCTTACTTTTTGCGTCACCAGCTTTTTCTCCTACTGATTCGTCACCTGCTAATTCACTAACTAAAGCTCCTTCTTTGACATCTCTAACGGATGATTCTTGTACTAATTCTTTTCTAATATTAACATAATCGGGAAGCACAATATCTGGGGGCATAATCGAAACTTGAATTCCAATAATCCCTGTTTTTAATAATGCTGCCGTTTTCGCTTTTTGTACACCTGTAACTGCAATGTCACCACACTTCTTCAAATATCCTTGGTAAAATCTCCAGCTTTTTGCTCGTGCACCTGGAATTTTTCCTGAAATAATAACTTCAATACCTAAAGCTCCAGACTTAATTACATTTTCCATCACTTTATGGCCAATACTTTTGAATCGTGCTGAACCAAATCGTTCTAATGAACTTGCAATACGCTCTGCCACAATCATTGCATCAATAAACGGATTTTTCACTTCATTGATTTCAATTTGTGGATTTTCTAATTTGAAATCCTGCTTTAATACTCGTGTCAAGTCTCGAATATTTGCCCCTCGCGAACCAACGATTAAACTTGGTCTGCTTGTGTAAATGATAATTTTTTCCCCTAACGGAATTTTTTTAAGTTTGATTTGTGAAATACCTACTCCTTTCAACTTATTCTCAATATACTGTTTGATATAGTACTCTTTCGTTTTTTGTGCAATGAATTGTCGCTCAATCATAGGTATCTTCCTTCGTTAATTTATTGTGTTTTTGTTCCTGATGTAGCTTTTGGCTTGCTATCTTTTGCGTCTGCAGTTTTACCAGCAATCACTTTTTTCTTCCCAGCGGCATTTTTCCGCTCTTCCACTTCAATTTCAATATGTGTTCGTTTAGACTTCACTTGCTGCCTTTTCCCTGTGAATGGAATAGCACCTTTCTGAACTAAAATTTTGCTGATAACTAAACTAGTAACATCTAATCCTTTGTACTGTGCATTTGCTTCCACTGATTGTACTGCCTGTAAAAAAAATCCTGCCGCTTTCTGAGGAAATCTTCCCGGCCCAATACCAGGTTTATGACCTAAATCTTTGACTGCAATCTTGTATGGCACTGGCGTTTTCAACATGATAACTTTCTCCAAAAACTCTTTTGCAAATGCTGTTTTTTTATATCGCAAAAAGTTGCATATTTCTTTACCTTGTTTTGTGGAAAAAGGTAAACTATGCATGACTGCCTTCGCGTTGTGTACAGTTGCCGTTTGTTTTTTTTCTGCCATTTTTGTTAATTTTTATTAATATATCAATTTAAATTTAAGGTAAATATTCATGTTTATCGTGCCGTTACCGCTTTACTCGATCGCGTAGCACCAATACCTGCCGAGCTATGTGAAACTGATTTACGTGTCATTGAAAACTCACCTAACACATGCCCAATCATTTCTAATGTAACAATCACTTGTAAATACTCTTTCCCATTATATACTTTAAACGTCTTTCCGATCATCGCTGGCAAAATAACCATATCTCGACAATGAGTTTTAATATTATTTTTACCTGCTTCAACCGACTTCAACACTTTCTGTTGTTGCTCAGTCAATCCTCGCTCAAGTGATCGTCGGGAACGAGCTGGAATTAATGTCATGAATGATTTCAAATCTAACTTCTTCACTTCTTCTTCCAATTTTCCTCGCCATGTGATTTCTTTTGCCATTGTTTAATGTAACCTCTTGGGATTTGTATATAAGTTATATATACTATTTATATAATCATCTCTATTTGGTTTTTCGCCCCGTTCTTCGTGGTGCAATCTTACCAACTTTTCTACCTGGTGGATCATTTCTTGATGATTGTGTAGGCCGACCTTTGATGTGCGAATTCTTCCCACCAAACGGATGATCTACTGCGTTCATTGAAATGCCACATACTCTTGAATATAATTTACCTAATGCTCTCATTCTCTTGAATCGTGTACCTGCTTTAAGATATGGCTTTTCTGGTCTTCCTGCACCTGCCACAATTCCAATAGCTGCCCGACAATCTGGTAAAAATAATTTTTCTTTTCGTGAAGGTAACTTAACTCGAATACCATCATCAGTTTTTGAAACAACTTTCGCATACGTTCCTGATGCTCTTACAACTTTTCCGCCATCACCTGGCTGTAATTCAATATTGTGAACAATTGTTCCCTCAGGAATATCTTTTAAGTACAATACATTTCCTTCTTTAACTTCTGCCCCCCCTACTGAAACAACATCTCCAATTTTAACCCCTTGGGGTGCAATGGTTAATCCTCGATCGCCCGATAAAAATGATACATCCATTAATGGTGCCGTATGCCCTGGACAATGTACAAAATCAATTACAACCCCTTTTGTATCAACTGGACAATGCTTCGCAACACCTTTGAAATGATGACTAGCTACTTGATACGTTGGTGATCCCCGTCCTCGTCGTTGTTGTAATAAGCGTTTTCCCATTTTAAATCAACCTAAATTAATCCTAAATCCGCACTCACATCAGATGCTAAGTATTGTGGTGTTAAACGTACAATCGCTTTCTTCTCTCCTCGAATAGAGTTTTGTATTGTCACTTTCATCACTCGCACTTTAAATAATTGTTCAACTGCTCGCTTCACATCAAACTTCGTCGACGACGGATTCACAACAAACGACAACTTGTTTTCAAATTCAATTTGCCGGATGCATTTTTCCGTCGCTAAAGGATGATGTAATACAGTATAAGGATCAAAACTAGCTCCAACTTTTGTAGCCACATTTGTAGGTACCGCTTTAACATTTGCTTTTGACGCATCCGTTTTCGCTGTATCTGTTTTTGTTGTTTTAGCCATTTTGAATATTGTAGTTTGATTGTTGTTTATTTTTATTTGAATTGATAATTATAAATATAATTTTTTTTCTTTTAATGCATCGACTGCTTTTTCGCTCCATAACGCCGCTCTTCCAGGTTGTGTTCCTGGTGCCAATAATTCTGCATTCAATGCCGTAACTTCCACTACATCAATACCTTCGATATTTCGCGCCGCCTTCAATAAAGGACAATCTCCGCTTACAACAACTAATACCCCCTTCTTACGTTGGTATTTTCGTCCCCGTCGTTTCCCTAAACCTGCTCGAACTTTTTTCTCGGACGTTCGCTCAAGTTCCGCGCCAAATCCTAGCGTCTGCAACAATTTTTCAACATCGCTTGTTTTACGTACTGCTTCAATACTTCCATCAATGATAAAAGGATATTCAGTTGGAACTTTATGACCACGCTTAACGACTAAATCTCGTAAAACTGTTGCTGCCAACGCTGACCTCAATGCTTTTCGATTCTCTTTAAGATTGATCATTCGCTGCCATTCTTTCTCTGCTTTTGGTGGATGTGCTCGTCGCCCTCCAACTGTTTGTGAAGTGAACGTCCCTTTCCAATTCATTCGTGTTCCTCGACGTGAAAATACTTTTCGTGCAACACGACTGATACCAAACCCATACGATCCACGATAATTTCGTCGTCGTTTACTCACACTTGACGCTGAACGCATACCTGCTTCGGGATGTGCCCCATGTGATTGTCGTGACGCACTCTGTAACGCATGTACTGCACGCTTGATTAAATCAGGGCGATATTCCTCCGAAAACTGACTAGGTAACTCTTTATCTTTTCCCTTTTTCTTTTGCAAATCAAATAGTGGTAATTTCATTATATATTAGCCTCATTTGGAAATATGTGTCAATTCTGGCACTTCTTTACTTGTTTTATTTGGTCTATACGGCGCCGTTAGTACTACTTCTCGCTTCTCAGGTCCTGCAACCGACCCATGCACCATCATATACGTATTTCGTACAACACCATAACTTACAATTCCCCCTTTGGAATTAATCTCTTCTGGTTGTGTACTAATCTTGATAATCTTCTTATTATATTCCGTTCGTAAATGGAAACCCATTTTACCTGACTGTGGAACTGTGTGTTGAACCCGCTTTGGCGTCCATGAACCTAATGTACCAATACCTCGCTTTGTCTTCTCTGCTTTGTGCTGTCGAATTGGAACCCCATATCTCTTAACTGTTCCTTGGAATCCTTTTCCTTTAGTCACACCACGAATATCAACTAAACTTCCTGCATCAAATACTTCATTGACTGCTAACTCTTTTCCTAACACTTTTTGTGCAAACGCTAACTTATCTTTATTTGGACCACCCAAACCAATTTCCATCATCTTTGGTTTCTTCGCACTAACCGAAGGCACTTTTGCAGGGATAGTCTGCACCATCAAACGAAGATCATCATACTCAGTAACAGAATCTAATCCTTTCATCTCTTTTTTAGGAAACGGTAATAATTTACTTAAATTTTTATCTAATTTTGGTGCAAGAATCGTAGACACTTTATTCAACCCATAGACGCCCTGTTTGTATACTGCAACCCCGGTAACAAACATAGGTGGGCATTCTAAAATTGTAACTGGCGCCGCAACCGTTTCTCCTTTCGTTGGCGACTTTGCGCGCGTATCTGTAAACTGCACATGCGTCATCCCAACTTTATACGCAATAAACCCTAACGGCTTTGTTTTATTCTCCGCAACCCATGACCGTACACGTACGATAGAATGTCGTGACCGTTTTCGCGGCCAAAACTGTTCACTTCCTCGTCGTGGATGTCGGATATTTCCCATTGTTGTAAAGTAAGTATTTTTTTTATTTTAAGTTATAGTGTTTAATTCTTCTATTTTAACGTACAATAACATTTATACGCAAGAGAGCATAACCTCTTCATCTATTCGCGTCGCCACATTAATCATTTCAAACAGCCTATACATGGCCTCATCAAGAATCAACTGATGCCGATTTGATGAATTAACCTTTTCAGACCTAATCTATGATACCTACCATATTTAACTATTCAAGATAGTTAGTGTATGATACGTTCTTCGACGATACTCTTCTCATAATCAAAATCGCTTTTGACTAACAACTAATCAGCACAACGACTTATTTATAAAGCTTTCCTTCACAAAATAATTAGAGACGGAAAACACACCAGTTCAAAATCCCATTTCTCTTTCTTCATTTTCCTTTCTTCATCCCCCTCACCCTCTCAAGCACCTCTTTCGCATGCCCCTTCACGCTAACATCCCTCC
>CAXNDX010000020.1:0-14304 GCA_964201585.1 Candidatus Woesearchaeota archaeon | reverse complement strand
AAAAAAAACGGCCCCATTGTCATAATGGATAGTTATATAGAAACATTCAAAGAAATAGTAGGACCCACTGGCCTTATAATTCTCCCTACTTTCACATATTCGGCAACAAAAAAAGAGATTTATGAACCAAACAAAACACCTTCAACAGTTGGTGTATTAACTGAACATTTCAGAAAACAAATTGATGTCAGACGCTCATTACACCCCATTTTTTCTTTTGCTGCATGGGGAAACGAAGCCAAAAAATTCCTTCAATTAGATAATTATAATTGTTTTGGTGAAGGTTCAATTTTCCAAAAACTTTATGATCAAAACGCAACCTATTTACTTTTCGGCGTTGACATGCAACACGGTGCAACATATATCTATTTTTCAGAAGAAAAACTTAATGTACCCTACCGTTACCCTAAACAGTTTACTGGTAAAATAAAAAATGATAACCAAGAAACAGAAATCACATTTTCCTATTTTGTCAGAAAATTAGAAATCCCCTACACTGATTCTCGTGACCATCTACAACTAGAATCCCTGCAACGTAACATCAGTCAGTCAGTAACATTTAATGGTGGTACAATAATTATAACAAAAAGTCAACCCATCCATGCTTTAATTAAAGAAAAACTAGCCCACAATCCTGATTACCTCATTGAAAAGGTGACAGCATGAAAGAAATCGAACAAATAGTAAAACTATCTCGAAAAATAAATATACTTTACAATAACAATCCAATGGATGAATTAATTGAACAAAAATTAGTAATACCTGTTGGCATCGGTTTATTTGTCTTTACGGGCATTCTTGCTCAAATATTAGAAAAAATAGAAAATATAATCAAACAAATTGCAAAAAAAGTAGACGCCGAACCCATCTGTGTCCCTTCTCTTCTCTCCTGGGAAAACACACAAAAATCCCAATATCTTAACTCATTTCGCAATCAAGCAATCAGCCTTTACACACTCCCTGAAACCACCGCTGAACCATCCCTCAATGACTGTATAGGCCTTGCCTCCCCCACTGTGTGTTACCATTACTTTAGTTCATTACAAAATAGCACAATTAAAAAAAATCACGTAATCACTGCTATTTCTAAATGTGCCAGAAAAGAACAAGGTCCCCTACCTGACTTCAGTCGTTGCACCAACTTTACCATGCGCGAAGTCGTTATCCTTGGAACTGAACAATTCTGTCAAGAAAAAAGAAATGAAATATTGCAAGAAACTCTTAACATTTTGAACACTTTTTTTGATCTTGACTATTCATTAGTTACTGCATCAGATCCATTTTTTGGCAACCAAAGTGAACTAAAAACAAAAGCCCAACTCTTCTCCGAAGCAAAATATGAAATCCAAGCCACAATTCCCTGGAACAAAAGTTCCATATCTATTGCATCATTTAACAACCATGGAAAAATATTTTATTCCCGCTTCTCTATTTCCTCAACAGATCCTCTACTCTCCCATTCCAGTTGTATCGGCTGGGGCTACGAACGTATCTTATACACCATCCTAACCCAAAAAGGTCTAGACTTTAACTCACCATATTACATCAATTTACTCAAAAAAGATGAAGAATAAAAAATGGCCAACGAAAATAACAACACCGATTCTCAAATAATAGGACAAAAAATATACTCTTTAATCGAAAAATTATACCCTATTTGCCGCAGCATTACCGGAAATGGGGTCAGAGAAACTCTAAAAATACTCCAAGAATATATACCCCTTGAAATAAAAGAAATTCCCACTGGAACAAAAGTATTTGACTGGACTGTACCAAAAGAGTGGAATATCACAAACGCCTACGTCAAAAATTCACAAGGCAAAAAAATAATTGACTTTCAAAAATCAAATTTACATGTCATAAGTTATAGCACCCCAATAAATCAAAAAATGAACTTGCAAGAATTACAGCCCCATCTCCACACTTTACCAAAACATCCTGATTGGATCCCTTATCTCACCTCTTATTATAAAGAAAATTGGGGATTTTGTCTAACACATAACCAATATAAAGAATTAACAGAAGATATCTATGAAGTAGTCATCGACAGTTCACTAGCAGAAGGATCATTAACCTACGGTGAACTATTTCTCCCCGGAGACAGTTCAGAAGAAATTCTCTTTACCTGCTACATTTGTCATCCCTCACTTTGTAACGACAACCTCAGCGGCACCGCCATTCTCACTTTTCTCGCTCAAGAATTACAACAAAAAAAACGCCATAAATCCTACCGTTTCTTATTTCTAGTTGAAACCATCGGCGCCATTACCTGGCTTGCATTAAATCAAGAAAAAATTCAACACATCAAAGCCGGTCTTGTTGCTGTTGACCTTGGTGACTCTGGGCCTATGACTTATAAAAAAAAAAAAGTAAATCCTACATTAATCAATCAAGTTGTAGAACAAGTTCTCAGTGAAACAAACAAACCGCATACTATCCTTGAATTTTCGCCGTTAGGAAGCGATGAACGCCAATTCTGTTCACCTGGAATTAACCTAAATATCGGCTCATTAATGCGCAGCCATTATGAAGTATACCCCCAATATCATACCTCTGCTGACAATCTCTCATTTATGAACCAAAACGCCCTAACAGAATCTCTAAACATATTCAGAGAAATCACATTTATTCTCGAACACAATCAAACATTTCAAAACACCAACCCCCATTGCGAACCCCAACTCGGCCGTCGTGGAGTCTACAGCCACATAGGTGGCCAAAAAGAACGTAATATTGACACCAAAGCTCTCTTTTGGCTGCTCAACTACTCAGATGGTAACCACACCCTACTAGACATATCCTGTCTCTCTAAAATCCCATTTAGAAAAATAAACGACGCCGCAGAAATACTTCTACAAACAAAACTATTACAACCACAAGTACAAAAGTAAGTAAAAATCCCAATCGCAGCAAGCTGCGGGATATCAGACCCATTTTCATTGAATGAACCTCAAGAACTTTCTTCCTAAAAACATATAAAGCATTCAATTAGGAAATAACACATGAATATCCTCATAATTGCACCCCATCCAGACGACGAAATCCTCGGCTGTGGCGGCACCATTATCAAACACATCAAACAAAACGATGAAGTATATCTTTGCATCATGACCAAAGGAGATATAAAATACTACGGCGACCAGACACTCCACGAAAAAAGACAAGAAGTATTAAAAGTAGCCGAATTTCTCAAAATCAAGAAAGTTTTCTTCTGTGATTTCATCGCAGCGCAGCTCGACACCTACCCTCAAAACCAAATCAATCAAAAACTACGAGAAATTATCCAAGAAGTACGGCCACACACCATCTACCTGCCTCACCAAGGCGATCTGCATCGTGACCACCAAATAACATTCCAATGCACTCTCGTCGCCGCAAAACCAATTCTTAATCCATTCATTAAAAAAATCATCAGCTACGAAGCATTAAGTGAAACCGAACAATCCTCCCCATACACCAACCCTTTCATTCCAAATTATTATATCAATATCACAGCACAATTAGCACAAAAGAAACAAGCTCTATTATTATATGCTTCAGAACTTCGCCCCTATCCACACCCCCGATCCCCCCAAGCTTTAGAAATCAAAGCACAAAGTAGAGGAATTGAAATCGGAGTAGAAGCCGCCGAAGCATTCATGATCATCAAACAGATTGAATAAAGCACAGCACTTAAAGATTAAAAAAAATGAACATCATTCTCTCTACTATCGGTACTTTGCAGAATCAAAAAGAGTCAGCCCACATAACTACAATTAACCTTGCCAAAGAACTGCAAACACTCGGCCATAAAGTTATCATCATCACCCAAAGAATACCACATCAACCAACTGAAATAACCATTGACAACATCACCATCTACCGTCCTTATCGCATCCCATTTCTAAGCAAACTCTTCTCCCACCCGCTTGCCATCCATAAATTGCAGAAAGAAAAAAAAATCAACATTGACATAATCCACAGCTTCAGTGCCACCCCACTCTTTGCACTGAACACTTTCCTCAGCAAACTCTTCACCAAAAACGCTAAAACCATCCACACAATAAAATCATATTCCCGAGACAAAAATGGCAATCGAGGTAATATCTTCCTTCGATTGGTAGACAAAGTCACCGTCCCCACCAAAACCCACGCCCAAAAAATAAACATTAAAAAAGAAAAGAGTGAAGTCATCTACTCCCCCGTTAATCTAAATAAATTTCAACCAAAAGACGAAACAAAACTCAAACAAAAATATCATTACCAAAATAAAAAAATAATTCTCTATTACGGAGCATTATGGAACAACAAAGGTGTTGATAACTTAATCAAAGCAATCCCTTTACTAATCAAAGAAAGAGAAAATAACAAAGATAAACACAAAGACCCTCAAAACCTCCACTTCCTCTTCCTACCAAGATACAGAAACATAGAGCCACAACTAAAATTAATTAAAGAACTAAACATCCAGAACAACATTGAGTTCATCACAAATGATGTCATCATAGAAGACTATGTCAACCTTGCCGATGTCATAGTTCTACCGTACAAAAATCTTCTGGGCACCGAAGGCAACCCCTCTTGTTTATTAGAAGCTTTAGCCTGCAAAACCCCCGTTGTAACCACAAAACTGCCTGAATTAGAAGAATTATTTAGCAACTGCACTATTATGGCTATTCCAAACAACCCCATTGATTTAGCAGAAAAAATAAGCCAATCTTTAACTCAGAACAATCGAAAAATAATAGAAAACGGCTTCCAACTCGTCCAATCATTCGATCAAAAAAAAATAGCGAAAGATTTCATCAAGATATATCAAGAATTGAAAAGTAAAAATCCCAATCGCAGCAAGCTGCTGGACATTCAGTAAGAATGAAACGAGGGATTTTTACTCTTGAAAATAGATCACAGCTTGCCGAGACCTATTTTCATTGAATAACTAACTCTTCCTCCCAAACACTTCTACATAATCTCCATTTCGTGTTGCTTTAACCACAGCATCAAGTGTAGGAACGACAACATTGTAATACAAAAATCGCTTCACACCTCCTTCTTTAGGAAGAGTATCGATCATCTTAAAAACATCTTCACGAGTATCTTTTCTTCTCTTTAAATAAGACAATAGATGAATAGTTTTAAGATAATAAGTAGTAACCCTAACGTCTTGAAATCCTGCTTCCAAAACCATTCTTCGCAATGTCACTGTACTAAACATATTAATATGCCCTCGCTGATAAGAAGGATGATGTTCTTTCATAATTTTCATGCCAACCCCTTTCGTGTTTGGCGTAGCAATCCATAACACCCCTCCTGGTTTCAATAAACGATAAGCATACGATACAACTTCTTTAGGATCAAATAAATGCTCAATAACTTGTTTCAAACTAATCACATCAAAATATCCTTCTGAAAATGGTGCTGACATCAAATCATCGTAAACTTCAACATTAACTTCTTGTAACTTTTTCTGACAGTCTTTACTAGGTTCAATACCATATAAAGAATATCCTTTTTCACCCGCCGCCCTAAGTAAAGCCCCATAACCACATCCAATATCCAGCCACTTTCTTTTCCCTCCCTCAGTCTTTACATTCCCATGTATTTTTGTCGCAATCTTTGAAGAGATTCTTGCTCTTCTTTTCTTTGCCTCAACCGTCATTAATGAAGCATAATATTCTAATGCATGAGAATATTCATATAGTTCATCAAGATACTTTTGTGATAATACTGGGTCAGTAAAGATCATAGAACAATCACTACATTGAACATAAGTAAAACCGTATTTATCAAACAAAAATGTATTGTGAGAAGAACTACAAACAACACAATCTCTCTTAACGGTATATTTAACTGCAACTCTTTGCGTTGTTGGGTCAATTAAACTTTGAATTTCTTTATTTAATTCATCCCAAAACTGCTGAAAATTTCCCATGAACATAAAAAATAACTACTTATTATTAAGCATATTGGTTCCAGAATACATCCAAAATACTTCAATTGCCTCTAAAAACCTCAATACCATTCCCTCAACATCAACTCCATCACTCTCCTCAACACTTCTTCCCTATTCTTCACTAAATCAGTCGTTTTAATCTTAACCGGTGTAATCATCCCCTCCAGCACCGCAAACAATCCTAACTGCCGCTCCAACTCCGCAACCGACTCCTCCTCCCGCCGTCCATGTAACACCTCCGGCGTATTATACAAAAAGAACGTCAACCTCGGCTGAGGAAAAAACCACATCATTCCTCTCTTCATCCACACCGGCACATGTTGCATCAACATCAAATCAGTACAATATCTATCTGTCACCACAACTCGACCAGCTGCTCGTTGTGGAAAAATCTTAAACCAATACCGCAGCCATAAATCAACAGCGAACACCGGCGCCGCAAACATATAAAGCAATTTCCTCTTCCACAAAAGCGGTTTCTTGACGCCGTCCTTCTGCTTCTCTAAAGACTTATACTTTCTGCCAATCGAACCAAAAGGTAAAATCTGCCCTCGCCCTCGACCAGTATAAACAATCATCATTTTCTTCCCCTGCCCATTTAAATAATGATATAACTCCTCAACCATCGTCGACTTTCCCGCCCCATCTGGCCCAATCACAGAAATTAAAGGATAAAATCGTCTGCGCTTCCACCACACCCATCGCAGCGACAGCAGTCCAAACGTAACCGGTGATTGAATAATAAACAAACAGATATACCTAACTTTCCTACGAACAATAACTTCAAAATCACCTCGCATCGCCAAATCAAACAACTCTTTTGAAAGAGCATAAGAAAAAACATCTTCCAGTCTTTTCAAAACATACCTTGTATCAATCTTCTCCCGCAAAGAAAGTAATATCTTCTGATACTCCGCTTTAAAATACCGCTTACCTAAAATAGAATGCAACAACAGCATCAGAAACGTATCATTCTCAGACAGAACAAAAAACCAGCCTTTTCTCACCCTATTTCCAATCACAGACCGCTCATCTAAATAACAAATATCATTCCAATGCACTCCCCCAATTTGCACATCAAAACTAATTGGGACAAGATTCTCAATCTTAAAGAACGCTTTATGTTTCAACGAAAAACTATTTTTTCGCTGTAAAAAACCAAGCTCATGCATCACCACACAAAATCGCTTAAAATCAGAAGACGCAACCACCATATCCACACTCTTCTCAGATTTCTCAACAACACCTCTTTCCTCCAGCAAAAAACCATAATTACGCAACACACAATACCCAATCCCCTGCTTCTCCAACTTCTCCAGCACTACTCTAATTAACTCTATTCTTTCCATCGTACTAAACGATAATACCTCCTCATTTCATCAATATTAATAATTTTAAAACAATAAATCAAATAGATATAAATTAAAATTGAGATAATAATCGTAATACCCATCTCTACCCAAGCCGTAAAATAGAGAAGAAGAGGAATTTCATATAATAAAAACATGAAAAATGCCCCCACAAATACTAATTTTAACCACTGTTTCCACGGCACCTCTATACCAAGATAACATTTCATTTTCCAAACAGAAATCACAAACGCCACAACATAACAAACAGAAGTGCTAATCGCCGCACCCATAATACCATAACGCGGAATCAAAATAAGATTTAAGCCCACATTAACCACCGCCGAAATAAAAATAATCATCGTCACAACTTGCGGCTTTCCAATTGCTGCAAATACACTTTGATTTGTAACCGAAAGAGCATACAAAAAAACACCCCCTAACAATATTTGCAACGCCAATGCTCCCACAACATATTCCTTTCCAAAAAATACCTGTAAAATAAACGAAGCAAACACAAATAACACCCCTACCAAAGGTAATATCCCTACAAAAAGATAATGATATAATATTCTAATCCCCTCAATTAATCTTTTCTTATCATTTTTTACCCACAATTCAGAAGCCATAGGCAATATGACCGAACTAATTGCCGTACCGCAATACAAAAATAACAATGAAGTAGGTAAAATCACATTATAGATGCCAACCTCTGTAAGCGAACGAAAATATGTTAACATCAACGTATCAATATAACCAATAATCTTCCCACCAACCGCCGTTGCAAATACAGGAATGGCAAAAAAAATCATTTTCTTTGAAACAACCCCAAAATCAGTCGATTTCGTCTTAAAAAAAGAAAACTCCCTCAAGAGCAATGGAAAATAAAAAAGAAACAGTAAGAAACACACAACCCCAAAAGCATACACTGGTGCATACACACTATAATTAAAATAAAAAAAGAGTGAAATCAACAAAAGCACAGCCCCATTTTTCAAAAACTCTCCTAACGAAAATAACGCTGTTCGTTGAAACCCCAATAAAGTATCTTTTGAGATAATAAAAAAAACACTCCCAAAGACATAAAAGATAAAAATGCGAAGAATCGAAGCCGCTTCCACATTTTTAAAATAATGCACTGCTAAATAAGGCGCAATAAAATAAAACACGACCGCAAAGATAATTGAACTTGCCATCTGAAAATAGAACGTCGTTAGTATCGCTGATTTAATTTTCCCAACTTGCGTACCTACATTAAAATCTGCAATATACTTCACAAGCGCCTGTGAAAAACCCAAATCCCGAAAGAACAAGAAAAAAACCACAAATGTAAATACCGCATAAAATAATCCAAACTCCTCAGGACCTAAGTTACGTGCAAGCACAATTCGTATAACATACGCAATCAACGATGCCATCATTGACATTATAAATATCCAACTCGCCCCCTGTACTGCTTTTCGAGTATAAGTCATTAGAAATAAGACGAAAACAACCCTTTTTAAAGCTAGTGATATACACTTCTAAAAAGAAGATAATACTTACAAGAAAACATCCTAAGAAAATACACAAGTAAACTTCCCTTGACTATTTGTTGCCAACTGCCCCCCTGCTCCTAAACAACAATTCTGCTGCTCTCGTGCTTTCTGACAAAACGCCTCCCCCTTTCGCACACATTTCTTCTGGACACATTTGTCATATCCTTCATAATTTTTATCCAAAGACGCAATAATCGAAAATATCACCATCAATATCATCAACCCATACAATAACCCCAACAACACTTTTTGTACAATTGTTAAATGTACTTGTTCCATTTAAATCACCTTCAGTACTAGAAACATATTTTCTTTATAATAAGCTGATTTGAATAAACTTGACTTCTGAATCTCATCATAACGTTGAGGTAACATTTTCTCCGTTTCATTTACGCCAAATTGACTTGTAAACATCTTTCGGTCCATATTCCCATTCAAAATAATATATTCATACCCCTGCTGTTTCAAAAATGTATGCAACGAAACAGCATCTTGATGTAAAATATCCTTACGAAAATCAATTACTTCTTGACACCACAAACAACTCTCCCCCCCTAATCCAATCACTAATTTATCTCGAGGCACATACAAAAAGACTTTTGTATTCAATGGCACAGAATGAAACCATGCTGCATACTCAAACGGTTCCATTGCATTAGAATACGCACCAGATGTTGGCCACATTGCCGTATTCAATTGGTATTTTTGATATCCTGACGTAAATAAAACTCCTAAAATCACAATTACTATAATAATAACTGCCGGAATATTCCATCTCTTCAATCTGGCAACTAAATAATACACCCCCTCAGCGGCAAGCAAAGCCAGAGGAATGCTTAATAATAACCACATCCTAAATGGTCCACGTGCAATAGAAATAAGAAATGTTTGTCCATTAACACCCCAAAATGTATAAATAAACCAAAACAAACTTACTGTAATCGCCATCTGCTCATATATCATCAATCGAGAACGATAATGCCATAAAACATATAGCACCGCACCTATTGCTAACAACGACAGCACAATTCCAATTCCAATGGGAGCATTGATTAAATTTTCTCCTTTAGCGACAAAAAAATCATTAAAAGAATACGCCCGCGATGCCGTTCCCCCTGATGAAGTTAAAGAATTAAAAATTCCCGCTAATTTATGTAGAAAACTTCCCTGCCCCGTAGCCCCCACTGCGGAAGACACAGCCGATTCTAAACCCCCTTGTTCTGCAGCCAAAATATTACTTCCCGTAAATGCTCGAATAAAATCACGATACCCATACTTAACCACCATTACCCCCCACCAAACAAAAGATAATAACACTCCTCCACAAATCGCCGCAAATTCCTTTCTCAAAAACTGCCTGTGCACAACTGACGCAACAATAACAAATAATAACAACATCGTTGTCAATTTAATCGGCTCTTCAATATTCTGCGTCACCCAAATACTTGCAATCATAACCAATGCAATCCACATCCATTTGCCATCTTCTTTTATCATCAACAACGCATACATCGCTGGGAAAAATAACATAACCACATAACTATGCGCCCAGATAAAATGACTAAAATACGAAGGAATCACCGCTAAAAAGAATGTTGCTAACAACGCTTTCCCATTATCTCCTACAAATTCCTTTGCAAACAAGTAAAAAAAAAGTACTCCAAATGAAATAATTAACGCATTAAAAAACTTCAAAGTCCAATTTAAATCTGGTGATGTCTGATGTAACACACCCATTAACACATCATACGCTGGAGGATAAGGGTCAATGTATGCAAGCACTTCGTCAATTCTTTTTTGTTCAACTAACACTGGATCATACGCAATTTTCTCCAACGCAACATATTTTGCACCAACAGCATGACCCCATGGATCCTCATCCTCTAAATACGGATACGCAAACGCCCCTTTTGTATACATAAACAAAGACAACAACATAATTACGATTGCACCACATAACATCAACTCTGACTTCGTAAACGAAAAAGATAACTGTGGCATATTCAGCTCATTTTTTTTCATCTTTCTGATAAAAATAACTATCGGCCATACCAAACTTAAACCTAAAAAAACCTTCCAATCAAGTGGGATATGTACAAAATTCAACAACACCGCTAAAATTGGAAATATTCCTAATCCCAATGCAACTGCTAAACAGAATCGCTCCAGCCGCAACTCTGGCTTCTTCTGCACAAATGAAAGAGCCGTGAAACCTAACCCCCAACAATATACAAAAAATAACACGATTGTAATCCAACTAATCATAAACCCTCCTATTAACCACACCTATTATACCTTAAAAACCGCACTTGATTTATAAGAATATCGCCACTCAATTAGGCAACTCCTCTCAATTTATAGACTACACCTTCGAAATATATATAAACAAACTACCCAAAAACACCTCTGTGAAACTCACCAAAACCCATCTTATTTTGATAGGCATCTTTCTCTTAGCCTTTTTCACTAGATTATATTCCGCCGCCCACGTCGACATCGGCTCAGACGAAATAATTTATTCATTAATCCCACTACACATTATCGATGCAGCAAGACTTTCAACCGTTGAACAAGCACCAGTATATTTTTACCTCACCGACCTCAGTTATAAACTATTTGGAGATATGACATTAATTTCCACTCGTTTCACCTCTATATTATTTGGAGCCACTGCTACCCTCCTCATCTTTCTCATTTCATTCAAAATCTTCAACAACAAAAACGCCGCACTTCTCAGCTCCTTTCTCTTCGCTCTCTCCGGCTACGCCATCCGCTTCAACCAAGAAATGGACATGACTGCCTATTTCTTAAGTCTTTTAAGCCTATATTTCTTCCTCTACGTCTTAGAAAACAAACCAAAGTATCTCTATCCCTCACTAGGCATACTTGCCCTCGCCTCCCTTGTAAAACCCATTGTTCTCCTATTCGCACCCGCCTATTTTCTCACCTGGACCATAGTCAGTTGGAAAAATAAAGAAGGACTGCTCTACAAAAAAGAAAATAATTATCATCTAGATCCAAAAATCATTAAAACCATTTGTATTTCAATCATGCTCTGCATCATTATCGTCGCCCCTGTCTTAACTTATAACTATCTCCTCTATAAAGAAAAAGGCATGACTGATTATTATTTTACTGTGTTAGCAGGCGTAGGAAACGCTCAAATCTATAAAGGCCAAGAAGCTGAACCTTGGACAATAACAAAATTAAAAGATGTAATCTTTGGTACACTAACTCAATTTTTTAAATATGACTTTATAATCCTCATCGCCGGAATCAGCGGCATATTCTACGCCTGGAAAAGTAAAATAAACGAAACTATGCTGTTAAGCGTAACAATCGTATTTTTATATTTATATTTAGCCGGAATCATGGGTAGTTCCACCCATTACGTCTGGGTTCCCCTCATCCTCAGTATCTTCGCCGGCTATGGAATCACACATCTCACTGAAAAAATACATCATAAAATAACTCTAAAAAAAATTATTTATACTATCTGCATCATTCTCCTGTTCACAACCTCATTCACTCTTCACACCATCTCCAAACTTAAAGAAAACTCCATTCAAAACAACCTCAACGAATACGCCGTTGATAACCTCCCTAAAGACGCCATCATCATCCTCGATCCACGCATTTATCGCGGAATCTATACTTGGGCTTTAAGTGATAAACACTACCTCGAAGGCACTTACTTTCCTGAACTCATCAACAACCTTGACAAACTTTCTGGACCAAAACAAACACTTCCCCTCTATTACATCGAATGTGGTCCGGGAAAATACTGTGGCTGGAAACCTGAAGATTATCAACGTATTTCTGAGTATGGCAAACAACTCTCAGCAAACCTCATTCCAAATATGAAACAAGTAAAAGAACTCCAGACGGCAGATACATTAATAATCTATCAAAGCACTATCAACGCACCCCTTTCGATTTATGAACCTATTGATCGCACACACGTTCACTGGTACACCCCTGTTGGCTGGAAATATACAGAAAACGCCATCGACAATTACACTCCTAAAACTTTCTTTGATAAAACGTTAAATTCTTTTTCGTTTATCATCCTTTACCTTGATGTTCTCATTGCGTTACTAACAATACCTTATGTTTTCTACTTATTATTTAAACAAAAAAAAGAAGAAGAAAATTATACTAACATTTAACATCTAAACCTTTCCCAACCTCTTAAACGCCCCTTTCTCCACACCATCTCGTCGTCCCTCTCGTGACGGATTCCTACTAATAATATCCATCTCATGGGAATAATTAGGTGCATCCCACGGGAAAATCTTGCCATGTAAATACTGCGTCCACCGATCATAATCAGCCTGCACCATCACGCGCACCAGTTCTTTAAATTTCATCTTTGCTTTCCAACCTAACACTTTTTCCGCTTTACGTGGATTACCACACAATAACGGCACTTCCATTGGTCGAAGTAACCGTGTATCCTCAATAACATAATCTTTCCAATTCATCCCTAACACCGCAAACGCCTCTTGCACAAATTCGCGTACCGTGTGCGTCTGCCCTGTTGCAATCACAAAATCATCTGGTTTATCTTGTTGCAACATCATCCACATCGCTCGCACATAATCTGGTGCATAACCCCAATCTCGTTTTGCATCTAGATTACCCAGCCGCAGCTCCGTCTGCAACCCCAATTTTATCTTCGCAACCGAATTAGAAATCTTTCGCGTCACAAACTCAATCCCTCGTAATGGCGATTCATGATTAAACAAAATCCCATTACATGCAAAAATACCATAAGATTCCCGATAAATTCGCACCATGTTATACGAATACAACTTCGCTGCCGCATACGGAGAATTCGGAATCATCGGCGTATTCTCATGTTGCGGCGCATTCATATTCGCCCCATATAACTCACTTGTCGACGCCTGATAAAACTTAATATTCTTATTTAAATGCCGAATAATCTCTAAAAATCGTGTGGAAGAACTCCCATCCACTTCCGCGGTATAGAGCGGCTGATCAAACGAACTCCCCACAAAACTATGCGCCGCCAAATTATAAATCTCATCTGGATCCGTAACCGCCACCGCCTCAAGTAACGACGCCATATCACTCAAATCCGCCGGAATAAGTGTCACCTTCTTAATTAACCCCAGCTGCTGCAACCGCCAGAAATTTGGCGTAGACGACCGCCGATACGTCCCATATATCTTATACCCCTTCTCTAAAAGCAACTGTGCTAAATACGGCCCATCTTGGCCAGTAATCCCTGTAATTAACGCTCTCTTTTGTCGAATAACCATCTTAAAACCTAAGAACCATCATTAATTTATAAATTTAATCCACCTTTCTCCCCACAACCCCAATAAAACATCTAAAAAAGAACGTCCGCGAACCAACAACCTCTAATCCCGCATCAGAAAACAACTTCTTCAACCCCGCACGATCATACGTCGTTCCATCCCACGCCCCTTTAAAACTATTCTTCTTCAACTTATAGATA
>CAXNDX010000019.1:0-14351 GCA_964201585.1 Candidatus Woesearchaeota archaeon | reverse complement strand
TTATCGATTTGTGGAGCTGGGAAATTTGGAACGTTCCATTCAAGTACTTTTTCTGCGTCGATCACTATTGAGCCTTTTGTTCCTGTAATTGATATTTTTCCACTCCAAAGTGTTGGGGCGTTGGCGGTTGCAGTAATGTGCCACGGGATGTTTTGGGGCAACATGAGGGTTGCTGTTGCTTCATCTTCAATGTCAATATACTCTCGGGTGGTTTTGATTGATGAGGAGAGAACTTGAGGTTTGCCGAAGCAATCGATAATTCGATCGAGGTCGTGTAAGCCTTGACATAATAAGACACCTCCACCGGCTTGTTCTTTTTTTCCACGCCAGCCTTGATAGTATTCTTCTTTTTTATTGACGTTTAATTCGTAAGTTACTTGGGTGATTTGGCCCAATGCTTGTTGTTCTATAACTTGTTTTAATGTCTGTGTGTGGTGAAAGTAGCGACGTTGCAGCATGACTTGTAATTTTATGTTTGCGTTTTGGCATTCGTTTACGGCGATAAGAGCGTCTTGGTAATTGATGGCGAGAGGTTTTTCACAGAGTATATGGATGTTCTTTTTCGCACAGGCAAGGATTTGTTCATAATGGAGATAGTGAGGGCTTGCGATGGTTATGGCGTCGAGTGATTCTTTGGCAAGCATTTCTTTGTAATCTTGGTATATTGGGATATTTAGTTGCTGAAATCCTGTTGGAATAGAAAGAGATGGGTCGCAGAGAGCAACGATGTTGATCTTCTTATGGTTTTTGAGGTAATTAAGGTGCACAGTTGATGCAACGCCGCAACCGATGAAAGCATAGTTTAACATGATTTTTTGGCTAAATTTCACTTTTTAAAGATTATGTTTTACCGTTCTATTTTGAGGATATATCTTTAAATCATAAAGTTTTTATATGTTTTAATTTTTTTTGATTTTATGAACATTTCCCGTTTTCTTACCCATTGGAGACATAACTTATGGCTACGTTGAGTAAAGGTTTTGTGTATATGGCGAGTACAGAAGTAGTTGTTATGTTCTCAAATTACTTTATTCATTTTTTTTTAGCACGTTATCTTGGAACAGAGGGGTATGGTCTTTTTGGCGTTTTAATGTCTTTGTATCTTATTAATCGAGCGTTTTTGAATACAGGTATACCTAGAGCTGTAACTAAATTTGTTTCAGAATCTAATGTTCTTACTCATTCTTTTTATATTACTGTTTTAAAATTGCAATTCTTTTTGGCAACTTTATTTACTTTATTATATCTCTTTTTAGCTCCTTTTCTTGCTTTCTTGCTTCATGATAGTTCATTGACCAATCCCATTCGTTTTTTAGGGTTGATGGTTATACCTCTTTCTCTTTTAGCGTTGTATACAAGTGGGTATATGAATGGTTTGCGTGTATTTAAAGAACAAGCAATTATTAGTCTCACGCTCCCCATTTTTCGTTTTGTTTTAGTGTTTCTTTTTGTGTTTTTAGGGATGGGAATTTTTGGGGTATTGTTAGGTTATTTTCTTTCAGTTATTTGTTGCCTGATTTTATTTTTTATCATATGGAAGAATCCAGTACAAAAAATAGATTTAAAAGAGAGTGAGAGATCCATTCTTCAAAAAGTGTTCTTGTTTTCGTTACCAATCACGATAAGTTCTTTAGCGTTTATTTCAATTCGTAATATGAATGTTTTGTTTGTTAAATCCATCTTAGATGATAATGTTTCGGCAGGATTGTACACTGCAGCAACGACGTTGTCAAATATTCCTTTTTTATTATTTATGTATTTGCCTTTCGTGTTGATGCCTTCGATTTCAAGATCTATTGCGATGAATAATTTAGTTCTAACTCAGAAGCATATTAAGCAGTCTTTACGGTGGTTATTATTGTTAATGTTGCCTGTTATTGCGTTGATGGCAGCAACTTCTGATAAATTGTTACTTTTTTTTTATTCCTCTTCTTTTACTTCCGCAGAAGGAGTGTTACGTCTTTTAATTTTAAGTGTCGCTTTTCTACTTGTTTATGGGACTTTATGTTCAATTATTACAGGTAGTGGTAAGCCAAAAGTAGAGATGGGGATTACTCTTTTCCTATTAATTTTAATGGTTATTCTTAATCTCTTGTTTATTCCGCGATATGGTTTGGTTGGGGCAGGATATTCTTCAGTGATTACTACTTTTATTGGAATGGTTGCAGGAGGGGTTTATGTATTATATACTTTTAAAGTTTTACTGGACTTCTTTTCTATGACCAAAATCTTGTTTAGTTCATCTCTCGTCTATTATTTTTCTTCTTTATGGCATTTTACAGGGTTTCATCTCCTATTTACTTATGTTCTAATGTTATTTTTTTATGTCTCTGTTCTATTCTTGATTGGAGAATTAACCAGAAATGATTTTCATTTTTTTTATAGTATATTTTCAAAAAAAAAAGAACCATAAAGCTTTTAAAAGAATATCTATTTTTTTTACTATGCTTACTGAAAAGAGAAAGTCTATTTGGGAATCATTATGACTTTTGGACCAGATATAAATCAGATTAAGAATCTGTCTCAGACGAATCGTTGGGGATATGAACATTTTTTAGATTATGGTGCTAATTATATTGTTAAATTTGCATTATTCTTTCGGGTTACACCTTTACAACTCACTTCATTTTGGGTTATCCTTCAATTTTTAACGCCTGTTCTATTCTTGAATGCTACTTATTTCTGGTTTGTTGTTGCGATTACCCTTTTTCAAATACTTTTCATATTCGATTTATCTGATGGAAAGCTTGCGCGTTACTATCAATCAACTGCGGAAAAAACTACGGAGAAGAGGATAAAACCTTTGTTTCCAAAATATTTAGATCGGATAGGGCATTTTTTGAATAATAGTTTACTATTCTTATTTTTAGGGGTTGGGATGTATATCCGTTTTAATGATATTACTTATTTGTTTATTTGTGCCGGTATCACTTTTTTCTTTCTGGCAAATAAAGCATTAAGTGTTAATCCGGCATGGTATAAATCTGATTCTGAACGGTCTGAGGTATCAGAGGTTTTCCTTAAATCTATCCCTCGTTTTACCACCTCAAAAATTCGCCAATTTATTTTTGATTTTCTTCGTGTCGAACATTTATTTAATCTTCTTTTTTTTGGGATTATACTTGACTTAATTCAATATGTGGTGTGGCTTTATATACTATTTTTTGGAATAGAATTCTTTCGTAAAATCTGGACGCAGGGTGTTATCTTATGGTGTCTTGATCAAGAAAAAAAATAATTTTTTCTATACTTTTTGTCACATTTTCTGTATTTGTGTTTATGGTTATTTCTGGAAAAATAGGGGATTCATAAGGGTTTGTTTCTGCTATTCCTATAAAATCTTTAATTTCTCCGTTTAATGCTTTTTTGTATAATCCTTTGACGTCTTTTTCGATGCATGTTTCTATTGGACAGTTGATGAATAATTCTATGAAATTTTTTCCAATAATGTTTCTTGCCATTTCACGGTCTTCCCTATAAGGGGAGATGACTGGGACAAGAATGTAATCGTATTCTTTCTTTTTTTCAACTGCTATTTGAGCAATTATTTTATTATTTGTGCGGATGTCTTCTCTACTAAAACCTAAATTTTTTGTTTTTTCACTACGAATTGTGTCGCCATCTAGAATCAATACGGTATTATTCTTTTTTTCAAGGCATACTTTTAGTCCTTGAGCTATCGTGCTTTTGCCAGACCCGGATAATCCGGTGAACCAAATGACGGTTGACATGTTATCTTTATTTTTTCTTTATTCTTTAATAAATATTTCTTCGTTATTTTTTGATGCGTCCAGTATCAATCTGCTTATTTCTGGGCGCATGAACCATTCAGGGGGAGCAGTTTGTTGTTCAAACATTTCTCTGGCTTGGGTGCCACTAATTTGAAGTTTATCTTCTGTTGGGTGATCTTGTGCGTTTTGTTCGTGGATATATTTTTGTTGATTTTTTGAATAGAATACGTGGTCGAAGCGGATGGGAGTTATGCCAATATCGGGAAAACGATCAAAAATGTTATGTGATGCTTTTGGGTGGTAAAAGTTTCCTACCCCTGTATGATCTCTTCCAACAATAAAGTGACTGCAGCCAAAGTTTTTTCGGCAAATGGCGGTAAATAATGCTTCACGGGGGCCAGCATAGCGTGAATAGGAGGCGAATGTTGCGAAGATGACTTTATTTTTTGGGTATAATTCTTTTACCATGAGTTCATAGGATTTAATGATGTATTTGGCGTTAAAATCGCCTATTTTCTTTTTTCCAACAATCGGGTGAATGAATAGGCCGTCGCAGTGTTCTTTTTCCATGGCGTGGAGTTGGATGTATTCATGACTGCGATGTATGACGTTGCGTGTGTGAAAACCTACTACTTTTGCCCAGCCTCGTTCTTCAAATAAGCGTCTTGTTTGTTTTGGGGTCAATTCGTATTCTTTGTATTCGTTCTGTCGACGTTTAAGTAGAGTGATTGGTCCACCTAACAAGACTGGTTTTAAGTCTTGGATCATTTTTACGCCAGGATGGGAAGGGTCGTCTGTGCCATATAATTTTGTGATTGTTTCTTTTTTGTTGTAATTGAATTTTTCAGTTAGTTTTAAGAGAGCAAATGGTTCGTTTTTTTCATCAAGAAGAGCTATATTTTCTCCAATGTTTAATTCTGATGCTTTTTCTTCACTGATGTCTAAAATGATGGGGATTGGCCAAACTAGGCCATTCGCAAGGCGCATTCTATCGAGAACGGATTCGAAATCTTCTTTATTCATAAATCCTTCTAAAGGGCTATATGCACCAATGGCAATTTGTTCTATATCGCGTTGAATGTTTTCATCAATGTTTATTTTTGGCAAAGTATCAAGATATTCTTTGGCAATTGGTTCTTTGGTTATTCGTTCTATTAATTTTCCACCATGGGGGGAGATAAGGGAGGAGAACATATTAAAGTCGAGAAGGTAATTCTTTTTTTCTAGAGTTTCGACAAATTTATCTTCTTTATGTTGGAATTCTTCAACGTTAACTAATTGGGCATGTTTGATGAGTTTATTGAGCATATTGATACATTCCATAGGATATTTGCCGATAGCGGTTTCGGCTGCTAAAGCGAGACCTTCGGCGCCGTCGACAATTGTGTTAATGACGTCATGGACTTCGGCGCGAGTTGGTTTTTTCTGGGTGATCATGGTTTCAAGCAGATTTGTGGCGACAAAGACGCCGACTCCATATTTTTTTGCTTTGTTAATAATTATTTTTTGGGTTAATGGTATTTTTTCAATAGGAATTTCTTTGCTGAGGTCACCACGATCGATTAGAAGGTAGTCAGATTTGCGAATGATATCGTTGAGGTTTTCAAGGGCGTCAATACATTCTATTTTTGAAATAATTTTCATGGTGTTTTGGGTGGCTCTGCGAACTTCGTCAACAGCGGGTCCAGAACGCATGAATGAGGCGGCAATATAGCTAATCCCCTCTTCAATGCCAATTTTTATAGATTCATAATCTTTTTCGGATAAAGTTGGAAGTGTTAGTTTACGATTGGAAACATGGTCGATAATAACGGCTTTGTTTTTGCCGATGGTTCCGCCAGTGATTGCTTTTGCGGTGATGTAGCCTTCATCAAGGGTTGAGGTATTAGATATTCTCAAAATGACGGTGTCAAAGTCAACATGGATTAGGTCACCGATTTCTAATTGAGGTATGATGGTTAAAGGAGTGAGGTTAATATTTTGTTGATCACCAATTATTTTTTGAGTATGAATTTTTATTTCGTGGTTGTCTTCTAGTTGGATTGTTGAGGTATTTAGTTCACCTGTACGGACTTGTGATCCTTCAGTATCAATAACAAAATGGATTCCTACTTTTTTAGCAAGTTTGATGCTTGATTTTAATTGTTCAATATTGGAGTGTGACATATTTACGCGAACAAAGTTAACTCCTTTATCTTTGATTTTAAGAAGTGATTTTTCGTCCCAGGTAGAAGGACCGAGGGTTACTATAATTTTTACGTTTTTTTCGTTGTTATCGTGATTATTATCGTTATTCATATTTCACCATTGCTTATTTTCTCTGTTTGTGTACTAATAATTTTATTAGAAATGGGTTTAAAAGGGTTGTGGAAGTGTGTTATTCAAAGATAAGGGGTATAATACCTCCTAGCTTTGCTGTGATCTATTAGAGATTTTTTTTATACATTTATCAGTATGCTAAAGATCTTTGATTTCTGTGCATTCAAGAGTAAAAATCTCAATTGATTTATGTAATCGAATGCCTCACAGTTCTATTGCATGTGATTTTTACTTTTTGAGCATGTCAGCGAGAAAGCCAAAGAGTATTGTCTGTAGTCCAAATACAAGGAGGATGAGCATGAGGAAAAGTAGCCCAATGTGGCCTTTGATTCCGCTGGTAAAATGAAGATAGACAAAGTATAACCCAATGAGAAATCCTATCCCAAATCCAACTAATCCTATTCTTCCGAAAAATGTAAGTGGTTCATAATCACGATAAATACGGAAGATATTTATCCAGGCACGAACAGCATATTGTAAAGGGTTTTTGAAAAGTCGACTGTCTCTTGTTTTTCTGGCGATGATGGGGATTTCAGTTATTTTAAAGCCTTGTTTTGCGGCTTTGATAATTTGTTCTTGGGTATAGGTGAACGTGTTGATATAATTGATGTCACGAGCGACTTCAGCGGTAAATGCACGATAGCCTGTAGTTGAATCAGTTATTTTTACTTTAGTTAATGAAGTCAATACTTTTGAGAAAGCGATATTGCCAAGGCGTTTTAGGATAGGCATTTTTTCAATTTTACCTTGGAAACGGGAACCGAGAACTAAATCATTGCCTGATTTAACCATTTCAATTAGTTGAGGAATGTGTTGGGGATGATACTGTCCATCAGCATCAGTGTGAACAATAATATCTGCGTTGAGGTTGAGACATTCTTTCATTTCGTTGCGAAATGTTTGTGCTAAACCCATATTGCGTTTGTTTGAAATAACTAAAGCACCATGTTTTGTTGCTACTTCGATAGTTTTATCTTTTGATCCGTCGTCAAGGACTAGAATATGGTAATTATAAATGTACTTATTCATTACTTGTTTAATTTCTTCAAGAACAAAGGGGAGTGTTTTTTCTTCATTATAGGCGGGGATAGTAATTATAATTTTTGGTCCAGTTTGTTTTTGATTTTCTTGTTTAATTAAATTATTTTTCATTTTGAATATTATTCTTTTATTTTTTTTATGTTTTTTTAATAAATATCGGTCCATCTTTCTTATAGATAAATTATTCTATTTTCTTTTGCTGATTTTAAAAGGTTATTGGCAATTTGTAAGCTTTTTAGGCCGTCATATCCTGTAACTAAAGGGGTTTTGTTTTCTTTTATACAATGGATAAAATGGTCTATTTCTAGTTGCAATGGTTCTTTTTTTTGAACAATTATTTTTTTCATTTCGCCTTCGGTGACACTTTCCCAGTTGTCTGAAGTAAATGAATTGTTTTGGTAGAAGAAGAGTTCTTGGTCAAGGTAGTTTACATGAAACATGCCTTTTTTACCAAAGATTTGCAATTGGCGAATTTTAGTGGGGGAGAGGTAGTTGATGTTGAGGATAGCATGAACGCCGTTTTTGTAGGTTATTAAGCTGGTAACGGAGTCTTCATGAGTAGGATGGAGTTTTTGTTGGGTTTGAGCGTAGAGTTGTTGGGGGTCGGAATCGAGTAAATAGTTGATGATGTCTATATCGTGTACGGAGAGGTCAATGATGACGCCAACATCGGTAATTCTTGTGGGGAATGGACCAACACGTTCGATGTCAATTTTATAGATCTCGCCGAGATGATTTTCTTTTAAGCGTTCTTTTAGTGCGGTGATGGCGGTGTTAAAACGTTCGATGTGGCCGATCATAAGAGTGGTGTTGTTTTTTGTTGCGGCACTGATGATTTCTTGTGCTTCTTCTTCGGTTGAGGCAATTGGTTTTTCGAGAAGAAGGTGTTTCTTTTTGTTGATACATGCAAGAGCTACTTCTTTGTGTAAGCTTGTCGGAACAGCAATAGAAATGGCGTCAATTTGTTCTGATTCTAACATTTTGTGGTAATCTTGGTAGTAAGGGATGTTGTATTTTTTTCCTATCTTTTCGGCGTTTTCAAAGTAGTTATCAGCGACGGCGACGAGTTGAGCGGTTTCAGAATTAAAATATATTCGAGCGTGATTTTGACCCATAGAGCCGACGCCGATGACAGCGACGCGTAGGGGTTGGTTTTTAATTGGTGAGTTTTGATTCATGGTTGGTTACTGATTTGTTTGATGGTGGTTGTGATGTAATTTAATTCTTGTTCTGTGAGTGAAGGGTGTACGGGAAGGGAGAGCACTTCATTTGTGATGGTTTCGGTTATTGGATATGTAAAAGAGTTATAAGTTGGATAGGCGTTTTGTTTGTGTATTGGCACTGGATAAAAAATGGCGTTGCTGATTCCTTTCTCAGTTAAGATTTTGGAGAGTTCGTTTCTGGTTTTGGGAAAGTATTTTGTGATTCGTATAGTGTATTGATGAAAGACGTGGCCAGGTGTTATTTTTGGTGGGATGATGCCGGGGATTTTTGAGAGTTCTGCGGTGAGATATGTGGCGTTTTTTATTCTTGCAGTGTTGAATTGGTTGAGTTTTTTGAGTTGTTCTATTCCTATTGCGGCGGAGATATCTGTCATGCGGTAGTTGTAGCCAAGGTGGTCGTGATAATAACGGATAATTGAACCATGGGCGATGAGTTTTCGTATTTTTTGGGCGAGGTTGTCGTCGTTTGTGGTGATGATGCCACCTTCACCTGTGGTGATATTTTTGGTTGGATAAAATGAGAAGCAGGCGGTGTGTTGTGAGCCGACTGTATGATTTGTCATTTCTTGATTTTGTGAGGGAGTTTGGATTAGTTGATATTGTGATCCATGGGCTTGGCAGGCGTCTTCGATGATGATAAGATTGTGTTTCTTGGCGATGGTTTGGATCTTTTGCATGTCGGCGGGGTTGCCATACAAATGAACGGGCATTATTGCTTTGGTGTGTTTGGTTATGGCTTGTTCGATTAATTCGGGGTTGAGGTTGAATGTATGTGGGTCGATGTCGACGAATACGGGTGTTGCGCCGGTCATCTGAATGGTGTTGGCGGTTGCGATAAATGAGAATGGAGAGGTTATGACTTCGTCGCCACTGTTGATATTATGGGCGAGAAGGGCGGCGTGGAGGGCAGTTGTGCCGTTCGATGTGGCGATAGCGTGTTTTGCACCGATGTATGTGGCAAAGGCTTGTTCGAATTCTTTGACTTTTGGGCCTTGGGCGAGGAAGCCAGAGTCTAGCACACTCAACACGGCTTGTTTTTCTTCTTCGCCGATTAGTGGTTTGGCGATGGGGATCATATGGGGGAAAGGGCTTAATTTTTGTTTATAAAGGTTATCTAACTAGGGTTCTAAGAATACATAATTGTAATTAGGACTTGAGCTCTATTTTTGAGATGTTGGTGAGTAACTGATTTGGGTTATATTGTTGAAGTAGCTCTGTTGTTCTCATTCCAGAGGTTATGGCAATATATTTTATTCCTAATTTTTGGCCGATGAGCATTTCTTCTTCGGTGTCTCCGATAATTATGGCGTTTTTGTTAAAGAAAAGGCTTTTTTGGATGTTGTCATATTTTGTTTCTGTTTCATTGCAGATTATAATCTCTTCAAATAAAGAGGATAGGCTCAATCTATCTAGTTGTTGTAGAGTATTTTCTTTGTTTTTCCGATTGGTTAGCAGGATAAGCCAGTGGTCTTTTTTGAGTTCTTTTATTTTTTCTAATGATGATTTATTTATTGTGTCGAGTTGCAGATATTCTTTTTTTTCAATCAATTCATTTCTTTTTTTAATATATTGTTCATATTCAGTTTCAGGAAGTATTTGTGAGGTTATTTCTTTTTCAGATATTTTTTTTCTTTTTAATTTGATGTATTCTTCAAATGGGTAAATACTTTTATGGTTTATACTCTGTAGTGCGTCTTGGTGTGTTTTGTAGATTCGTCGATGTACATTTAGAATAGTTCCATCAAGGTCGAAAAAAAGAGGTGTACGTTGTTTAAACCAATCTATCTCTTTTTTTAAGCCTTCTTCTAGAGGTGTTTGTGGTTGATATGTAAAATATTTTTTAATTTTTTCATTGTTAAAAATGTAATTTATTTTCTGGTTGGCGTTGTTTTGGCGGATTGGCGAGAGGTCTTTATTGATTATGTTGCATATATTTTGAGCGAGTTTTTGTATTGGGATGCTTTGGCCCTGGACAATGTTATACACTCCTATTTGTTTTCTGTTTATAGATTCAATAATAAAGTTGATTACATCTTCAATGTACATGAAATCACGTTGATCTTCTCCTGTTCCATAGATTATTGGTTGTTTATCATTTAATAAGTTTAAGATAAAATTTGGGATTGCGCGTTGAATTGTTTCTCCTGGACCATAAATATTTGTTAGGCGTAATATGGTGAGTTTTATGTTATTTTTTGTGCAATATACTTGGAGATATTTTTCTGTTGCAACTTTACTTGCACCATATAATGAGGTGGGATTGAGGGGGTGTTCTTCTGTTATGGGAATTTGTGTGGGAGGGCCATATACTTCACAGGTGCTGATAAAGATGAAGTGGGTGCATTTTGGGGTGTTTTCAATTAGATTTATTGTGGCAAGAAGGTTCTGTTCAATTGATTGTTCAAATCTGTCTTGGTCTTTTTTTTTTGGAACAAATGCGGCGAGGTGTACTATTGTTTGTATTTTTTCTAGAATTGGGTGATATTTTTCTATCTGATTTTTTTTTGCAATATCTATTTGCAGAGCGATTACTTTTTTTTCTGTTATAAGATTCTTTAGTTCTGTTGATTGATTTCTAAATATTACTACTGGCTTTTGGTCTTTACTTACTTTTTGTGTAAGTGCTAAACCTATATGGCCGGTACATCCAGTAATAAGGATATTATTTTGGTTCGAATTTTCATTCAATGAAAATGGGTCTGATACCATGCAGCTTTGCTGCGACCCATTGTCAAGAGTAAAAATCCCAATAGATTCACTAATCGAATGTCCAGCAGCTCTGCTGTGATTGGGATTTTTACTTGACATTTTTCTTTCGTTTTTCTAGTAGTTTAACGTGTGATTCAATTTCATCTACGGTTGTTAAGATTGGTTTGAAATCCATGCCTCTGATCCAGGCGATGTTATCTTTGAGAGGATTTATGTTTTTTTCAAATGTAGGGATTTGATGGTCCATGGCAATTTGGAGCAAGATGTAGGGCATATTTAAGCCAGCTTGGGTAAAGAATTCATGCGTAGTGAAGAAGCGGCCGATGTTTATTTCAGTGGGGTTAGGAATGCCGTTGTTATCGTACGTTAGATCAACAGAGAAGATGCCTTGGGGGTTTGGATCAATGGCAAGGACAGTTGCTTGAGCAATTTTGTCAAGTTCAGGGTCGGAATAGGTGACTCCGGTTCCGGTGGCACCACTAATACCAGAAGGTGAGACTTTTCCTAATTCCCAATATAATCGTTTTCGGCCTTGGGCGACAATGAGTTTTCCTTCGTGCCAGATTGACATCCAGGTTACTGAATCTGGTTGGAGGCATTCAGCGGCGGTGTAGGTCCCCCATGCTTTTTTAAAGTCAAGCCAGGCTTTGGCGGTTTTGTAGTCTTCTGCGGCAAGGGAGCCACGGCCACCGGCACCAGTTGTGTCGCGAATCCAAATCTTTTTTCCATATTTCTCAAATGCGTGCTGTAAATCGTTTTCGTCTTTAATCATCATTGTTTGGGGTTGTTTGATGCCGTGTGCTTGCCAGCGTTTATATGATTCAAATTTATCTAGGCAGATTCTTACCGTTTCTTTTGATGGAAGAAACGTTTTGCAATGCAATTGTTCTCTGTTTTCAGATATAACACTCATTTCAGTGTCGTTTTGAACGTGAATAAACTCACAATTTGTTTCTTCAATTATTTGGTTTAAGATGGGGATGTATGTTGGGTCGTGAGCGTTAGGTACGAGAAATTTTTGGTCGGTTTCGGCACGTTGAAGATAATATTTGTTGCTATCTGTGCCGACGAGATGGATTTTTTCAGGAGCGGCACGAAGAGATCGCGTAAAGTTTACAGCAGGACTACCTCCTGCTCCGGTTACAAGTATTTTTTTCATGTTTAGTTTACCTCTTTTGTATCTTTATTTTTGTAGATTTGTTCTTGGGTGTTATTCTTGTTTGTTAAATTTTTATTTTTCTTGCTGAATTTTTTCTTTTATTATTTGTATGATGGTTGTACTAATATTATTCTGGAATTGAAATGGAATAGATTTTATCTTATTTAATTGGTGGTTATCTTTAATTAGGGAAGTAGCAATAGAGACGATATTCTCAGTTTGCTGGCCAATCAATTTTATTTTTCCACGTTCTACAAATTCGTTAATTTCAATTTGAGTTCGTGGGACGAGTACGGGTATGTTGAGGAAAACAGCTTCTTGGTATACACCACCAGAATCAGTGATAATAAAGCGGGAGTTGTTGAGCAGATTAATAAATGGGATATAACTGGGTGGGGTGATACACTTTATGTTTGGTGAAAGGGTAAGATTATTTTTTTCTAGGGCGTTTTTTGTTCTGGGGTGGAGAGAAAAAAGGATTGGTATTTGTTGCGAGAGAATATTTAAAGCGTCAATAATATTTTTTAGATTTGTGGTGTTGGTTGTATTTTCTTCGCGATGGATAGTTGCGATGATATAGTTTTGAGGACTGATATTTAAGTTGTTAAAGAGAAATTCAGGAGCTTGTTGTTTTGCACGGATACATGCTTCTTCGAGAAGGTTTCCCACTTGGTAGATTTGTTCTTCTTTGAAACCTTCATGTATAAGATTGGTGGTACTTTCGGTGTCAATGGTGAGAAGAAAATCTGAGCAATGGTCAGCAACGATACGGTTGATTTCTTCAGGTTGGGTGCGATTTCTGGATCTACATCCCGCTTCAAGATGAATTACTTTGGTGTATTTTGTTGCGGCGATGGCACCGGCAAGGGTAGAATTCGTATCACCAAAAATGAGGACGGCGTGGGGTTTTTCCTCTATAATTATTTTTTCTATCTGTTGGATCATTTTTCCTGTTTGTTCTCCGTGTGGTCCGGAACCGATGGTTAGGTGGTAATTAGGCTGGCGTAATTTTAATTCTTCAAAAAAAATGTCGTTTAATTCACGAGAATAATGCTGGCCGGTATGGATGATGATGTTTTCGAATTCTTGGTCTAATAAGGGTATTAGCGGAGAGAGTTTTATCAATTCTGGCCGTGTTCCTAATATTGTTATAAGTTTCATTGATATTTAAATTTTGGTTATTAATGTTTTTTTTGAATAAATGGAAGATTGGTTTGAACTGATTATCTTAGATTGGTTTTTTAGTTATTTTATAGCGAATGATTCTTCCCATTAATTTTGCGTGGCTTACGATGGTATTGAGTAGTTTCATTTTTGAGGTACCGTATTGTCGAACGTTTAGCGTGGTTGGGAATTCTTTGATGGTGTAGCCGTGAAGATATGCTTTCATCAAGAATTCGGGGACGAAGAGAAAATTGTCTTTATCGCTGTGGATAGTCTCAATTACTTTTCGTTTATATATGCGAACCATACCTCCAGGGCTGTATATTCCTGATTGGAGAAGAAATTTATATATGTTTGATGCGCTTTTGCTGAGGAATAAACGATAGGCGGGAATGTTGTTGACTTTTCCTTGTGGGTGGTAGGGAGATACGGTTACGATGTCGATATTTTGTTCTGTGGTGTCGATCATTTGAAGCATGGGGAATAAAAGCTCGGGGTCGTAGGTGCAGTCGCTGTCGAGGCAGGCAATAAGGTCACCAGTTGCATGTGAGAAGCCGGTACGTAGAGCGGCACCAAGATTTTTGTTTTTTTCGTGTGTGATGATGAGAGTTTGAGGCCAGGTGCTGAAATATTGGTTTAGAAGATTGGCGGTTTTATCGGTTGAGCCATCGTTTACAAAAATAAGTTGTGGTGTATATTGTTCTTTTAATTTATCAATTACTGGTTCTAATTTTAGGGCTAATTGGGGGATGCCTTCTTCTTCGTTATAACAAGGGATGATAATAGATAATCTTAGTTTAGGTTCTACCATTCTATCTCTTACTTAAAATGTTATTTAAAAGGTTTATGATTTTCAGACGTAGGGTTTTTGATTGTTTCTTCTAAGTTAGAATTTGAAGATTGTTTGATTTTAATAAAGTAACCTAAATGTATTAGGAATAAAGCACCGAGAATAATGATTGTATAATATGAAATAGCACGATCAAGAAGAATGGCACTTTTGGC
>CAXNDX010000018.1:0-14429 GCA_964201585.1 Candidatus Woesearchaeota archaeon | reverse complement strand
ACCAACGACCCAGATATATTAGAAGCTGAATTCATCATCAAAGCAAACGATATATTTCATATCATCTCTGATCGAATCAAAGAAAATACAGGTAAATTAGATAATGCA
This sequence comes from Candidatus Woesearchaeota archaeon, assembly GCA_964201585.1. GTDB lineage: Archaea > Nanobdellota > Nanobdellia > Woesearchaeales > GW2011-AR9 > JACPNA01. The sequence goes on along the minus strand of CAXNDX010000018.1, from coordinate 14,321 downwards.
ACCATATTATTCGAATACAAAGATTGGCTCAATAAAGAAGTAAAAAAGAGAAGGATGTAGAAAAATAATTACACTAATTTATAAACTAATTTATAAATTAATAACCAAATGACCAATACGTACCACAAAGAATTAACCACCGCAATACATCTTGCCTCCCAAGCAACCCTAGCCATTCTTGATATCTATTATGGAGATATGCAAACCACATTCAAAGAAGATAATTCTCCAGTTACCAACGCCGACATTAAAGCCAATGAAATCATCCAAACCGGCCTGCAAAAACATTTCCCAGAGGACGGTATCATCAGCGAAGAACTCCAAGACATCGCAACAAAAAGTGACCGCATCTGGTACATTGACCCAATCGATGGTACACGTAGCTTTACCGAACACTCTGACCAATTTGCCATCCATATCGGTTTAACTCAAAATACTCATCCCGTTTTCGGTCTCGTCTACAAACCAATCTCTGGAGAATATTATTATGGCATAAAAAATCATGGTGCCTATCGCGTCTCCCCACAAAGTATCGAAAAAAAATTAGTAATAAATAAACTATTTGATGTAAAAGAGAATAAAAAAGAGATTAATATGGTGATAGATAAAAGTTCTTTATTAGAAGAACAATGGCGCCAAATATACCAGATTTTAGAACCCAAGCGTCTGATGGTCAGCGGCAGTGAAGGACTACGCATAATGAAGCTAGCAGAAAACATCGCCAATCTCCACATAACAGAAGACGCAACAAAATGCAGCACCTGGGATATCTGCGCACCTCAAATCATCGCCCAAGAAGCAGGAGCATATATGACCTATCTTGACGGCACACACATCACCTACCACCAGCAGCGTAAAATCGGCAAACAAATAATAGTTGCGGCAAATAAAGAACTAGCAGAATATGCAATTAAAATAATAAGAGATATTAAGTGATAAATAATTATATTTTCCTTAAACTCTCAACCACTCTTGCAACGATTCGCACAACCCTCTGTAAATCCCTTGCTCTTGTTTCTTTTCCAAAACTAAACCTAACTACCCCTCGCGCAACATCATCGTCCACTCGCATCGCATTCAGCACATGACTCACTTCAATCTGCTGCGCCGTACACGCGCTTCCCGCCGAAATATACACCCCAAGTGCGCTTAACGCTTTAACAAGCGTTTCCGCCTCAACACCACAAAATCCCACACTTAAAATCGTCGGCACACTCTGCTTCAAATCTGAAATCACAACAACATCCTTAATCTGTTTTTTAAGCAACAATATAAAATTTCGACGCAAACTATTCAACCTCAAAGATTCTTTCATCCTCTCTTTCTGCAACAACTCTACTGCACACACAAACCCCACAATCCCTGCCACATTCTCCGTTCCGCTCCGCAAACCATACTCCTGCCCACCACCAAACATCAATGGCAAAATCTCAACCCCCTCACGCACATACAATAACCCCACTCCATGTGGTCCATATACTTTCAAACTATTTAACGTCAATAAATCAACACCTAACGAATTCACATTCAAATCAAGCAACCCCGCCTGACACGCATCCGTATGAATCAAAATCGTCTTCTGCTTCTTCTTAATCAGTCGACTAATCATACTCACCTCTTGAACCACACCCACCTCATTATTCACATATTGGATTGACACAAGAATTGTATCTTTTCGTATTCGTCGTATAATTTCCTCAACAGAAACCAATCCCCACTCATCAACCCCAACATAATCAACCTCAAACCCTTCTCTCTCCAACTGCCTGCACGTCTCTAACACCGCTTTATGCTCTACAACAGACGTAATAATATGTTTCCCTCGCTTCTTATTCGCCCGCGCAACCCCCAACAACGCCAAATTAATACTCTCCGTCCCCCCCGACGTAAAAATAATTTTATCAGAAGAACCCGCACCTAATATTTTTCGCATCCGCCCTCGTGCATCCTCCAACACTTCTCGTGCATAAACACCCGCGCCATGCACACTACTCGGATTCGCAAATACCTCTTCAACCTTGCGCATCTCCTGGAACACCTCTCTCCGCACAGGAGTCGCCGCCGCATAATCAAGATAGATTGGTTTCATGTAAATTAAGTTAAATTAAATCCATATATAAACATTCCACCCCTAAACAACAAAATAAGACGAAAACTTTAAATAATGTCAGAACAATACTAGAAAAATGCCAACAAAAACCGCAACCAGTGAAACCATAAGCTTTACCGCCCCGCCTACTTTACGATTAGAACTCAGCGCCATCCCCGAAACCGGCTATTATGACAGTACCTCTGAATTTCTTCGCGACGCCATGAGAACTCTGTTAGCCGAAAAAAAAGATTTAAGAATAGCAATAGCATCCATCCTCTACAAAAACGGGAAAATTTCATTAGGAAAAGCCGTAGAAATCGCGGATGTAAACTACGAAGAAATGAAAAAAATCCTCGTTGAGAAAGGCATTAAATTACGAAGAGGTGCCGCAACTCGAAAAGAAATCGATGAAGAGTTAAAAAACTTAGATATCTAAAATGACAATTATAGACACTGATTTTCTTAGTTCATTCTTTAAAATTGGAAAACTAAAGTTAATTTTAAAAGCACTGAATATAAGACACATTATAATCCCATCAACAGTATATGAAGAAGTAAAAGAAGCAAAATTTTTCAATGAAATCGCTCCATTATTTGCTTTTGAAGAATAAGAATTAAATGAAAATAGATTCATTCTTGTCAAAACTGTTGACTTGATTGAATGGAACACAAATGTTACAACAGAAGAAACCATAACTCTAGGCAGAGGAGAATTAGGTTGTTTCATAATCGCAAAGAAGAGCAATGAAACGATTTTAATCGATGACCAAAGAGCAAGAACAATTGCCAAAGAAAAAGGCTTGAAAGTAACAAGCATGCCTGCTTTTTTAATATTCTGTAAACAGAAAAATTTAATTTCTTCCAACGAGATAAAAGAAATCATCGAACAACGTAAACAAAAAGACAACTACGAATTAAGCGAAGAAACTAAAAAACTAATCCTAGAATAATACTTATTCAATACTTCCATCGTCTTTTTTTCCCCGTATCCACATGAATCGTCGTTGCCCCTTGACCAATTCCCCCCTCTCCAAATACCTGCTCTGCAATTCGATACGCTCTCGTTGGCTTTTTCACCTTTCTCTTCCCTTGTTTCACCACAACATATCCCGGCGTATGAGCATCTACCGCAATCCCTTTTGGATGTGGCCCTTTACCACCCACACATCTATTATACAACGGCGGTCGATACCCCTCATCTAACTCTAACGACTTGCCATATCTACGACGCATCTGCTCAAGTCCACGCACAAGCGCAGGGTCTATGCGCGCATGTGTAAAATAATAATCCCCGCCAACACGATACACATACGGCCGTGCCTTCGCATCAATACAATGCTCCTCTTTCTCCTCCACTCGCACAAATTCTCCCACAACAAAATGTTTCGAAATCGGTTGAAATAAATCCACCCTCCTAATCTTCACTAAAGGAATTCTACGTGCGCCATTAAAATATCTCCCCTCTCCTATAAGAGCTGCATCTGTTACAATCGCTAACTCTAAACCAGACGGGAATCGCAGTGTATTTCCTTTACGTTTTCCCTTTTGTTTCTTTTCTCTATCTTCCGCATACTCTGGTTCCTCAACTCTTTTCCGTTCTTTATCCGCTCGCTCCTCTCGACACATAACGTTCAACTTCTGTCCCGCATAAATCTCATCACTATCTTTAATCCGCGGATTGTATTGAACCATCTCGGCCAGCGTCATCCCCTTCTTCCACGCAATCGTCGATAACATATCACTTTGTTGTATTGTATAACCATCATACAACCTCACCTTCTCCCCCACCCACATCTTCAAATGTGAATTACACGCTTTAATCTCTGAAACTTCAACCCCTGATCCTCGTGAAATCGCATCCAGTGTATCTCCTCTCTGAACTATATACATCTGCGAACTAATTACACGTGTATTAGTAGCTCTACCAAAAGAACGCGCATAACTCATTTCTGACGCTATCGCTGCGCTCATCGTATACAACGTCGCAACCGCCGCAACAACAGTTTTATAATTGAAATTCATAGTTTTAATTCCCCACATACAAGAGATACAGAAACAGCCCACAGTTATAAATATTTTGCTACGTTTGAGTAATTATTCATAAATCACAACAATCTTTTTAAACACCTCTCCCTTCCTTATACATATAGCATCACAGCACAAAAAGAGGAAGATAGGAATGAACCAATCAGAATACGAACAGCTTCTGCAAAAATACAAAGATCGCGTACAAAAAGAATTCGGCCAACCTTCCACCCCTCAATCCAAAGTCACCTCCCGTGAATACGAAGACTTCAAAAGCGAACTCTACCCCAATCATTACACTTTCTACGAACAAGCCTGTAACAAAGCCGAATCAATTCTGAAAATCAAAGTCGAAGGCATTACCGCAGAATCCCTACAAAAATCATTAGACATCTGCCACCTCAACTGCACTCCTTCCGGCGTCATCTCCCTCTCCATCGCCCTCCCTTTAATAGTCATCGTCCTCGGTTCACTCATTTCATTCGCCATCTTTGACATGCTCTTTTTCGTCATCTTCTTCCTCATCGCTGGTTCATTAATGATTCCTGCCCTGCAAAACACCCCCAATTTAATGGCCAACACCTGGCGCATGAAAACATCTAATCAAATGGTACAAAGCATTTTCTACCTCGTCACCTACATGCGTCACACCCCTAACTTAGAACGTGCCATCGAATTCGCCGCCGATCATTTAGAACAACCTCTTTCATTAGATTTTAGAAAAATTCTCTGGGACGTCGAAACCCAAAAATATTCCACCATCCGCGACTCCGCTAACGCCTATCTCAACCAATGGAAAGAATGGGATCGAGAATTCGTCGAATCATTCCATTTAATCGAATCCTCATTATACGAACCCTCTGATGAACGCCGCCTCACTTTATTAGACAAAGCTCTCGACGTAATTTTAAACGGCACCTATGAAAATATGCTTCATTATGCTCATGAATTAAAATCTCCTATGACCATGCTTCACATGCTTGGTGTCATTCTCCCCATTTTAGGTTTAGTCATCCTTCCTCTCGTCGTCAGTTTTATGGCCGGCGGTTCAAATCCTTTCACCATCGCCATCTACATCGCCGTCCTCTACAACGTCAGCCTCCCTATTGGCGTCTATTACCTCGGCCGCACCATCCTCTCTAAACGTCCTGCCGGCTACGGCTCAACCGACCCCAGTGAAAAACCAGGATCAAAACAACTTCGCAACATTAACCTCTCTCTGAGCAGCACAAACACCATAAGCATCAACCCTATTTTCATCAGCATTTTCATCCTCGCTATCGGCCTGCTCATCGGCCCCCTCCCTTTAATTCTTCACTCTCTCGGTGCTCAAGACATTTCATTTAACGAACAAGGAACTCTCAAACTGCTCGACTACGTCTGCCCGCCCGAAAAAGGCTTAGAATGTAAAGAAGAAGATAAAATCGGCCCATTTGGTATCGGTGCCTCCTTACTCTCTGTCGTCGTCATCGCCACCCTCGGCCTTTCGCTTGGCCTTTACAATTCACTACGTTCAAAAAACGTTCTCGCCATCCGCGAACGCACCAGAAACCTTGAAGACGAATTCGCTTCCGCTTTATTTCAACTTGGCAACCGCTTAGGTGACGGTCTACCTGCTGAAATCGCCTTTGCTAAAGTCGCCGAAACTATGCGCGACACAACTTCCGGCGAATTCTTCAACATCGCCGAAAAAAATATCACCAAACTCGGCATGGGTTTAGAACGCGCTCTTTTCGACCCAAAAGTCGGTGCTGTTACCCTCTACCCCTCCAAAGTCATCGAATCCTCCATGAAAGTCTTAATTGAAAGCGCAAAAAGAGGTCCCCGCATCGCCGCACAAGCCCTTCTCTCCATGTCCCGCTATATCAAAGAAATCCATTCCGTCGAAGAACGTCTCAAAGACCTCATGGCCGACATCATCTCCTCTATGAAAGCTCAAACCAGTTTTCTCACCCCTGCTATCGCCGGAATCGTCATCGGAATAACCTCTATGATCTCAACTATTCTCACAAAACTAAGCGCCCAACTCGGTGCTATTACCACCCAAAACGCCGCCGGTGGCGGAGCAGGCATGTCTGACATGCTCAACATCTTTGGCATTGGTATTCCAACGTATCACTTTCAAATCGTCGTCGGCATTTATATCGTCCAAATCACCTACATCTTAACCATCTTAAGCAACGGCATCGAAAACGGCGCCGATAAATTAGGCGAACGCTACGAATTAGGAAAAAATCTCATCAACAGTACTTTATTATACTGCTTCCTCGCCGCAACCGTAATCGTCTTATTCAACTTATTCGCAAGTACCATCTTAACCAACAGCATGCCAGGTATTAGTCCATAACATTTGTTCTAAAAAAAAAGTGAATAGAAGACATAAGTTAACAATAACCAAAAAGAAAATAATATTAAAAAAACATGGGGCCACGGGGATTTGAACCCCGGACGTCATGGTCACAGAAACACTGTTGATATTCTAAACACCAACAACCATTCTTCAGCCATGTGTTCTCCCGGTCTGAACTATGGCCCCAATAACAATCAAAACTATCCATTTATTTATAATAGTTTTGGTTGCAAACCATTTAAAAAAAGTCCTCCCTTTCTGAGAACTTTGAAAAATAGGGATTCTTTCCATCAGGAAAGTTCGAAATGAAATGACAGAATTGGTAAATTAAATATATCAAAATACCAAAATCACTGCTACAAGAAATATGACAAAGATCATATTTCTGTACTGAAATGAGATAGTTTTCTCATTTCATGTATTTCAAAAGTTGTCGCAGCAACCTCGGAACCGCAGCAACGCGAGGACTCCGAACCACCGTGAGGATACCTCAGTGACAGAGTCTCTTAGAAGAGTTTGCCAATATTTTATCAATTATGCAAACTCCCCTTCTCCCATGCCCCACAAACATTTATATATCCTAAAAATTTACCCTTCCTATGAAAAAAAAGAGGAAGATAATTAATAGTCGTAAATCCACTAAAACCATTCCAATTTCTACTTCAAAAAATCCTACCACAAAAGAAATCCAAAACAAACCATTCTGGGCATTTCTCGTCATCCTCCTCCTTTCCTCCTTTCTCACCCTCACTACAATCACCGAAGACAACTCCGCCTTAACCGGCAACCTCGCCATCCAAGTAATCTCCTATCAACCAGCCGGAACCGACCTCTTCTTTGAAATTCGTAACGTCAAAAATCTTAAAGACGCTACCGCCACCATCAGTGAAACTATCAAAAACGGCAAAATCACTTTCACCGAACCCGAACTTCCCCCCTCATTTGACGGCACCCTCCTCTCTGCTTTTACCATCCAATCACCTGACGAAAACAAAATCCAACAACTAAGTATCACTCTTAAAATCAAACAAAGCGACATCACCAACGCAAAACTCCTCCCTGCCGAAGTACTCGTCTATCATGACAACCAACCTCTTGTAACCTCACTCAGCCACAGCAAAGACGACTACGTCTACTACACAACATCTACAACAACTCTTGGCACATTTGCCATCGGCAAACAAAAATTAAAACTAACTAAACCAGAACAACCAACCCTACAACAAGAAATAACCCCTCCTGCAATTGAACCAACAACACAAACCACCGCCCCAACAGAATCACTACCCCCAGTAGAACAACAACCAAAAGCAATCCCTATTCCAGAACCAACACCTCAACCAACTGTCTGGCAGATGATTAAAAAATTCTTTAAAAACTTATTCTAAATTTTCAAAAAAAATATTTTCACGAAATCACAGTCGCTTTTACAATCTTCACCTCAGTTAAAGGTCTATCCTCGCCATCCGTTTTCACCTTCGCAATCGCATCAACAACCTCCATTCCCTCAACCACTTTCCCAAACACCGGATGCTTCCCATCTAAAAAATTATTATTCGCCAAGTTAATAAAAAACTGACTAGAACCTGTATTTGGCCCCGCATTCGCCATACTTAACGTCCCTCGCACATTCCTCTGCACACCATTAAACTCATCCTTTATCTGAGGAATAGTCTTATCACCATATCCCGTACCCGTCGGATCTCCCCCTTGAATCATAAAACCAGGAATCACTCGATGAAAAATAACCCCATTATACGTTCCTTTTCGAACCAAATTTTCAAAATTCCCCGCCGTAATCTTCTGCTCAGCAGATAATTCAACCAGAATCTTTCCTTGTGTTGTCTCTAATAGCACTCTTATCTGTTCCGATTTTTGTGTTTGTGTATTTACCATCTTAAAATAATATATACCTCCAATTAAAATAAGCACGAGAATAGTAACTCCGAAAAAAATCACTTTTTTATTCATGTGTAATTGGAAATTAAGAGGTAATTTATAAATTTTTGGAAAAACACAACTCAACACTCAAAAAAATCAAGAAAAAAAAGAAAAAAAAGAATTAATTTAATATCCCCTACAACTTGCACAATAATACCGATTCGCGTTCTCTACAACGATTCGGGCATTACAACTCTTACAACATCGCTGGATTTTAAACTTCTTAACCTCCTGAAAAACGTGCTGCTTCAGTTTAACCACCCTCTTTTTTTATAAAAGTACCCCATCTACTAAGTACCTTAATCAGGTAGTAAAGAAACAAACTATATAAATATTTCGCTTCTGCATCCCAAAAACATCAAAAAAAATCTAAAACATTTATAAATAGCCCTCATTCTTACCTATTGACTGTAAACTAAATATCAAAAGATCGGAATTAGAAGCACAAAACACACTTATTTAAAGACGATAAATTAAATACATTTAACATACCAAAAAATTAAAAAAATTGCATTTAACACCATGAATTTCGAAAAAATCCCTCCCGTAGAGAACAATAAACAATTAATTGACATCGCATTTCGCAGAGCCCGTGAACATCTCGCCCAAAAAAAATTATCTGGCGACCAATTAACGAAAATAAAAACTCTCGAAACCAGTAAAATTGATGTCATTAAAGATGTCCTTTGCTCCCGCCTCACAAAAGTCTCATTAACTTTCCCCTACATCGACAACCTCAACATCTTCTACCAAAAACTCTTCGCCGTAACAATTGACATTCCTGCCTTCAAAAAATCCGTCGCCTCCCTCACTTGGGCAACAAATAAAATTAAACAATTCCAAAAAATCTACAACTCAAAAATCAACAAAGCCTCCCAAGCCCAACTTATCCGCCAATACTCCGCCGAATGTTACGGCCGTATCTCCTCTATTCTCAAACAAATCAACCCCCAGCTACTCTATCTTGAAGAATGCCGTCGCATCATGCGCACCTACCCTGACATCAAAGAAATGTACACCGTCTGTTTATACGGCTTCCCCAACGTCGGCAAAAGCACATTATTAAACAACCTCACCAACACCAAAGCTCAAGTCGCCGCCTACGCCTTCACCACAAAAACCATCAACGCTGGCTATCTCAAACCCCCTAAACCAACAGAATCAAACGAATCAAACACTTCCGAACCAGAGAGCACCTCTCCTTCCGCAATACAACCAACAATCCAAGTACTTGACGTCCCCGGAACATTAGATCGTAAAAACAAATTAAACCTCATTGAACAACAAGCAGATATCGTATTACATGAACTCTCGAATATAATCATCTTTGTCTTCGATCTCAGTGAATACTGCGGCTATTCTATCAAAGCCCAAGAAAAACTACTCCAAACCCTCCACGCACAAGGCAAAAAAAGACAAATTCTCATTTATTTAAGTAAAATTGACCTCACCGAACCTGAATTATTAGAAAAATACCAAAAAGAATACAAAAATAAATATTATACTATTGATACATTAGAAGAACTTAAAACAAGAGTAATCCAACAAGCGATAAAAGACACCCCGCCGCCCCCGCCACCCGTTAGTACAGAAACAGAAGCGTAAATTCTCAGCCAAAATCTCTAAAACAGTATATTCCCAAGACAACCAGTTTCACACACACGTAACTACACAACTCCACAACACACCAACTTCACAAATAGGAAACTTTAAAAAGCCAGGGAATATACCAAACCCTAAATGCCTAACCAACCGCCCGAGGACCATATCGAAGAACGTCTTTCTCGTGCTATAAGCGCCTCCTCCCGCCGTCAAATTCTCAGACTTCTCACCCAAGAAGAACTCACCGTCAAAGACATTGCTGAAAAGATCAACCAATCAGTCTCCCTCACCTCAAGACACCTCAAACTTCTCCACGACCTCGGCTTCCTCAACGTCCAAAAAGTCACCCCCTACAAATTCTACTCTTTAAAATTCAAAGAACTCACTGAACTCTTAACCATATACGACAAAGTCATCAAAAAATTATAAACAAAACATGAAACATAAAATCGACTTCACACCACGGAAAAAGAACAACCCTCGCTCCTCACTAGGTGAAAAACTCTTCCTCGCATCCGCCTTATTATTCACATTCTTCATCCTCACCATGAATACTCAAGAAAACCTTGGCTCAAGCGTTGCTACCACCTCTCTTGGCCAAGGTTTATCTTTCTTCAATACTCTCAAAAATATTGACTTCACACCATCTCTTACGGGCGCATCCATCACGACACCCACCTCACTTACCACTCAAGCTATTGTAACTGACTGTAGCACCATTAACACACCAGGACCATACCTTCTCGTCCAAAATATAGGAACAGGCGGCTATTGTATAAATATTACCTCCTCACACATCCTTCTCAACTGCCAAGGTTATAACATCACCTATGGTGGTCATTCACCAGGCAATGGGGTTGATTTCCAAGGTACGATTGGAAATGTTACCATCAAAAACTGCAATTTTTTTCAAAATGGATCAATAGCTGGAGCAAACGGAATTGGTGTAAGTATTGGTGCCAGCCAAACACCAAATATTACAATTCATAACAACACATTTTACACACAAACCGATCAAGGAACAATTTATCTTCGTAACACAAATAACACAAATATCAGTTGGAATAATTTTCAACATAAATGTGGGATATTTTCTTCAAATATATCAGTAATAGATATCCAAGATATATATGATGGATACATTGATAATAATGTAATAAATAATACCTGTGGGGGAGATTCAGCCAATGCAATTAGTTATCAATTACGCAGTTATAATTCACACAATTTATCATTACGAAATAATATAATCAACGTATCCGCAAATAGTGCTACTGCTGTTAGTCTTAAAGGCCTTACGTCTGGTTTAAGTACAATTGAAGGGAATACAATTAGAGCAGCAGGAAATGCAAGTACAGGAATATCTTTAAGTGGAATTTCAAATATGCAATTTCGTTCGAATTTAATTTATGCTACACATAGTGATGCATCCTTAGGGATGAGCTTTGCGTATGGCCCAGGTACTTTTTCGGTAAATAATAGTTTATTTGATAATAATACCATTGCAAGCAGTGGTACTCTTGCACCATTGGGATTTGGTGCATCAAATGGCGCACTTATTATTGGTACAAATGTGTTTAACAATGTATTCGTCAACAATAATCTTTCTTCACCACAAGGAGTATTAGAATTATTCGAATCAAGTGCAGATAGTCTTGCTAATTATTTTATTTATAATAATTCCAATGGAGAAATTGCGTGGATGAATAATGGCACCCAAGGTTTCTTGAATAATTTGTCTCTTTCAGTGAACGGCTCATTATCATTGGGAGAAACTATTTTCATTGGTAATAACACCGCCGCTATCAACCTCTCTTCATTCACCCCCGTTCAACGCATCAACAGTTCCGCAAATATAACTCTTCGCAGCATTGGCTTACCCTCTGTTGGCCAGATTCATAAAGTAGGTAACTTCACCATAAATAGTACCGAAATCCGACACGCCGGAACTGATTGCAACTCCACAAATTCTTGTAGTATTCTCTTTTATTTATTCGGGACCCTTAAATTCAACACCACTTCTCTAGGAAGTTTTGCCGGAAATTTATCTGTAGCCGCAGCCGAAACATCCTCCTGTGGCACCATCACAACCTCTACCACTTTACTCAACAGTGTGAGCAGCACAGGGACATGTTTCACCATTAATGCTTCCAACATCACACTCAACTGCGCAAACTACCTCATCAACTACTCCACGATTGGTACATTTGGTCATGGCATCAATATCACCGGCTTCAACAACGTAACCATAAAAAATTGTGTTATCCGCGAAGCGAGCGTCAATACGACCGGCAAACACGCCATCAATCTGTTAAATAGTGGCAACATAACTATAGGGAATAACACCATTCAAACGATTGCCAGTTCCAGTTCCCCTATTTCAGCTCTCCTCACTTCTATTCTTAATATAAGTAATAATATCGCCTACACCAATGGCAGCTCCGCCCACACCATCAGCCTCACCACATCCGACAACGCCACCATTTTTAGCAATCTACTCAACACCTCCATAAACACCAATTCCTACGGTATTAATTTGGTAGACACCGGCAACAACACAATTACATTTAACGTTATTAACTCTTCCAGCACTTCCATCTACATTTCCGGCAAATCAAACAATAATATCAGTTATAACAATCTCACCTCTTCAGGCAATGCCGGATCAGGTGCACTTACGCTCAGCTCTGTCAATTCCAATAAAATCCATTTCAATCAAATTAACAGTACCGGTGCAAGTGTCTATGGGATATACTTATTAACATCCAGTCATAATACTTTCGGCGAAAACATCATCCGCACCAAAGACACAACAAGCGATAGTAATGTCTATTTTTTTCGCACAAGTAACAATAACACAGTAACCCAAGATAACATCGCTGCATCCATAAGTTCCAACCAAATTCGTATGCAAGATTCTAATACTACATTAATCAACCTTACATTTAACAAATATAATATCAGTTTTGATGCTGCAACATCAGGCACACTTACAGTACAATGGAATTTATATGCCAATGTGAGTAATAATACTGGTTCCGCATTAACCAATGCAAATGTAACTATTTTTAACATAAGCAGCCAACTGGAGAAAAGTGAACAAACCGGCAGTGATGGAGAAGTGACATTTACAATCACCGAATTTCGCCAAACCTCCACTGAAAAAATATTCAGTACCCCCCATACGATCAATACCACAAATAGTACCTACATTGCCAATTCCACCAGTATAAATATATCAAATACCAATAGCACGTTTCAAAATATAGTCTTAAGTTTTGATACAACCCCGCCACGCTTCGATCCCTTCCCCACAAATCAAACCATCGAAGCAAATACAACATTTATGTACGACTTCAATGCCACAGATATAGTTAGTTTGGTTACGTTTGGAGTGAATGATACTACATTTAACATCAACAGCACAGGTGGATTAGTCAACTCCTCCCCACTCCAATTTAGAACATATTTCTTAAACATCACCATAAACGACACAAGTAACAACAAAAACTGGACATTCTTTAATATTACAATTATAGACACCCTCCCGCCACGCTTCGACCCTTTCCCAACCAATCAAACACTTGAAGCGAATACAACTTTCCTCTACGACTTCAATGCCACAGACCTAGTATCACTTGTCACCTTCGGCGTCAACGATAGTACATTTAACATCAACTCCACTGGAGGTTTAGTCAACTCCTCACCACTTCAATTCAGAACATATATATTAAACATTACAATAAATGATACATCAAACAACAAAAATAATACCTATTTCCAAATCACTCTGCAAGACACCACTCCACCTCGCTTCGACCCTCTCCCCACAAACCAAACCTTAACCGCCGGTGATAATTTCGTCTACGACATCAACGCCACCGACAACATTGCTTTATCCAATTTCAGCATCAACTACACATCTCTATTTGCCATCAATGACACTGGTGGCTTGCGTAACATCTCATCATTAAGCGCCGGCACCTACATCTTCAATATCTCCATCAACGACACCACAAACAATCGTAATTCCACATTCTTCCAAGTAACCATGCCTGCCGCATCCTCCAGCAGTTCATCATCAAGTTCCTCATCTAGTTCTGGTGGCGGCGGTTCAAGTAGTTCCTCATCAGAAAACGCTGCAACATCCGCACCCGCAACAGAAGCAACAAATCCAACTCAAACCGCTGACGCACCAGCAAAAACACCCGCTCCTGCCACAGAATCGCCCGCTAAAACAGACTCCCCCTCACAAACACCATCAGAATCCTCCGCAACAGGTGCCACCACAAGCACCCCTGCTCCAGCCAA
>CAXNDX010000017.1:0-14487 GCA_964201585.1 Candidatus Woesearchaeota archaeon | reverse complement strand
ATGATGGTTGTGCTGATGATGGGGTTATTTTTACTTGCAAGCTGTAGTACACAGAGTGCGCCACCTGTAGCACCAGCAGGACCAATTGGCGGCGGATGTGGTTAATAAGAGATCTATATTTTTTACTTTTTATTTTAAGTTTGATTGTTAATTAAAGACTATTCAATTATCATGGCACATCATCAACATCAAGAAGAATATCAGAAAGAACGTGAACAGATGTTTGCAGCTCATGCGCAGGAGAAAGCTGGGCGGAAGCGTAAACTGATGTTTGTGGGACTGGGGATTTTGTTAGTGCTTGTTCTGGGTTCGGGGGTGTGGGGGTATGCACATTTTTTTACGTCTGGGCCGTATGATAGTTTTGCGAAGTGTTTGACGGTTAAAGGTGCGGTGATGTATGGGGCAATTGAGTGGTGTAAGTATACACAGGGTCAAGCGGCAATGTTTGGGAAGTCGTTTCAGTATGTCAATTATAAAGACGAGAAAGAGTTAACAGGAATCAAAACTAGGCCAACTTGGGTGATCGATGGGAAATGGTATGAGAAAGTGCAGAGTTTTGATTCACTTGCAGCGGCGACGGGATGTAAGATTAGTTGAATTTTGTGGTGTTTTCTAATTGATTTATTCAATGAAAATGGGTTAATACTCTGCAGTTTGCTGCGACCCATTTGATGAAAATGTTTTACATTTTCAGCATGCCGAAAATATTTTATTTTCGTGCATTCAAGAGTAAAAATCCCAATTGATTATCTAATCGAATGCACCACAGGCTCTGCTGCGATTGGGATTTTTACTTATATACAATCTTAATTGTATCTCCATCTTTTAATGGGATGTTGCCAAAACGAGGGTCTTCTTTTCCGTTAACGTATACTTTTAATGTGTGTTTGTCATCTGTGGTGTAGAGGAAGAGTTGTTTTTCGTTAAATGTTTTGTCCCAGATGATGAAGAAGTCTTTGAGGTAGAATTCAGCGGGGTAAGGGGATTCGACGTGTAATTTTCCATCGATGCCATGGGTATGGATGACGCGCATTCCATTTTGGGTAATACCGATGCCATCAGGAATGGTTTGTTTTTCACCTAGAATCTCGATTTCTAATACAGGGTGAATATGAAGGACGTTTTCTTTGTGTTCTTTAAGGTTAAGATTGAGGAGTTCTTCATGCGTTGGGGTGAAATTACAGGAGGAGAGCACTATAAAGATAGAAAGAGAGAGTATTATACTTATTTTTGTTGTTGTTGTCATAAATACCCCATTATGTTTCTTATTTATAAATGTTTTTTAATTCATTTTAGTATCTATTTAAACCTATATTCTCCACATACTTAAGATTTATATAGGGGTGATTATGGTAAATACTTATTGTACTTTAAACAGAAGTATAATAATAAATCTAAATTAAGCAAAAATGAGGGGTCACTATGGCTAAAACATTATCTAAAGAGAAAAGTACGGATTCTTTTGATGTAGAATCAACACATACAGGGCATCATACTAAAGAGGAACACCATGAAAGGAAGTCACATCATGCAAGCAGTTCTCATCATGAACCGACTACGCATCATACAGTTACTTCACCTGTAACTGAATCGTTATTTAGTTCAAGTGTTTTAATTTTACTTGTATTAGCAGTTGTGGGTATGATTACCAATCAATATTTAATTAGTTCTGTTTCGGCAGATTTAGGGAATGGGTATTTTTTTGGGATGTCATCACAGACGTTTACCGTTAGTGCGGGAGGAAGCGATTTAAGTAAAGTTGACATTTCTTCTTTGAAGTCGACAGCACATACGGTTGGTGCGGTGTTTCCTTTACAATCTGTGCAGACGTCAGATGATGTGTTAGCAGTGATGTTTCCAAGTGGGACACCTGATTATGGGCAAGCGTTAGGGGTTAATTTTGATGATCCGGTTGGTTCTCTTTCTACGTTAGCAGCGATGTATCCTGGATTGAAGGCAGAAGTGCAAAAAAGCAAGCCTGAGGCGTGGGAGCGATTTTTAAGTTTAGCGTTACAACCCGTTGGTATTTCATGTGAATATTGCTGCGGGATTGGGCCGGTTGGTATTAATAAAGTGGGGGATTCAACATGTGGGTGTCAGCATAATCCGGCGTTATTGTCATTAGCATTATATTTAACGGCGTATACTGATTACACTGATGCGGAAATTTTGCGAGAAGCGATGAAGTGGAAGACGTTGTTTTTTCCGAAGAATATGATTGAACTGGGATTGAGTGTGGCGGGTAAAGATGCGTCACAATTAAAAGAGTTGCCAGGGATGGTTGGTGGGTGTTAAATGTACTCTGGGGTACGGTTAGTACTTTAGTTGTTATAAATAGATAATAAGTTAAATAATAAATGGAGGAATAATCACATGGAACAAAAAACAATAATTGCATTAATTTTGGGTGTATTGGTACTTGTCTCAGTTGTTCAAGCTGTACAATTGTATAGTTTGAAAGAGAAAGTGAGTACGGGGAACTTTAAAGTTGGTTCGGCAACAGGGGGGGTTTCTACGGCTGCGGGCAGCGGGAAGCAAGTTGCTTCAGTTCCAGCAAGTGTGAAAGAGTTACCGCAGATGGTTGGAGGGTGTTAATTTTTTATTCTTTTATTTTACTTTTTAATGAATACTTTATTTAGGCAAATCAAATAAATTATATAATTTAACAATTAATTAAAACGAGGGGGACTATGGATTCACACATTTCAAATAATCATTGTAAAACATCAACAGTACTTTATGTATTAAGTGGAGTTATTTTTTTTTTATTATTTATTAATATTTGGCAGACGTATTCATTGCAGGGTGTATTTAGCGAAAAATCAACACCCGTTGAAACACCAAAAATTGAATTAGCAATCATTACAGCTAATTCTTGTGAGAAGTGTTTTGATATTACAACTATTTCTTCCAAATTAGAGTCGTTAGGGGTGGAGATTAAAGATCAAGTTACGATTGATTATCAGAATGCGAGTGCGCAGGCGTTTTTGAAGAAATATAATGTTGCCCATGTACCGGCGTTACTTATCAAAGGAGATGTGGCAAAGTCAGAGAAACTTAAAACTTTATTAGCAGAGATTGCAACAGAGCAAGAGGGGACATATATTTTACCTTCGCCAATGCCGCCTTATATTGATGTAGCAACAGGGAAGATGCGAGGGGAGGTAGGAGTTGTTTTACTTGAGAAAGAGAATTGTGCGCAATGTACGGATCTTACAACGTTAGTTGATTTGTTGAAACAGCAAGTGTCGATTACTGGTGTGAAAAAAGTGACGATTAGTTCTGTTGAAGGAAAAGCGTTGGTTGCAAAGTATAATATTTCTGTTGTGCCAACATTGATTTTTGATAGCGAGGCGTCGTTATATCCTACAATTAGTGGTGTATGGAAGAATGTGGGAACAGTTGAGAAAGATGGGTCGCTTGTGATGAGAGTAATTAATCCGCCGTTTTATAGTATTCCTGAGGGGAAAATGAAAGGTTTAGTTACGTTAACGACGATTGAGGATAAGAGTTGTAAAGAATGTTATAATGCGTCGATTAATAAGTTGATTTTACGGCAGATGGGTGTGCAGTTAGAGAAAGAGAAGACACTTGATGTACTGGTACCAGAAGCGCAAGGATTGATTGCAAAATATAAGATTACAAAAGTGCCAACGATTATGTTAACAGGCGATATGGGTTCTTATGCGCCTCTTGTGAAAGCATGGGTCGATGTTGGAACTGTGGAAGCGGATGGGTCTTATGTGTTACGTAAAGTGGAGTTGTTCGAACAGCCGTATAAAGATCTTGAACAGAAAAAAGTGATTATGCCAGCAGGAGCTGTGGCGACAGAACAAGTGAGTGCGTCTAACGCGACAGGGTAGGGTTATGGTGCGGAAATCTTTTGTTTTATTTTTCTTTTTTCTTTTTTTGGTAAGTATTATTGTTGTTCCGATTGTGTCTGCGCAGCTGCCACCGGCATTACAGAAAATTAAAGATTATAATAAACAAGTTTCGCTCGATTTTTCGGTTAAAGTGTCATTTCTGATTGCGTTTGCGGCGGGGGTGCTTGGGATTCTTTCGCCATGTATTTTACCGTTTTTACCAGCGTATTTTTCGTATACGTTTAAAGAAAAGAAGAATATTACGTTGATGACGCTTGTGTTCTTTTTTGGGTTTGCGTTGGTGTTTGTGTTGATGGGGATGGTTGCGGGATTAGTGGGGGAGCAGACGATTGTGGCGCTGCAGCAGCGCTGGTTGGTTGTACTTGGAGGATTAATTATTGTGGGGATGGGGGTGTTGACTTTGAGGGGTAGAGGTTTTAGTTCTCTGATACATTTCAATCATAAGTTTGAGAATGATGTGCCGGGTGTGTTTTTAATGGGGATTGCGTTTGCGCTGGGGTGGACGGCGTGTCTTGGGCCGATCCTTGCTGGAATTTTAGGAATTGGAGCAATTTTAGGGAATATGTGGCAGGCGGGATTGTTGATGTTTTTTTATGCGCTGGGGAATTTAGTGCCGTTATTTTTGTTGTCGTTTTTTTATGACAAATTTAAGTTGTCGGAGAGTAAGTTCATTAAAGGGCGGATGATTGCGTTTAACTTGTTTGGAAAGTTGAGGGAAGTGCATTCTACCAATTTTATTTCGGGGCTGTTGTTTCTTTTAATTGGGTTTATTATTATCTTTTTTGAAGGAACAGGGGTTTTGAATACGTGGGATATTCTTGGGACAAAACAGTATTTTTATAGTCTGCAGAATTGGTTGTTAGGGTGGGAGTATGCGAATGTTGCAGGAGGGGGGTTGTTTTTGGGGTTTGTGGCGTTGCTTGTGTATTTTGTGTGGAAGGAGTTGAATAGGAAAGGAGTGTGAGTTAGATCTATAGTTACTTAGAAAGAGTGCTAAAATTATTTAAAGAATGCTTTCTTATTATTAATCTAGCTTGAAAGAAGGGGTTTATAATGAAATTTAAATATATCTTTGTGATATTATTGTTAAGCGCACTTATTGTGGTTGTGGGGTGTGGTCTAACGCCAGGGAAGAGTGCCATTGCGGGAAAAGCAGTGAGTTTAGGTAAAAGTAATTCTTGTGTTGATGAATGGTTTTATCAAAATAGTGAACGTAGATTAGAAGGTCCATTTGAAGGATGTTCTACTATTAATGGGGAACGGCGATGTGCGGTTAAAACGGTTGAAAAGCAAGTTTATATTTCAGGCAATGGAGAGGGAACGGAATGGGCAAATTGTGAAAATGGAGATGATTCTTTGTGTGTTTCAGGTAAATGGCATTACCAGCAGGGGAATGGAGTTTTAGAAGGGGGAAGCGGTTATGTTGGGTGCATTACCGAATTTGCTGATTTAGATGCAAATGGTAATCCTATTCCCTGGTGTGCAACAAAGATTATTCTACGAAATGTGTATGTAGAGGGAAATCTTGAAAAGACGATAATAAAGTCATGTTCTGCTCAGAATAATGTCCCTTTAGTTGAACAAAAGTCATGTGTTGATACAGATGGCGGACTTAATTATGGCACGTTTGGAACAGTTATGGCACCTAATACAGAGGGAAGTGCATATGGGGATGGATGTTTTAATGATAATTTGAAGGAGTGGTATTGTGAGGATGGAAATGCCAAAGCTAAAGAAATATCTTGTCCATTAGGTTCTGTTTGTGATAAAAGCAAATGTCCCTCTTTGATTTATTGTTCTGGAGTAGGTTCTAATGAATTTACAGGAGCTTCTAATGATCTAACAATGCAAGAAACATATGTGGTGAAATATGAAAGTCAAGGTGAACAAACTTTTACAGATAGTTGTGAAGGGAAAGAATTAGTTTCTTATAAATGTAGTGGGAAAGGACTTGCACAACAAAAAGTGAATTGCGTTGAAAAATTAGGCGAAAAGTGGAGTTGTTTTAAAGGAGCTTGTGATTATAATAAATTTTGTAATCCAGGGGATAAAAAAATAGAATGTAAACAGAAAGATTCAGGAAAAAAATTGTTAGGCAAGCCTTTGTTAGTTTCTAGTAATATTTTATTAGAGAGCATTTGCGATAGTAAAGGAGAGAAATTTATTTTTTCAAATGAAAAAGAATGCCCTTCAGATAAGATATGTAGTAACGGCGAATGTGTTATTTCTAGTTCTGTTAGTTTAGTAGAATGTAAAGGGACTGGTTTTGCTAATACGTTATTAAAACAATCTATAGTAGAGTATTATTCCGATGGGTCAAAAAAAATATTAACTGATTATTGTAAAGATGAGGATCATTTGGTAGAATTTACTTGTAAATCTAATCAAGAACGTTCTTGTTCTTCTTATATGCAAAATAGTAAATGTATTGATGGGGCGTGTGTACTTAATTAATTTTTTTCTACTTATATTCCACTTTATAATAGACTATAAAACATTCTTTGAAATCAGTGACGCCGCAGTAGCGGGAGAGGTCTTTGTGGATTTTTTCGGTTGAGAGCACTTGAGGGATTTCAATATCAAATGCGACTTTCTGATAGACCATTTTACGTAAGAAGTTGCTTCTATAGCTGACTTGGGCGAGGTCTTGTTTGACGTCTTTATCGGGGTCAACGATGATTTTGCCTTTGATTTTATCGATTAAGACTTGGAATTCGATGCCGCGCAGGTCGCAGTTGAATAAGACGCTTGGAATGAGGTAGGTGGTGATTTTATTGATGGGTTTATCGGTCATCATACGAATTTCTTGCATGGTGATCTGGGGGAGAATAACGGGAAGGATGCCTTGTTCGGCGTAGTTTTTGTTTTCTTGGATGAGGTCTTTTTGGTATTCGTCAGGGTTGGTGGGATTTTTTTTTGGTGCTTCTTGGTGTGGTACTTCTTGCGGTGAGTGTGATGTAGAGGAGGAGAGCATATCAATGGCATGGCCACCATGCTTACTTTTTTTTGGACGGATATTGACAACTAAAGGACGGTCGACGAAGCCGCATAATAGGGCGGAGCCGATGCTCAAGTTTTGGATTTCTTGTTCGGTTTCGGCGGTGATTCCTTCAATGGAGCCGACTAAGGAGCGCAAGTCGTTTGGATTGGTTACTTTCATAATTAATTGGGTGCTACATTGGGCGAGGATGGTTTTTTGAACAAGTGCCGGACGTTGAGAGACAACGCAGAGGCCGAGGCCGAATTTTCTTCCTTCTGATGAAATGAGACGGAGGATGTCGAGACTTTTGGCTTTACCGAAGCCTTTTTCGGGACAGAAGTTGTGTGCTTCTTCGACAATACAAAAGAAGGGGGGAATTTTTTCTTGTTTGCGGGCGTGAAAGACGTCTTTGAGGAGCTTGTATACTATGACGTCTTGGACTTCAGGTGTTATACCTTTGAGATTAATAATTGTGCATTTGCCTGGTTTGACTAATTCTTGCAGAGGGGTTGGGGAAGGGGAGAAGATTTTGAGGTCGCGCAGATACATAATGGTGTCGATAATGGCCCATTTTGCAGAAGAGTTGAGTTGTTCTAATCCGAGAAGGATATTATCAAAGTTGATTTCTTCCATGTCTTTTATGACGGAAAACAACATAGCTTCTTGAGTGGAGGTGAGTTGGATGGGGAGCAGTTTCATTAATTCATAACTGTTCATTTTTTCGTTTAATTTCAAAGGGCGGACGTCGGATTTGAGATTCATGTCGCCGTATTCTTGGATTTGGGTGTTATAGCCTTTGGGTTTGAGGTGCCATTGTTGGAGTGTTTCGCTGTCTTCGGCGGGATGTTTCATGGCGGCGTATTCACCGTGCGGGTCGATGATGATTAAAGGGACATTTTTTTCAAGGATTTCTTCGACTAGGACGCCGACGGCGTAACTTTTTCCCGCACCTGATTTAGCGAGGACGCAGAGGTGTTTGGTTAATATTTTTTGCAGATCGAGATGTATAGGGATATTTTTTCCTTCTAAATTACCAAGGAAACCACCTTCGCCATGTAATTCGATGATACGTTTGATGAAGGAGTCTTCCGCTTCTAATATTTCGGTGTTGAGGGAAAAAGGTGTACGGATGCCTTTGAGGCGGTTATCAATGTCTTTATAGCCGATGACATTACAGCGGGCAAGCAGTTGTTCTTGGGTGCGTTCGAGTTCCATGACTTGGGCGAGAACGACGCCATAATCTGGATGATGGACTTGGATAAATTGAAATTTGCGAGTTTTGGCACTGGTGACGTTGAATTGGAATTGGGTGGTACTTACTTTTCCGGTTATTCTACCTAAAATCATACTATGCTGTTACAAGAACTTGTTTATTAAAGTTTAGGAGTGGAAAAATGTTTTGCAGTGGGTTTTTTGTATTCTTTTTTTTGTTACCAAAATATAATTAATTGCATTCTGTATAATGTAAATCCTGTCCATAATACTAAGAACGCGTAAAAGAGGGAGAAAAAACGGTTGAGAGGGAAGTGGGCGGAGAGCCAGTGGTGTTCTTGGTTGTGTTTTTTTCCTTGGGTCCAGCTCATGATGCAATATATAATAGTGTCGATGAGGAAGAGGTACCATAAGATGCCTTCGGTGTAAAAATTCATGTTGGTTTTTGATTTTTTTTGTTTCTTTTTATAAGTTTTGAATATATTTTACTATTTCTGTTTCGTTGAAAGGTTGTGAGAAGTGTTTGAAATCGAATTCTTTTCCAGTTAAACGTTCGTAAACTTCGATGTAACGTGCGGAGGTTTCTATGACTTGTTGGTTAGTTAGTGTTGGCGGTTTTCCTGATGTTCCATTGTAGCCCTGTTCTACTAAGACATCACGTACGACTTGTTTTGACCATTCTTTGATTTTCAATTCTGGGTGTTGTTTTAGTAAATCTGTGACTGTTGCATATTTTCTGGTTTGCATTTCAGTTTGAATTTGTGGAAATTTGGTTTGCCATTCGCTTTGTTCTACGTAGCGTGAGGAATCAGGAGTATGCACTTCATCGATTAAGACTATTTTTCGATCGGGATCGTTTAGATGGATGCCGAATTCGTATTTAGTATCAAGCAGCAATAATCCTTTTTCTTTTGCGTTGTTTGCGCCGCGTTGATACAAATCTTCGCTTGTTTTCTGGATGCTTTGAGCGTAGTCAAACCAATTATGGCCGTTTTCATTTAATTTATCATGCATTACTCTGGCCATCTCTTTGAGTGTGATGTCCTGGTCATGGCCATGTTCAGCTTTTGTGGTTGGGGTGAATAAAGGTGCTTCGAGTTGTTGGTAACGTATTAGGTTAGTTGGTAGATTGTGACCACATTTTTGACGTGCCCCTTGTTCATATTCATTGGCGAGGCTACCCCAGATATAACCGCGCATGACGCATTCTACACCAATATTTGTGACTTCTTTTTGGATGGTGATGCGGGGATGAGGGGAGGGGAGGGCGTCAATTTCTATATAGTCTTGTAATTGCGTGAAAGAATGGTTGGCGATTGCGTTTAACACGACGCCTTTGAAAGGGATTGCGCGGTTGAGAATGACATCGAAGGCGGAGACTCGGTCGGATGCGATCATGATGCGCAGATTTCCTTTTGCAGTGGGTATGCTGTATGAATTTCGGACTTTGCCTTCTTTCACTTTTCCTAATTTGGGTAATAAAAGGTTGGTGAGAGCGTTTTCTAGATGGTTTGTGATTTCTTGTCTGATATATTCAGCACGAGGTTCCATTTTCTGGTTGAATGATGTAGGATTTAAAAGGATTAGGATACTTTGAAATATACACTCTACCAATTATATTTCTTTATTATTCTTTTGTTTCTTCTAGAATTATTCTTTCTTTAAATGCGCCTTTTTTTTCTCGTTTTTGTTGTTGTACTACTATTACTTGTTCAATTGTCCAGTTTTTTTGTTCGAGAATTGCAGTAATTACTTCAAATACGTCTGCCATTTCTTCGATTGATTCGGATTCGATGAATTCGGTTACTTCTTCTTGCAACTTTTCTTTCAATTTCAAGTGGTATTCTGTTTCATCAGCGTGATGGGTGGTTGTGTGGATGTTTTTCTGATGGAGAATTTGGGGAATTTTATCGCGAACTAATTTATTATGGATCATGTATATGTTAAATTTACAAGAATATAAAAAAGGTATGTTAAAATTTTGATTCTTTGTTCTCTTTAATCATTATCAACACGAGGTGCAAGAATAAAACTCATTAATAAGCGGTCAGTGACTTTGTATTCTAATTTTAAAGGGTAGTCGGAATTGAATTGCAATGTTACTTTATCAGATAATTTGCCGGCGTTGACCATTTTTTTCAAATATTCAATGGAGTATTTGGCTTTGTATTTGTCGTCACCTGTGGCTTTAATTGTGGTTACGTCATCGGGTTTTATTTCAATTAATGCTTTTGATAAATCGCCTTCGGCTTTGACTAAAAACATACTTTTTTCACCTAAGAAGGTGACGGATTCGGCAACGACGCTGACGTCTTCGATTGCTTCAGCTAACACACTGGAATTTGTTTCAATGGTTAATGAAAAGTTTAATTCGGGTACGCGTTGTTCTTTGTCATCTAGTTCTAATGTAGGGATGGAAAAAGAGCGGATGGTGTTGCTGCGCATCTGGATAGTTAATTTATTGTCATCGGTTGTTTCAAGGCTTAAGATGTCGTCTCCTTTACTGCGGCGTAAGATTTGTTTTAAGCTGTTTAAATTGATACCTATCGTTTCAGGCTTTTTTACTTCGTAGGATGTAAAAGAACTGCTGAGAAGCTTGAAGATGATCATAGCGACATTGGCGGGGTCCATGGCGACCAATTCGAGGCCTTCGGGTTTTACTTTGAATTTTGCTTCAGTCACTAGGTCAGAAATGATGGAAATGGTATCTTTAAAATATTTTGGTTCTGCTAACACTACTTTCATGTTGTTTACCCCCTAGAAAGTTGAGCGAGGAATGGTTTATAAAGATTGTTATAGTGGAAGGTATGTTTTAAAAGATAGCTAATTGATGGGTTTTACGGAGAAGTTTGAGTAATTAATTACTCTATCTTCAATTTTTTCCCATCGTTCATGATATGGACGTTCTTGAACCCTAATTGGGTGGCGAGTTCTTGCATCATGATGGCTTTGTCTGGGCCGGCGTGGGCGGGGATGATATGTTTTGGCCGCACAAGTTCTAACAAATCGCGATGGTCTTCACGCGCGGCATGGCCAGAGACGTGGACGTCGGTGAATAAGCGTACGTTCTTTGCGCGCAATTCACTGTCTAATTTATCACGGTTGCGTTTATTGACTTCAACGGGGATAACGGAACAGCTGAAAATGACCATGTCGCCTTCGTTGAATTGGTAATCGAAGTCGCCGCGGACCATTCTCGAGAGGATAGCTTTTGGCTCGCCTTGATGGCCGGTACAGACGATAACGTATTTTTCTTTTCCTTCTTTTTGAATTTTAGCAAATAGTTTTTCGACGCGATCACGCTGGCGGACAAATTCTACTTCTTTGCCAAATTCTACGATTCCTACGCGTTGTGCTGCTAAGACATATTTTGAGATTGATCGACCAACTAAGACGACTTTGCGATTTAATTTATGGCCATTTTCAACGATACTTTTCAAGCGGGCGATGTGGCTGCTAAACGTTGTTACTATAATGGATTTTCCTTTGGATTGAACACCGAACATGACATCGCGTAGCATTTGTTTGGCGACGCCTTCGGAAGGCATTTTACGGTGTTCATGTGCGTATAAACATTCGACGATTAATACGTCGACGCCTTCTTTTCCGATTTCAGCTAAACGTTCTAAATTTGGTTTTTTTCCTAACGTAGGATGCATGTCAAATTTGTAGTCGTTGGCGTACATTACTTTTCCGTATGGGGTGTGCAAGACGACGATTGCGGTATGGGGTATAGAATGGGTTACGGAGATAAATTCCGCAGTGATATTTTTGGATAATTGGTATGTTCCATTGAGGGGAACAGCGGTTATTTTATTGGATACTTGGATTTGTTCATCTGCAGTAATTGTTCGCAGCACTTCGGCAGTATATGGCGTGCAGACGACTTGTGCTTGCGGGAATAATTTTAATGAGAAAGGCATAGCGCCGATGTGGTCTAAATGGGCGTGACTGGGCACGATGGCAATTACTTTTTCTTTCCATTCTTTTAATGCTTTATAGTCGGGTACGGCTTCTACTTTTAATAATTCTTCGTAAGTCTTACTGCCAACATCTTCACGATCTTCACTATAACTGACATATTTCTCCATATTCAAACCCATATCGAGAATTACGACTTCTTCACCAATTTTCACGGCGACGGAATTTCCACCAACGTGAGAAAAACCACCAATTGTACATATTTCTATTGTCATTTTACTATCAATATTTTGTTGTAGTTTAAAAAGGTTACAGTTTTTTTGATGCGAAAGTTATTTAAATATATTGTTTCCTATATTTTTTTACCTATGAGTATTATTGATGCTTTTTTCCTGGAACAAGTAGCACGTATGCATGCTTTCTCTTATTTTACAAATAAATACCTTGTCGCGTTGGGGATAATTGTTATTTCTATTGTTGCAGCGTTTGTGCTTTTAGCGGTATTTAGTCTTTATCTAAAACGAATAGCAAGTAAAACCGAGACGATTATTGATGATCTCATTTTTGATAAGACGAAGAAACCTTTGTTTTTTTTGATTTTAGTATATGGGTTAAAATTGGCGTTGATTGATTTAGGGTGGAATGGGTTAACATCTAAAGTTGTAGGTTCGCTTTTGGCAATCACGTTTGTATTTATTTTATTAAGAGTATCTGATATTATTATTGAAAGTTGGGGACAGACGTTTGCAAAAAAAACAGATACAAAGCTTGATGATGTATTGTTACCTTTATTTCATAAAATTGGAAAAGTCATATTTACAATCGTATCTTTGATGTGGGTGTTGCATATCTGGGAAATAAATATTACTCCTTATCTTGCAGGTGTGGGTATTAGCGGGATTGTGTTAGGTTTGGCATTACAAGATTCACTTAAAAATATTTTGGGCGGGATCAATTTGATGATGGATAAGACCTATTTGATAGGGGATAAAATCAAGCTTGAGAGTGGAGAAGTGGGGAGGATTCATGATATTGGGTTACGTACAACTAAACTTGTGACCTATGATAATGAAGTTGTCTATATCCCAAATGGCTATTTAGCGAATTCGAGAGTTTCAAATTTCACACATCCGGATACGAAAGTGAGAGGGAAAGTGGAGTTTATGGTTGGGTATGGCTTGGATGTTGAGAAAGTAAAACATTTAATCCATAATACAATTGTGAAGAATATAAAAGAGTTGGCAAAAGGGAAAGATGTTACGGTGCAGTTTTATGAAATGGGCGATTTTGGTCTTAAATTTCGCGTGTTTTTTTGGGTGGAGCATTGGGATAAAGAGGCTGCAATTAAGATGGAGATTACGGAATTAGTCTATAATACGTTGAACAAAGCGAAAATTGAGATTCCGTATCCGACGCAGGTTGTGTATGTGAAGAAGTAGATTTTTTCTTTTTGTTGTGTCTTTTTGGAAATTTATTAGTGTACAATAAACTTTATAAAGAAGTCTTACGAATATTAAGTTATGGAATCAGCTATCTGGACAGAGAAGTATCGGCCAAGCACGTTTGAAGAGATTAAAGGGCAAAAAGAGATTGTTGAGAAGATTGCGGCGTTTGTGAAGTCGGGAAATATGCCACATCTATTATTTTCTGGTCCGGCGGGAGTTGGGAAGACGACGTTATCACTTGTGATCGCAAAGCAGTTATTTGGTGAGCATTGGCGAGAGAATACACTTGAGTTAAATGCGTCAGATGAGCGAGGTATTGATGTTGTACGAGTAAAAGTAAAAGATTTTGCGCGTACGAAAGCTATCGGCAATGTACCTTTTAAGTTGATTTATTTGGATGAAAGTGATGCGTTGACGCGGGAGGCGCAGCAGGCGCTGCGTCGGACAATGGAGAATTATACAAAGACGACACGATTTATTTTGAGTTGTAATTATAGTTCTAAAATAATTGATCCGATTCAGTCGCGATGTGCGGTGTTTCGATTTAAGCCGTTGTCAGAGGAAGAAGTTGGGCGAGTGATTGATAGTGTGGCTAAAGGGGAAGGGTTGAAAGTTTTACCTGATGCGCGCAAAGCGTTGTTTGAAGTGTGTGAGGGTGATTGTCGACGATTAGAAAATATTATGCAGAGTTGTGCGGTGCTGAAAAATGAGGTGACTGCAGAATTAGTCTATTCGATGGCGTCGGTGGCGAAGCCAAAAGAGGTTAATGAGGTGTTGTCGCTCGCGGCGGCGGGGAAGTTTATCGATGCGCGGAAGAAGTTGTTGTCTCTTATGCTGGATTATGGGTTGTCGGGGATTGATGTGATTAAGCAAATCCAGAAAGAGATTTGGAATTTGAAGTTGGATGATCGCAAAAAAGTGGAGTTAGTCGATAAATGCGGCGATATTGAGTTTCGGATGGTAGAAGGTTCTGATGAGTATGTGCAGTTGGAGAGTTTTTTGGCGTTTGTGATGATGGTTGGGATGAGGTGAGAGAAATTATGAC